>NZ_JBEZFA010000006.1:0-169518 GCF_040649215.1 Micromonospora sp. NPDC049044 | reverse complement strand
ACCCCTCCCCGCCGCCGTGTCTGGCCTCCGCCATCGCCTGGGCCGTCCGGGGGCCGCCCCCCCCCTGGCGCTCCCGCCGGCTGTCCCTGTCGCGCGGCCGACGGCGTCGCGCGGGCTGCCCAGGCATCGACCAACTGTCGAATGTTATCGATAACACCGGCCCGGTGTGGGGCCGCGAGGTGAGCCCGTCGTCCGCCGGGGCGCTCGCCGGTGCGCCATCGCGCCGGCCGGTGGCCGGGCTGCGGGTCTGATCAACGGGGCGCGACGCTCCGGTGATGTTATCGCCAACATCATTCCGGCTCGGTCCCGCGTTGCCGGCTGGCGGGTGGCTCGTGGTGGGAGGTGCGATACCTGTCGCCCCGCCGACCGAGCGGCGTCCGGTCGGCGTCGGGTTCGTTCGGCACCCCCCGTCCCGAGTGCCCGTTCGGCGGAAGACATCGGATTCGCGTGCTTTGTGGGGGTCCGCCGACGACGCGCCCGAGTCGGTCCGGCTTCCCCGTTCCGTTACGGAGCTGTTGCGCCTGGATGTCTTGACGAGGCTGGATGTGAGCGTTAACACTATCCCCGTTAACGGTGGAGGTGAACATGAACCGTGTGGACGGAGCTGACGACCGCTACGTCGTCGGTGTCGACTTCGGCACCCTGTCCGGGCGAGCTCTGGTGGTCCGTGTCGGCGATGGTGCCGAGCTGGGGACCGCGGTGCACGAGTACGGCGACGGTGTGATCAGCACGGCACTTCCGGGAGGCCGAGCGCTGCCCCCGGACTGGGCTCTGCAGAACCCGGACGACTACCGCGAGGTGCTGCGTCGCGCCGTCCCGGCGGCGGTGTCCGCCGCGGGGGTGGATCCCGCCGCGGTGGTCGGCATCGGCATCGACTTCACCGCCTGCACGGTGCTGCCCACGCTTGCCGACGGCACCCCACTGTGTGAGACGCCCGAGTTGCGCGACCGGCCGCACGCCTGGGTCAAGCTGTGGAAGCACCACGCCGCGCAGCCGCACGCCGACCGGATCAACGCGCTGGCCCACGAGCGGGCCGAGCCGTGGATCGGCCGCTACGGCGGCAAGATCTCCGCCGAGTGGCAGTACGCCAAGGGCCTGCAGATCCTTGAGGAGGATCCCGAGGTCTACGACCGGGCCGAGCGCTTCGTCGAGGCGGCCGACTGGATCGTCTGGCAGCTCTGCGGCACCGAGACCCGTAACGTCTGCACCGCCGGATACAAGGGCATCCTCCAGGACGGCAAGTACCCGTCCGAGAGCTTCCTGACCGCGCTCAACCCCGACTTCGGCGACTTCGTGACCAAGCTTGACGGTCCGTTGCTGCCGCTCGGCGCGCGGGCCGGCGCGCTCACCGCCCAGGCCGCCGCCTGGACCGGCCTGCCGGAGGGGATCGCGGTGGCCGTCGGCAACGTCGACGCGCACGTCACCGCGGCGTCCGCGCAGGCGGTGGAGCCCGGTCGGCTCGTCGCGATCATGGGCACCTCGACCTGCCACGTCGTCAACGGCGCGCAGGTCGCCGAGGTGGCCGGGATGTGCGGTGTCGTGGACGGCGGCATCAGCCCCGGCGCGTGGGGTTACGAGGCCGGGCAGAGCGGTGTCGGCGACATCTTCGGCTGGTTCGTCAAGCACGCCGCCCCGGCCGGCATCGACTCGCACGAACAGCTCACCGAGCTGGCCGCGAGCCAGCCGGTCGGCGGGCACGGGCTGATCGCGCTCGACTGGTGGAACGGCAACCGCTCGCTGCTCGTCAACCACGACCTCAGCGGGATGATCGTCGGAATGACCCTGGCCACCCGGCCGCAGGACATCTACCGGGCGCTGCTGGAGTCGACCGCCTTCGGCACGCGCATGATCATCGAGGCGTTCGTCGACGCCGGTGTGGCAGTGAACGACCTGGTGATCGCCGGTGGCCTCACCAACAACGCGCTGCTGATGCAGATCTACGCCGACGTGACCCGGCGACCGCTGAACATCATCGCGTCCGCGCAGGGGCCGGCGCTCGGGTCGGCGATCCATGCCGCCGTCGCCGCCGGTGAGTTCCCGTCGATCCACGAAGCGTCGCAGGCGATGGGCCGGGTGCACGAGGCGGTCTACCGTCCGGACCCGGACCGGGCGCGCGCCTACGACGCCCTCTACGCGGAGTACCGGACGCTGCACGACCACTTCGGACGCGGCGGCAACGACGTCATGCTCCGCCTGCGGGCGATCCGTAACGCGGCTGTCGAGACCGCCGCGACCACGCAGGAGGCCGCGCTGGAGGTGGTCGCGTGACCGCACTCAGCGAGCTGCGCGAGACGGTTGCCCGCCTGCACGCCGAACTCACCCGGTACCACCTGGTCGCCTGGACGGCCGGCAACGTCTCCGCCCGGGTGCCCGGCCGCAACCTCATGGTGATCAAGCCGAGCGGCGTGGGCTACGACGAGCTGACGGCGGACACGATGGTGGTATGTGACCTCGACGGTGTCCTCGTGGAGGGCGAGTTCGCCCCGTCCAGCGACACCGCCGCCCACGCGTACGTCTACCGGTCCATGCCCGAGGTCGGTGGGGTCGTGCACACCCACAGCTCGTACGCCACCGCCTGGGCGGCGCGGGGGGAGTCGATCCCCTGCTATCTCACCGCCCAGGCCGACGAGTTCGGTGGGGAGATCCCGGTGGGTCCGTTCGCCCTGATCGGCGGCGACGACATCGGCAAGGGCATCGTCAGCACGCTCGCCGGCCACCGCTCACCAGCGGTGCTGATGCGCAATCACGGTGTCTTCACCATCGGCCGTGACGCCCGCGCGGCGGTCAAGGCCGCGGTGATGTGTGAGGACGTGGCTCGTACCGCGCACCTGGCCCGCGCACTCGGGCAGCCGGTGCCGATCGCGCCGGCCGACATCGACGCCCTTCATGACCGCTACCAGAACGTCTACGGTCAACAACCAGTCCCACCGGCGGGTTCCTGACCCTCTGCGGCCACCTCCGACCCGCCGGTCTGCACCACCCCGAAGTAGCAGCACGCAACACCCGCGTACGCCGCTCCTTGCACATCGGCGGTTGGCGCGGTTCCCCACCACACCGAGCCAAGGAGATTCGATGCGAAAGATGCGAATGCACTCCGCTCCGTGGCGCGCTGCCACGGTTCTCGCCAGTGTGCTGCTCGTCGGCAGCATGGCGGCCTGCGGCAACAGCGACACCGGCGGCGGCGACGCCAAGGACGACGGCAAGATCACGATGGGCTTCTCGCAGGTCGGCGCGGAGAGCGGTTGGCGTACCGCGAACACCACCTCGATCAAGGAGTCGGCCGCCGAGGCCGGCATCGAGCTGAAGTTCGACGACGCGCAGCAGAAGCAGGAAAACCAGATCAAGGCGATCCGCAACTACATCCAGCAGAAGGTGGACGTCATCGCCTTCTCGCCGGTGGTGGAATCCGGTTGGGACACCGTCCTCAAGGAGGCCAAGGACGCCGGCATCCCGGTCATCCTGACCGACCGCTCGGTCGACTCGGCGGACAAGAGCCTGTACAAGACGTTCCTCGGCTCGGACTTCGTCAAGGAGGGCCGGCTCGCCGGTGAGTGGCTGGTCGAGCAGAAGAAGTCCGCCACCGGTCCGGTGAACATCGTCGAGCTGCAGGGCAACACCGGTGCGGCGCCGGCGAACGACCGCAAGAAGGGCTTCGGCGAGGCGATCGCCGCCAACCCGAACCTGAAGATCATCGCCTCCCAGCCGGGTGACTTCACCCGCGCCGGTGGCAAGCAGGTGATGGAGCAGTTCCTCAAGGCCAACCCGAAGATCGACGTGCTGTTCGCGCACAACGACGACATGGGTCTGGGCGCGCTCGAGGCGATCACCGCCGCCGGCAAGACGCCGGGCAAGGACATCACCATCATCACTGTCGACGCCGTCAAGGATGGGATGCAGGCCCTCGCCGACGGGAAGTTCAACTTCATCGCGGAGTGCAGCCCGCTGCTCGGCCCGCAGCTGATGGACCTGGCCAAGAAGGTCCACGCGGGTGAGACGGTGCCGGCTCGGATCGAGACCCAGGAGACCACCTTCACCCAGGAGCAGGCCAAGGAGGCTCTGCCCAACCGCAAGTACTGATCGACGTCGGGGGGCCGCCGCGCTCGCGTGGCGGCCCCGCCTCGTCGCCCCATAAACCCGAACGGACCGGGCATGACCCGCGATGACCCGCGCCACGCCCGCCCGAGCCGCCCGCAGGGGCGGCCGGGCGGGCGCGGTGGGAGCGCAGCGGCCCTTCCGCGTCGACAACCCCCAGAAGAGGTCTGATGGGATGACGGATAGCCGTCCGGTCCTGACGATGACCGGGATCAGCAAGTCCTTTCCCGGGGTGCGCGCACTCCACGACGTCAACTTCCGGCTTTTTCCCGGCGAGGTGCACGCCCTGATGGGCGAGAACGGCGCCGGCAAGTCGACACTCATCAAGGTGCTGACCGGCGTCTACGACACCGACGACGGCGCCGTCACGCTGGACGGCGAGCCGGTGTCCTTCAGCGGGCCGATGCAGGCGACCGCGGCCGGCGTGAGCACCGTGTTCCAGGAGGTCAACCTCTGCACCAACCTCTCGGTGGCGGAGAACATCTTCATCGGCCGGGAGCCCCGGCTGCTGGGCGCCGTCCGCTGGGGTGAGGTGCGCCGGCGCGCCCGGGCCCTGTTGGCCCGCCTCGACCTCGACCTCGACGTCAGCGCGCCGCTCGGCTCGTACTCGCTGGCGATCCAGCAGATGGTCGCCATCGCCCGCGCGATCGACATCAAGGCCCGGGTGCTGATCCTGGACGAGCCGACGTCCAGCCTCGACGCCGGCGAGGTGGCGCAGTTGTTCCGCATCATGCGGCAACTGCGCGACGAGGGCATCGCGATCCTGTTCGTGACGCACTTCCTCGACCAGGTCTACGAGATCGCGGACCGCATCACCGTGCTGCGCAACGGTGGGCTCGTCGGCGAGTACCTGACCGCCGAGCTGCCCCAGCTCTCCCTCGTCGAGAAGATGATCGGCAAGGAACTCGACGTGCTCGAGGGCATCGAGGAGCACTCCCGGCGGGACCTGGCCGCGCTGGAGGAGGGCACCCCCCTGGTGGCGGTGTCGAACTTCGGTCGCTCGGGCGCGGTCGAGCCGTTCAGCCTCACCATCCACGCCGGCGAGGTGGTGGGCCTGGCCGGCCTGCTGGGCTCGGGGCGTACCGAAGTCGCGCGGTTGTTGTTCGGCGCCGACAAAACCGACGGCGGTCAGGTGGCCATCGACGGCACGTCCAGCAGCCTGCGGACCCCCGCGCAGGCCATCGACCACGGCGTCGGCTTCTGCTCGGAGAACCGCCGGGCGGAAGGCATCGTCGCCGACCTGTCGGTCCGCGAGAACATGATCCTCGCCATGCAGGCGGCCCGCGGCTGGCTGCGACCCATTCCGCGTCGTCGTCAGGACGAGCTTGTCGACAAGTACGTCAAGGCGCTCAACATCCGGCCCGCGGACCCGGAGGTGCCGGTCCGCAACCTCTCCGGTGGCAACCAGCAGAAGGTTCTCCTGGCCCGGTGGTTGATTACCGAGCCTCGACTGTTGATCCTCGACGAGCCGACCCGGGGCATCGACATCGGCGCGAAGACCGAGATCCAGAAACTCGTGACGCAGCTCTCCGACGGTGGCATGGCGGTGCTGTTCATCTCCGCCGAGTTGGAGGAGGTGCTGCGGCTCAGTCACAAGGTGGCGGTGATGCGGGACCGGCAGATGGTCGCGCAGCTCGCGAACGACGACAGCCTCGACGCCGACCGCATCATGCAGACCATCGCGAGTGGATCCCACCGCGAGGAGGCAGACCGATGAACGACACAATGAGCCGCTACCGGACGGTCACCGGTCACCGGCTGTTCTGGCCCGCCGCCGTGCTGATCGTGATGCTCGCCGCGAACACGATCTACCGGCCCGGGTTCCTGTCCATCGAGCTGAAGGACGGGCACCTGTACGGCACGCCGATCGACATCCTGCGGCTGAGCGCACCGTTGATCCTTGTCGCGCTGGGGATGACCCTTGTCATCTCCACCGGCGGCATCGACCTGTCGGTCGGCTCACTCTGCGCGATCAGCGGCGCGATCGCCTGCATGTACATCAGCAAGCAGCCCGACCAGAACAGCCTCGGCGTGGTGCTGACCGCCCTCGCGTTGGCGCTCGGCGTCTCGCTCGTGCTCGGCGCCTGGAACGGCGTGCTGGTGGCCGTGATCGGCATCCAGCCGATCATCGCCACCCTGATCCTGATGGTGGCCGGCCGGGGCCTCGCCCAGCTGATCACCGAGGGCCAGATCATCACCATCAACTCCGAGCCGTACCGGGCGATCGGGCTGGGTCACGCGCTGACCCTGCCGCTTGCCATCTTCATCGCCCTCGCCGCGGCCCTGCTCGTGGCCGCGTTCACCCGCCGCACCGCGCTCGGCATGATCGTCGAGTCGGTGGGCGGTAACGCGGTGGCGAGTCGCCTCGCCGGCATCCGGTCCGGCCGGGTCATCTTCCTCGTGTACGTGATCAGCGCCGCGTGCGCCGCGATCGCCGGGTTCATGATGACGGCGAACGTCTCCAGTGCCGACGGTAACGCCGCCGGCCTCTGGGTGGAGTTGGACGCCATTCTCGCGGTGGTCATCGGTGGCACGTCCCTCGCGGGCGGTCGGTTCTTCCTCAGCGGCACCATCATCGGTGCGCTGATCATCCAGACCCTGACCACCACGGTGTACGCCATGGACATCTCGCCGCAGACCGCGCTGCTGTTCAAGGCGGTCGTCGTGATCGCCGTCTGCCTCATCCAGGCACCGGCCTTCCGGGCCCGGTTCACCCGCCGCAGGCGCAGCGCGTCACCGGCCGCCGCCATCGCCGACAAGCCGAAGGAGCAGGTGCCGGCATGACCACTGGAACGCTTACCGCCGGTCGTAACCGGTTCCGGCTGCCGAGGAAGCAGATCCCGGTCCTGGCGACGCTCGCCCTGCTGCTGGTGATGTACGGCATCGGGGTGTCGCAGTACACGGCGTTCTCCAACGTGCAGGTCATCTTCAACGTCTTCATCGACAACGGCTTCCTGCTCGTGGTCGCGATCGGGATGACCTTCGTGATCCTCACCGGCGGCATCGACCTGTCGGTCGGTTCCGTCGTGGCGATGACGGCGATGGTGTCGGCCTGGCTCCTGCAGGAGGGCCTGCCCGCGGCGCTGGTGCTCGTGATCGCCCTGCTCATCGGCCCGACCCTCGGCCTGCTGATGGGCTGCGCCATCCACTTCTTCGAGATCCAGCCGTTCATCGTCACGCTCGCCGGGATGTTCTTCGCCCGGGGCATGTGCACGTTGATCTCCGGCTCGTCCATTCCGATCACCGACGGGTTCTGGACCAGGATGTCGCAGGAGCGCATCGGCGATCCCCGGGGCAACTTCGTCTCGATAAGCGTGCTCATCGCGTTCGTCGTGCTCGCCATCGCCGCGTACGTGCTGGCCTACACCCGGCTGGGCCGCAACGTGTACGCCATCGGCGGCAACCCCCAGTCGGCCCTGCTGATGGGCCTGCCGGTGGGGCGGACCCGCATCGCCGTCTACACGATCAGCGGCCTGTGCTCCGCGATCGGTGGGATCCTGCTGTCCTTCTACACCCTCTCCGGTGCGCCACTGATCGCCGTCGGCATGGAGCTCGACGTCATCGCCGCCGTCGTCATCGGTGGCACCGTGCTCACCGGGGGCGCGGGTTACGTCTTCGGAACGGTGCTGGGCGTGCTGGTCCTGGGCGTGATCCAGACCCTCATCACCTTCGATGGGAGCCTCAACTCCTGGTGGACCAAGATCGTGATCGGCGGCCTGCTCTTCGCGTTCATCCTCCTCCAGCGCCTCATCGGAATCCGTTACAAGTGACAGTTCCTCTCGCGGAAGGCAACCCCATGGCACCACACACCGAACCCGAGATCTGGTTCCTCACCGGCAGCCAAGGCATGTACGGCGAGGAGACGCTCCGGCAGGTCGCCGAGCAGTCTCGCCAGATCGCGGCCGCGCTCGACGACTCGCCGCAGATTCCCGCCCGGGTGGTCTGGAAGCCCGTCCTGACCAACAGCGGTGAGATCCTGCAGGTCTGTCGGGAGGCCGCCGCCCAGGGTGCCGTCGGGGTCATCGCCTGGATGCACACCTTCTCGCCGGCGAAGATGTGGATTTCCGGTCTGGACGCGTTGCAGACGCCGCTGCTGCACCTGCACACGCAGGCGAACGTCGTGCTGCCGTGGAACGACATCGACATGGACTTCATGAACCTGAACCAGGCCGCCCACGGCGACCGTGAGTTCGGGTACATCCAGACCCGCCTCGGCGTGGCCCGCAAGACGGTGGCCGGGCACGTCAGCGACCCGCGGGTGTCGGCCCGGGTCGGGGCGTGGGCCCGCGCCGCGATCGGCTGGTCGGCGATGCGGTCGCTGCGGCTGGCCCGCTTCGGCGACAACATGCGCGACGTGGCGGTGACCGAGGGCGACAAGGTCGAGGCGGAGCTGCGGTTCGGGGTGTCGGTGAACACCTACGGCGTCAACGACCTGGTCGAGGTGGTCGGCCAGGTCACCGACGCGCAGGTGAACGAGCTGGTCAAGGAGTACGAGGCCACCTACCGGATCGTCGGTGACCTGCTGTCCGGGGGCGAGCGGCACGACTCCCTGCGGTACGCGGCCCGCCTGGAGTTGGGCATGCGCGCGTTCCTGGACGCGGGCGGGTTCCGGGCCTTCACCACCAACTTCGAGGACCTCGGCGGCCTGCGTCAGCTGCCGGGCATCGCGGTGCAGCGGCTGATGGCCGACGGCTACGGCTTCGGTGGCGAGGGCGACTGGAAGACCTCGGTCCTGGTGCACACGCTCAAGGCGATGTCGGTGGGCGTGGACGGCGGCACGTCGTTCATGGAGGACTACACCTACGACCTCACGCCGGGCAACGAGTTGGTGCTGGGCGCCCACATGCTGGAGGTCTGCCCGACGATCGCCGCCGACGTGCCCAACGTGGAGATCCACCCGTTGAGCATCGGTGGCCGGGAGGACCCGGTCCGGCTGGTGTTCGACGCCGCACCCGGTCCGGCGGTGGTGCTCGGGCTCTCCGACATGGGGGAGCGTTTCCGGCTGGTGGCCAACGAGATCGACGTGGTGGCCCCGCCGCAGCCGTTGCGCCGGTTGCCGGTGGCCCGTGCCGTCTGGCGTCCGCGCCCCGACCTGCCGGTCTCGGCCGAGGCGTGGATCACCGCAGGCGCCCCGCACCACACAGTGCTGTCGCAGGCGGTGGGGGTGGAGGAGCTGCACGACCTGGCGGAGATGAGTCGCACCGAGCTGGTCGTCATCGACGCCGACACGGAGCCCCGCCGCTTCGCCGACGAGCTCCGCTGGAACCAGGCCTACTACCGGCTGGCTCGCGGCTTCTGAGCGACGCCCTCGCCGCGATCGGACACATCGGGTGGTCCATCCCTGCCTGCGGGCGGGGGTGGGCCACCCGTTCGCGTCTACGCCAGCAGGGCCACGAGGCGGTTGTGTTACGCCTTGACTAACAGCATGTTATCGCTCACAGTCTATAGCCAAGATGGTCGATGTCGTTGGCTGGTCCGGCCGCGTGCGCGTCCTACCCGGCGGTTTCGGCACCTCGTCACCGCGACGGTCGGGCGATCGGTGTTAGCGATCACATGGCCGGGCCTGGCCAGCTCGGTGCCCCGCCCGGTGCCGCGGACGCCGGCCCAGACCGCACGGTTCGCGTCAGCAGAGGAGGATCATGCTTTCCATCGGTCGGGTTCCCCGGGGTGCGCCACGACGGCGCGGGTGGCTGTCGAGACTCGCCGTCGCCGCTATGGTGCTTGTGGTCGGTGGCGCGGCCGCGGCGGTGGCCGCGGCGCCCGCGTCAGCGGCAACTGTCGACACCAGCGCCTGGTACGTGTTGGTGAACCGCAACAGTGGCAAGGCGGTGGACGTCTACAACCTGGCCACGAATGACGGCGCCCGGATCACCCAGTGGACGCGCAACAACGGCAACCAGCAGCAGTGGCAGTTCGTCGACTCCGGCGGCGGCTACTACCGGCTCAAGTCGAGGTTGTCGGGCAAGGTGCTCGACGTCTCCGGCTTCTCCACCGCCAACGGCGGGGCGATCGTGCAGTGGACCGACAACAACAGCACCAACCAGCAGTTCCGGTTGACCGACTCGGACAGCGGCTACGTCCGGCTGACCAACCGCAACAGCAACAAGGTGATGGAGGTGCAGAGCGCCTCGACCGCCGACGGCGGCAACATCGTCCAGTACGACGACTGGAACGGCACCAACCAGCAGTGGCAACTGGTCCGCGTCGATGGTGGCAGCAACCCCACCACGCCGCCCCCCACCACCACGCCACCGCCGTCGAACGGCACGTACACGAACCCGGTGGTCTGGCAGGACTTCGCCGACGTCGACATCATCCGGGTGGACAACGCCTACTACATGTCGGCCTCCACCATGCACTACTCACCGGGTGCGCCGGTACTGCGCTCGTACGACCTGGTGAACTGGGAGTACGCCGGGCACTCCGTGCCCCGGCTCGACTTCGGTTCGAAGTACGACATGAGCGGCGGCAACGCGTACGTCGACGGGATCTGGGCGTCGACGTTGAACTACCGCCCGAGCAACAGGACGTACTACTGGGCCGGCTGCATCGACTTCGCGCAGACCCACATCTACACCGCGTCCGCCGTCGACGGCACCTGGAGCAAGCACACCACCATCCCCAACTGCTACTACGACGCCGGGATGCTGATCGACGACAACGACACCATGTACGTGGCGTACGGCAACGGCACGATCAGCGTCGCGCAGCTGTCCGCCGACGGGAAGTCCCAGGTCCGCGCCCAGCAGGTGTACCAGACGCCGTCCAGCATCGGGACGCTTGAGGGTGCGCGCTTCTACAAGCGCAACGGCGCCTACTACATCTGGCTCACCCGCCCGGCCAACGGCCAGTACGTGCTGAAGTCGACGAACGGCCCGTTCGGCCCGTACGAGCAGCGGCAGGTGCTGCTCAACCTGCCCGGCCCGATCTCCGGTGGCGGCGTGCCGCACCAGGGTGGGCTGGTGCAGACCCAGAACGGCGACTGGTACTACATGTCCTTCGTCGACGCGTACCCCGGCGGTCGGATGCCGGCGATGGCCCCGATCACCTGGACCGGCGACGGCTGGCCCGTGCTGCAGACGGTCAACGGCACGTGGGGCACCACGTACCCGAAGCCGAACCTGCCCGCGCCGCCGCGAGCGGTCAAGCCGCTCACCGGCACCGACACGTTCGCCGGCACCACCCTAGGACCGCAGTGGGAGTGGAACCACAACCCCGACAACAGCAAGTGGTCGGTGAACAACGGGCTGAACCTGCAGACCGCCACCGTCACCGGCGACCTGTACAAGGCGCGCAACACGCTCACCCACCGGATCCAGGGCCCCACCTCGACGGCCACCATCGAGTTGGACTACTCCACGATGCGCGACGGTGACCGCACCGGCCTGGCGGTGTTGCGCAACTCGTCAGCGTGGATCGGGATCCGGCGGGACAACGGGTCCACCCGTCTGGTCATGCAGAACGGGCTCACGATGGACGGCAGTTGGAACACCACGAGCACCGGCAGCGAGGTGGCCAGCACCGCCGTCTCCGGTGGCCGGATCTGGTTGCGCGCCAACGCCGACATCAGACCGGGATCCGGCCGACAGGCTCGCTTCTCGTACAGCACGGACGGGGTCAACTTCACCTCGTTCGGCAATGCCCTGACCCTGGCGAACAACTGGCAGTTCTTCATGGGTTACCGGTTCGCCATCTTCAACCACGCAACGCAGGCGCTCGGCGGCGCGGTCACGGTCCGCCGATTCGACCTGACCACGCCGTGACGCCCGTCACACGGCTGTCGGTTTGACAGGTGGCGTCGACGAGCGTCTGCCCGCCCGGCACGCGCAGTCGGCGCCACCACGTCAGGCTCCCGGTTGGCCTGCTCCACGCTCTGTCCAGGAGCGTGGAGCAGGTTTGCGTGCCAGCGCAGTCGGCGGCCGCACGCCGGTCGGCCGCATACCGGGCGTGGGAAAAGCGTTGTGCGGCTTCGGCACGTTCCACAGTCCGGCCACCGCGGTGGCGTATTCGAAGCGGTTGCTGGCGTAGACTGACGGCGATTCAGCGCTGGTCACCTGGGATTCAGCACCGGCGTGGTGGCTGAGCCAGGGGGATCGGGCCGGGCCGCTCCAGTCGACGTCGACGGGCCGCGGGCCGGAGACGTAGCGGGGAGAGTGAAATGGCCGTCCACGGTCCCGCGATGACAGATGTCGCTCGTCTGGCCGGCGTCTCCCATCAGACGGTGTCGCGGGTGCTCAACGGGCACCCCAACGTTCGTGAGCAGACCCGGCTTCGGGTGCGGGCGGCGATCGCCGAACTCGGCTACCGTCCCAACGGCGCGGCTCGTGCCCTGGTGACCGGCCGGTCCCAGGTCATTGGGGTGGTCGCACAGAACACCACGCTCTACGGCCCGGCGTCGATGCTGGCCGCGTTGGAACAGACCGCCGCCGAAGAGGGTTTCGCGGTGAGCGTCGGCAGCGTGCGAAACCTGGACCACCGTTCCATCTCGGCCGCCGTCGAGCGACACCTGTCGCACCGGGTCGCCGGCATCGTGGTCATCGCACCTGTCGAGTCGGCGGGTGAGGCGCTGGAACGACTGCCGCAGGATGTCCCGCTTGTCACTGTCGACGGCGACCCGAGCCGGCCGGTGCCGTTGGTGACCGTCGACCAGGTGGCGGGCGCCCGCGCGGCGACCCAGCACCTGCTCGACGCGGGGCACCGCACCGTCTGGCACGTCTCGGGGCCGTTCGACTGGTTCGACAGCGTCGGCCGGATCGACGGCTGGCGGGAGGCGCTGCTGACGGCCGGGGTGGACCCGCCGCCGCTGATGCCGGGGGACTGGTCCGCCGCGTCGGGTTACCGGTGCGGGCAGATGTTGGCGAGGATGCCGGAGGTCACCGCGGTCTTCACCGCCAACGACCATCTCGCGCTGGGCGTGCTGCGGGCGTTGCACGAGTTCGGCCGGCGGGTGCCGCACGACATCAGCGTGGTCGGCTTCGACGATGTGCCGGAGGCGGCATACTTCATCCCGCCGCTGACCACCGTCCGTCCCGACTTCGACGCGGTGGCGCGGGCGAGCCTACAGATGCTGCTGACCCAGATCGAATCGGGCACCGGTGGGGCCTTGCGGCAGACGATCGCCCCGGCCCTGGTTGCCCGGGGGAGCGTCGCGCCACCGCAGCGCTGACAGTCGGGCCGACGGCCGCCGGACGCGGCGTTCACCAGCGTGACCGGCGCTGCCCGGTGGGGGTGCCCGGTGTCGTGCTCACCTCGCCGCGATACGCGCCGTCACGATCGGTTAGACGTAGGTCAATCGAACTGGGCGTTTCCTCATCGACAAGTAGCGATGCAACTGTCGGGGAGCTATTGAACCTCGTGAAATCTCACCGTAACATGATGGGCGTCTCTGTTAACGCTAACAAGAATCGGCGTCCCACTTCCGGCCCAGCACTCGGATCGTAGTCACGGGCGGGCGCCACCGACAAGGAGGCTCGATGAACCGCATCACCCGAGGTCGACGCTGGGGGAGCGTACTAGCGGCCGGAGTGCTGGTCGCCGGCGCTCTGGTCGGCCTCCGCGCCCCTGCGGCGCAGGCACTTGACAACGGGGTCGCACGCACTCCGCCCATGGGCTGGAATTCGTGGAACTCGTTCGGTTGCAACATCAACGAAGGCCTGATCCGGCAGTCAGCGGATGCGATCGTCAACAGCGGGATGCGGGACCTCGGTTACGAGTACGTCGTCGTCGACGACTGTTGGTTCAACCCGAACCGGGACAGCTCCGGCAACCTCCAGGGCGACCCGAGCCGGTTCCCGAGTGGGATGAAGGCGCTCGGCGACTACCTGCACTCCCGGGGCCTGAAGTTCGGTCTCTACCAGGTGCCTGTCGACAAGACCTGCGCGCAGTACTTCAACTCTTACCCCGGTGCCACCGGCAGCCGCGGGCACGAGGCGCAGGACGCCCGCCAGTTCGCCGCCTGGGGTGTGGACTTCCTCAAGTACGACTGGTGCTCGCCGGAGGGCAGCATCAACGACCAGGTGACCACCTTCGCCCGGATGCGTGACGCGCTGGCCGCCACCGGCCGCCCGATCGTCTACAGCATCAACTCGAACAGCATCCACGCCAAGACCGGCCCGCAGCGCAACTGGGGCGACGTGGCGAACATGTGGCGTACCACCGAGGACATCACCAACGCGTGGGACACCGGCCAGACCAACGGTTACCCGATGGGCATCCAGAACATCATCAACGTGACGGTTCCGCTGGCCTCGTACGCGCGGCCCGGCGGCTTCAACGATCCCGACATGATGGAGATCGGCCGCGGCGGCATGAACGACACGGAGATGCGCAGCCACTTCGCGATGTGGGCGATCATGGCGTCTCCACTGATCGCCGGCAACGACGTCCGGAACATGAACTCCGCGACGCAGACCATCCTGAAGAACGCCAACCTGATCGCGATCAACCAGGACTCGCTCGGCCTGCAGGGGACGCAGGTCTCCTTCGACGGCACCCGTCGGGTGCTCGCCAAGCGACTGGCAAACGGTGATGTCGCAGTCGCCCTGTTCAACCAGGGTGGCTCGACGACGACGATCTCCACCACGGCCGCCGCCGTCGGCAAGTCCGGCAGCTCGTTCACGCTGGTCGAGGCGTGGTCCGGTGCCACCACCTCCAGCAGCGGCACGATCAGCGCCAGCGTTCCGGCGCACGGCACTGTGGTCTACCGGGTCAGCGGTGGCGGCACGACTCCGCCGACGACCCCGCCGCCGACCACCCCGCCGCCGACCACGTCGGGCGCGTTCGCCAGTGTCGCCTCAGGCCGCTGCCTCGACGTGCCGGCGAGCAACACCACGAACGGCACCCAGCCGGTGATCTGGGACTGCAACGGCGCCGCCAACCAGCGCTGGACCGCGAACGGTCAGACCCTGCAGTCGCTCGGTAAGTGCCTGGACGCGCCGCTGAACGCCACGGCCGGCACCAAGGCGCAGATCTGGGACTGCAACGGCGGAACCAACCAGCAGTGGACCATCAACACCAACGGCACGATCAGCAACAACCAGTCCGGCCTCTGCCTCGACGTCAACAACAACGGCACGGCCAACGGCACCACGGTGCTCCTCTGGACCTGCACCGGGGCGGCGAACCAACGGTGGACGCGGCGATAACCGACCAGGTCCGTCGACCGACCAGGTCGCGGCCGCCCGCCTGATCCGACCGCCCGCCAGGTGCCCGCGGACGACACCCGTCGTCCGCGGGCACCTCTGCGTCAGCCGACCCTGCTGCCCGGCCGGTGGTGGCTCGGCCCGGTGGCGTGACGCCCTGGTGGCGCGGCCGGTGGGCCCGCCCGATGGCTTGGCCTCCCGGCCCGGCGGTGGCTGCGGCCCGGTGGTGGCCTCCCGGCCCGGCGGTGGCTGCGGCCCGGTGGTGGCCTCCCGGCCCGGCGGTGGCTGCGGCCCGGTGGTGGCCTCTCGGGCCGACGGTGGCTGCGGCCCGGTGGTGGCCTCTCGGGCCGACGGTGGTGGGCTGCGACGGTCTCCCCGGCGGCTTCCGCACCGGCACCGATCGATGCCGTGATCCCAGGTCGGAGCCACTGCGGCCGACGACCCCATGCATCGGGAGGCCTCCGTTACGAGACCGTGACACCGGTATTTCGGATCAGGTGTTGACGTGCCGTATGTGAGCGCTAACACTACCCCGAAAGGTGACAGTTTTGGCCCCGGCACTCGACGGGGGAATCCAGAGAGGAGAAGCCGGTGCGCAGGAGATTCCTGGTTGCTCTCGGCGGCGCGGTGCTGACGCTGAGTATGGCAGCGTGCAGTGGCGGGGGCGCGGGCAGCGGCGACGACAAGAGCGCCGACAAGCCTGGCGACCTGACCATCGGTGTGTCGATGCCGACCCAGACCTCGGAGCGGTGGATCGCCGACGGCAACGCCGTGAAGTCCAAGCTTGAGGCCAAGGGCTACAAGGTCGACCTCCAGTACGCCGGCGACGACATCCCGACCCAGTCGCAGCAGGTCGACCAGATGATCACTCAGGGCGCCGACGTCCTGGTCATCGCCGCGATCGACGGCACCGCGCTCAGCAGCCAGCTGCAGGCCGCCGCCGACGCGAAGATCCCGGTCATCTCCTACGACCGGCTGATCCGCGGCAGCAAGAACGTCGACTTCTACGTCAGCTTCGACAACTACAAGGTCGGCGTCGCCCAGGGCACCGGGCTGCTCGTCGGTCTCGGCCTGCTGAACAAGGACGGCTCGAAGGGCACGGCCAAGGGTCCGTTCAACATCGAACTCTTCGCCGGCTCGCTCGACGACAACAACACCCAGTACTTCTTCAACGGCGCGATGGACACGCTGAAGCCGTTCATCGACAACGGCACGCTCGTCGTCAAGTCGAAGCAGACGACCCCCGAGCAGGTCGCCACCCTGCGGTGGCAGCAGGAGACCGCGCAGAAGCGGATGGAGAACCTGCTCACCTCCAGCTACAACGACGGCTCGAAGGTCGACGGCGTGCTGTCGCCGTACGACGGCATCTCCCGGGGCATCATCACCGCCCTGCAGAACGCCGGCTACGGCACCGCCGCCAAGAAGCTCCCGCCGGTGACCGGTCAGGACGCCGAGATCGCCTCGATCAAGCTGATCAACGACGGTGTGCAGAGCTCCACGGTCTTCAAGGACACCCGCCTGCTGGCCGACCAGGCCGTGAACGCGGCCGAGGCGTTCCTGCAGAAGAAGGAGCCGCAGGCCAACGACACCAAGACGTACGACAACGGTGTCAAGGTCGTCCCGGCGTACCTGCTCCCGATCGTGACGGTCTACAAGGACGACATCAAGACCGCGCTGATCGACTCCGGCTACTGGACGGCGGAAGAGGTCGCCGCCGGTCAGGCCAAGAAGTAAACCAATCGTCGGGCCCGGCGGTCGCCGCCGGGCCCGACGTCTGGGCGTACCGTGTCCAGACCTGACGGAGGACAGTGACAATGGACGACACCATCCTCGAGATGCGTCGCATCACCAAGACCTTCCCCGGCGTGATCGCGCTGGAGGATGTCACCCTCGCAGTGCGCCGCGGGGAGATCCACGCCATCTGTGGTGAGAACGGCGCCGGCAAGTCCACCCTGATGAAGGTGCTGTCCGGCGTCTACCCCTCCGGTTCCTACGATGGCGAGATCTTCTTCGACGGCAAGCCGATGCAGTTCCGGGGCATCCGGGACAGCGAGGCCAACGGCATCGTCATCATCCACCAGGAGCTCGCCCTGGTGCCGTACCTGTCGATCGCGGAGAACATCTTCCTCGGCAGCGAGCGACGCAGCCGTCTCGGGCTGATCGACTGGAACCTGGCCAACGCCGAAGCGGCCAAGCTGCTGGCGTCCGTCGGGCTGCACGAGAACCCCGTCACCCCGGTCATCCAGCTCGGCGTCGGCAAGCAGCAGTTGGTGGAGATCGCCAAGGCGCTGTCGAAGAAGGTGCGCCTGCTGATCCTGGACGAGCCGACGGCCGCGCTCAACGACATCGACTCGGCGCACCTGCTTGACCTGTTGCGGGCCCTGCGCGACCAGGGCATCACCTGCATCATGATCTCGCACAAGCTCAACGAGATCACCGCGATCGCCGACACGACCACAGTCATCCGGGACGGGCGCGCGGTGGAGACCCTCGACATGAAGTCCGACGAGGTGACCCAGCAGCGGATCATCCGGGGCATGGTCGGGCGCGACCTGGACAGCTTCTACCCCGACCGCGAGTCGTCGCCCGGCGAGGAGGTCCTGCGGATCGAGGACTGGACGGTGCGGCACCCGGTGCAGGACCGGATGGTCGTCGAGGACGTCGCCCTGTCCGTCCGTGCCGGCGAGGTCGTCGGCATCGCGGGCCTGATGGGAGCGGGGCGCACCGAGCTGGCGATGAGCGTGTTCGGTCGCTCGTACGGGCGCGACATCCGGGGCCGGATCTTCGTACGCGGCAAGGAGGTGCAGGCGCGCACCGTCGCCGAGGCGATCGACAACGGCATCGCCTACGTCACCGAGGACCGCAAGCGGTACGGGCTCAACCTCATCGACGACGTCCGCCGCAACGTCTCCGCCGCCGCGTTGGACCGGCTGTCCCGCCTCGGCTGGGTGAACGGCAATGAGGAGATCAAGGTCGCCGAGGAGAGCCGGCGGGAGATGAACATCCGGACGACGAGCGTCATGGCGGTCGTCGGCAAGCTCTCCGGCGGCAACCAGCAGAAGGTCGTGCTGTCGAAGTGGCTGTTCACCGACCCGGACGTGCTGATCCTTGACGAACCCACCCGGGGCATCGACGTCGGCGCCAAGTACGAGATCTACACGATCATCAACCGGCTGGTGGCCGCCGGTAAGGCGGTGATCGTCATCTCCTCGGAGCTGCCGGAGTTGCTCGGGATGTGCGACCGCATCTACACCCTCGCCGCCGGCCGGATCACCGGTGAGATGCCGGTGGCCGAGGCAACTCAGGAGAGCCTCATGGAGCTGATGACCAAGGACAAGGAGCTCGTGGCGTGACCAGCATCAAGACCCCTCCGACGGAGAGCCCGACACCGTCGGACAACACACCCGCCGCCGCTCTGCACAGCGGCACGAACGACCTGCGGGCGCTGGTGTTGAACAACCTGCGGCAGAGCGGGATCTACGTCGCGCTGGTCGTCATCGTCGGGCTCTTCGCGATCCTGACCGACGGGGTGTTGCTGAGCCCCGGCAACATCACGAACATCGTCCTTCAGTACTCGTACATCCTGGTGCTCGCGATCGGGATGGTCATCCTGATCATCGGCGGGCACATCGACCTGTCCGTCGGATCGGTCGTCGCGCTTACCGGAGCGGTCTCCGCCGTCCTGGTGATCCAGCAGGGTCACCCCTGGTGGATCGGCGTCCTGGCCGCGCTCGCCGTCGGCATCGCGGTCGGCGCGTGGCACGGCTTCTGGGTGGCGTACGCGGGCATTCCGGCCTTCATCGTGACGCTCGCCGGCATGTTGCTGTTCCGGGGTCTCACCCTCCGGGTGCTCGACAACATCTCGCTGTCGCCGTTCCCGGCGGAGTACCAGAAGGTCGCGGCGGGCTTCCTCAACGGGCTGCTCGGCGGGCAGGGCTATGACGCCTTCACGTTGCTGATCGGCGCCGTCGCGGTGGCCGGGTACGCGGTGAGTGGCTTCCGCACCCGTGTGGCGCGCATCCGCTACCAGCAGCCCGTCGAGTCGTTCCCGCTGTTCGTCGCCCGGGTCGTGCTGGTCGGCGCGGTCATCATGTACTTCGCGTGGCAGTTGGCGCACGCCCGCGGCCTGCCGATCGTGCTGATCATCCTGGCGGTTCTCGTCCTGGTCTACGGCCTGCTCACCCGGCGTACCGTCTTCGGTCGCCAGGTGTACGCGATCGGCGGCAACCTGTCGGCGGCGGCGCTGTCCGGGGTGAAGGTCCGCACCGTCAACTTCTGGATGTTCGTGAACATGGGCTTCCTGGCGGCGGTGGCGGGTGTCATCTACTCCTCGCGGTCGAACGGCGCTCAGCCTGCCGCCGGCAACATGTTCGAGTTGGACGCGATCGCCGCGGCCTTCATCGGCGGCGCGGCGGTCACCGGCGGGGTGGGCACCGTGGTGGGCGCGATGGTCGGTGGTCTGATCATGGCGGTGATGAGCAACGGCATGCAGCTGATGGGCATCGACCAGTCGACCCAGTCGGTGGTGAAGGGCCTCGTCCTGCTCGTCGCTGTCGCCTTCGACGTCTACAACAAGCGCCGGGCGGGCACTGCCCGCTGACGTCCGACGGTACGCACGTGCCCCCTGCCCGCCGCGCGGACAGGGGGCACGCGTCCGTCAGTGGCAGGTACCGGTGCCGCTGTCGGTGTAGGTCTGCCCGGCCACCGGCACGAACTGCCAGTCGTAGCTGCCGGAGTGCAGGGTGAACTTCAGGACTCCCCAGGCGGAGCTGTTGCGCGCCTCGCTGTTGGGCTGGATGGTGCCGAAGCTGTAGTGACCCGCGCCGCCCATGCCGGCGACGAAGCTGCGCATGCCCCGGCTGGTGTCGGCGCCACCGGACGGGTTCATCGGCGCGAAGCGCTCGTACACGTGGTTGTGTCCCCACACCACGACGTCGGCGTTGTAGTCGTAGAGCGCCTGGTACAGCGGACGCGTGGATGTCGACGGCGCGTGGTTGGAGCTGGACGTGAACAGCGGGTGGTGCCAGTAGGCGATGGTGCACGGCTTGCCGCTGGCGGCCAGGTCCGCCCGCAGCCACTGCTCCTGGGTGGAGCCGGCCGACATGCTGATGTTCGAGTTCAGCGACACGACGTGCCAGTTGCCGAGGTCGAACGAGTAGTAGCCACGTCCGCTCGGGCCGGCGGACGTACCGAAGTAGTTGTAGTAACCGGTCGCGCCCGACGTGTTGTAGTCGTGGTTGCCCGGCGACGGGCGGGTACGCGACTTGTGCCGACCCCAGGTGGGCTCGTAGTAGCTGCTGAACTGCGACGCGGTGCCGCTGTCGTAGACGTTGTCGCCGGTGGTGAAGACCGTCCCGGGGATGCTGTCGAGCAGCGTCGCGGTGGCGCTGTCACCGGAGCCGGAGTCGGCGATGTCGCCCGCCCCCACGAACACCGGGTCACCGGACGTGGGCGGCGTGCTGGTTCCGGTGGTGACCACCAGTTGCGGGGCGTCCGCGCCGCTCTCGCGCGAGTCGTAGTAGGCGCCGTCGCCGCTGGCGGAGGTGGCACCGAAGCTGTACGTCCCGTTGCCGGTGACGGCGGCCGTGACGTCGACCTCGTACCAGGTGTTGCCACTCACCGCGCCGAGGGTGCCGAGCGTGGCCCCGTCGATGGCCGGCTGGTTGTTCCAGGTGGTGCCGGTCTCCGACCACGTCGTGTTGGACATCCGGCGGAACGTGCCACCGGCATCGCTGCCGCTGTTGCCGCTGATGGTGCGCAGTCGGAGCTTGGCGCCGGTCACCGTCCCGCTGACCCCGCTCACTGTGAAGCGCAGGAACGAGCGGCGTACGGGAGAGTTGTCGGCCACGATCTGCGTGGACGTCCCGTAGTTGGTGGACGTCGCGTCGCTCTGGACGTAGGTGTCCGCGACCGGTGTGAACGTCACGCTCGCCGCCGACGCCGCGTCGGCGGCGGTCACCACGACGGCGGCGGTCGCGGCGACGAGCACCAGCACCGCTCCCGTCGTGATCGTCGGACGGGGGAATCGAATGTCCATCCAGGACTCCTTCGCTACGGGTGGGAAGCGAGAGGAATGTAGGAAGGTCGATGAGCCGGCGGGCAACAGGCGGATGAACACCGCGTCCCGGCAGGCGAACACCTCGATGTTCGCGGCACGTTCACCGGCACCTCGCCGGGCTGCCACGCGCGGTCCGTTGTGCCCTCCGCGACGGGTACGGACGATGGCTGACCGGCAGTTGTCGATCCCGAGGAGATGCTCGTGTACCTCTCGACCGTTTCCCGGCCGGTCGCCGATCCACCCGAGTCCGGCCCACGACGTCGCCGGCTGGCAGTGGTCGGCGGCAACGTCCTCGCACTCGGCACGGTCAGCCTGATCACCGACATCTCCGCCGAGATGGTGGCCGCCGTGCTACCGCTCTATCTGGTGCTGGGCCTACAGCTCAGCCCGGTGGCCTTCGGTGTGCTCGACGGCGTCCACACCGGTGCCACAGCGCTGCTGCGGGTCGTGGGCGGGTTCGCCGCAGACCGGTTCCGGCGGCGCAAGCTGATCGCCGGCATCGGCTACACCCTCTCGGCGGTCGCGAAACTCGGCCTGCTGCTCGCCGGCCGGTCGATACCGGCGATCGGCGCGGTCATCGCCGTCGACCGCCTCGGCAAGGGCGTGCGCAGCGCCCCACGCGACGCGCTGATCACGCTCTCCACCCCACCGGAGGCGCTGGGCCGCGCGTTCGGGGTGCACCGGGCGATGGACAGCGTGGGCGCGTTCCTCGGCCCGCTCGTCGCGTTCGCGGTCCTGCTTGTCGTCGGGCAGTCGTACGACGCGGTGTTCGTCACCAGCTTCTGCATCGCCGCGCTCGCCGTCGTGGTGCTCGTGCTCTTCGTTCGGGAACGCCCCGCCGACCCGGCGACGGAGAACCCGGACGACCCGACGGTCTCGGTCCGGGAGGCGTTCGGCCTGCTGCGCAAAGGACCGGCCGGCCGACTCGTACTGGCCGCGGCGATGCTCGGGTTGGCCACCATCGGCGACGGCTTCGTCTACCTGCTGCTGCAACGCCGCGAGGATCTCGGACTGCGCTGGTTCCCGCTGCTCGCGGTGGGCACCAGCCTGGCCTACCTGCTGCTCGCCGCCCCGCTCGGCGTACTCGCCGACCGGATCGGCCGGCTGCCGGTGGTGCTCGGCGGCTACACCGCGCTCGGTGCCACGTACCTGCTGCTGGCCGGTCCGGTCGACGGTTTGCCGCTCATCGCGCTGACCCTGGTGCTGTACGGCGCGTTCTACGCCGCCACCGACGGGGTGCTTGTCGCGTTCGCCGGCCCGGTGCTGCCGGCCCGGCTGCGGACCACCGGAATCGCGCTCGTGCAGACCGGGCAGGCCCTCGCGTACCTCGTCTCCTCCGTCCTGTTCGGTCTCTGCTGGCAGGCGTGGGGGCCGGAGGTGGCGATCCGCGCGGCGGCCGTGGCCGTCGCCTGCGTTCTGGTCGGCACGCTGCTCCTGCTGAACGCCCCGTCCCGTCTCGTCACCCGGAGGGTGTCCCGATGACCGTGCTGTCGACCCGAGCGAGACTCGGCGTGGTGCTCGCCTCGGCCGTGCTGCTGGGCGGCGTGGCCGTCGGCTACGTGGCGGTGGCCGCCGAACCAGCCCGGACCCCGCCCACCGGCACCGACGACCAGGCGGTCACCCTGGCGCCCGGCCCGCGACTGCTGGTCCTCACCGACCGACACCTGTCCACAGTCGGCACGGCCGACCCCACCGGGCCGCGCACCGTCTCCGGCCTGGAGTGCCTACGGGTGTACGCGGCGGCCGGCACCGGTGTCTGCCTGCGACCGGAGACCGCCTGGTCGTACCAGGTGGTAGTGCTCGACGCGGCGCTGCGCCAGACGCGGGTGGTCGACGTGCCGGGCCTGCCGAACCGGGCCCGGGTCTCGGCCTCCGGCCGGATGGTCTCCTGGACGACGTTCGTCGGCGGCGACTCCTACACCGCCAGCGGCTTCTCGACCCGCACCGGAATCCTCGACACCACCACCGGCGCCACGGTGACCTCACTCGAAGAGTTCGCGATCAGGCGGGACGGGCGGAGCTACCGCAGCCCGGACGTCAACTACTGGGGGGTCACCTTCACCGCCGACGACAACCGCTTCTACGCGACAATGGCCACCGGCGGCAGGCGTTACCTGGTCCGGGGTGATGTCGCCGCCCGGACGGTCGAGACGGTGGCGGAGAACGTCGAGTGCCCGTCACTGTCGCCCGACGGCACCCGGATCGCCTTCAAGCAGGCGGTCGATGCCGACCCGGCGAAGGGTTGGCGACTGTCGGTCCTCGACCTGTCGACCATGCGGGTCACCGCGACGGCCGAGACCAGCAGCGTCGACGACCAGGCCGCCTGGCTGGACGGCCGGACCCTCGCCTACACGCTGCGCCAGAGCGACGGTCAGCCCGACGTCTGGAGTGTCCCGGCCGACGGGTCCGGTGCGCCGACGTTGACGATCCCGGGCGCGGAGTCCCCGGCACCGCTCGGCTGAGGCGCGGGACCGACCCGTAGAAAACCTTCGATGAGCGCGTTGACTTAGACGGTTTGTTACACAACAATCAGCGCAAACATTCAAGTCCATCTCTGTGGTCTGCCGGTAATCCCTGTTCACCCTCGCCAACCCCCCAACCCCTCAGTGCGCGCGGGTGCTCCATCGCCGCGGCCTGAAACCCCAGCGAAAGTGAGGGCACGATGAGGCATGGTCGACGAATGGCCGGCGGCACAGCCGCGGCCCTGCTGATGGTCACGGGCCTGATCGGAGCCGCGCCCAGCGCCGCCTCCGCAGCCGTCACCCCAGCGCCAGGCGCCGCCTCCGCGGCCGTCTCCCCCGGGCTCACCGAGGCGGTAACCGCCAAGCTGCTCGGCACCGCCGAGGTGTCCAGGGCCGCGCAGCCGGAAACGCGGGTCACCGTCAGCCGCGTCAGCGGCCGGTGGGCGTTCGGCACCGCCGTCGCGCTCGCGCCCCGCCAGGAGGATGCCCACCCGACCGGGTCGATCTTCATCGCCCGGTCCGAGCCCGCCGGGTGGCGGATCGCCTTCGACGGTGAGGCCGCCTTCGGCGACCTGGCCGCCGGGTCGCCCCTGATGACGGGTCGGGAGAAGAGCGTGCTCACCACCACGCCGGTCCCGATGTACGCGGGCGGCGACTACCGGACCGGAATGGCCCTGCCCTTCGGTGTGGGCCAGACGTGGACCCTCACCAGTGGCCCACACGGCTGGGGCGGAACCGAGTCGCCGTACAGCTCCGTCGACCTGGCCGGTGGTGACCAGGTGGTCCGCGCGGCCCGGGCCGGAGCGGCGTACACGATGTGTCAGGGCTGGATCCGGGTCATCCACGACCGGGGCTATTCGACCGACTACTACCACCTGTGGAACAGCATCTCCGTCAACGGCGCCAGTGTCGGCCAGGGTGCCGTCCTGGGTAACACCGGCACCGACGTGACCTGCGGCGGCGCCGCCTACGGCCGGCACGTCCACTTCGGGCTCCGGCAGAACAGCGCGTACGTGCCGATCGCCGGCCACGACATCGGCAAGTGGGTGCTGGCCAACGGTGCCGCCGCCTACCAGGGTGGGGCGCGGCACGGGTCGGCCTGGGCCGGTGTCGGCGGCGGTCTGTACAACTACGGCGCGCTCGGCTTCAACCAGGGAGTTGTCGATGCGAACGGCGGTGGGGTGCTCACCCGACGTGCCGGGCCCGGGACCGGCTACGGCTCACTCGGCTCGGTGGCCGACGGCGCCACCGTCACCATCTCCTGCTCCGCCAACGGCACCTCGCACACCGGGCGGTACGGCACCACGGCGCTCTGGAACCGGTTGAGCGACGGCAGTTGGGTGTCCGATGCCTACCTGTCGACAGGTGTGAACGGTCCGATCAACGGCTGGTGCTGACGAGTTCTTCCGCCGAGGTTGGCGGCCGACCGGCCGCCAACCTCAGTCACCGCAAGGAGTGCTCATGTCCATCCGAACCCTGCTCGCCCTGACCACCGCCCTGACCGGAGTCGTCGCGGTCGCGTCACCGGCCGTCGCCGGCCCCGGCGGGACACCGGCGCCGGCCGCCCCGCTGGCCGTCGCGTTCGACACCGCCGCCCAGCGGTACGACGTTCCGCGTGACCTGCTGGTGGCACTCGGGTACGCCGAGTCGCGGCTGGACATGCACGCCAGCACACCGAGCGCTGCGGGCGGCCACGGGCTGATGCATCTGGCGAGCAACCTCAGGGTGCGCACCCTGGACGAGGCTGCCGCGCTCACCCGGCTCAGTCCGACCGCGCTGCGGACCGACCCCACGGCGAACGTCCTCGGGGCGGCGGCGGTGCTGCGCTCGTACGCCGATCAGGCGGGCCTCACCGACGCGGCACGCGACGACGTGAACGGTTGGTACGGACCGGTCGCCCGGTACGGCGGCGCCAGCGAACCGTCGGTCGCGCGGCTCTACGCGGACACCGTCTACGACCTGCTGCGTGCCGGGTTCACCGGGCGCGGCGAGGCGGTAACCGGGCGGCCGGTCACCCCTCGGCGGGGTGGCCTGGAGCAGGCCGCCGTGCTCGGCGGGATCGGCACCCTCAGCACCGACTACGGGCCGGCCGCGTGGGCGCCGGCCAGCACGAGCAACTACACAGTGGCCAGTCGACCGGGCAGCCACCCGATCAACCGCATCGTCATCCACATGACGCAGGGCGCGTACGCGGGCGCTGTCAGCTGGTTCCAGAACCCGGCCGCCCAGGCCAGCGCGCACTACACCTTCCGCTCCTTTGACGGGGCCGTCACCCAGTCGGTGCGGGAGAAGGACATCGCCTGGCACGCTGGCAACTGGACGTACAACACCCAGTCGATCGGCATCGAGCACGAAGGGTACGTCGACAACGCGACCTGGTTCACCGACGCCATGTACCGCGCCTCGGCCGCACTCACCCGCAGCCTCGCCACCAAGTACGGCATCCCGAAAGACCGGGCGCACATCATCGGGCACAACGAGGTGCCCGGCGCGACGCACACCGACCCGGGCCCGAACTGGAACTGGACCTACTACCTGCAGTTGGTCAACGGTGTCACAGGTGTCGGCTCCGGCACTGTCAGCACCAGCGCGAGCACCCTGAACGTCCGCTCCGGTCCCGGCGCCGGTTACCCGATCGTCGGATCGGTCGCCGACGGCGCAACAGTCGCCGTCTACTGCCAGGCCGTCGGCAGCACAGTCACCGGCCCGTACGGCACGACGACCGTCTGGAACCGGATCGGCACCAACCGTTACGTCTCCGACGCGTACGTGCTCACCGGCTACGACGGGTACATCCCGAACGTGCCGCGCTGCTGACGGCGCGGTGCGGCACCCGGCCACTGACGCTCACGTGGCCGGGTGCGGGCCGAAGAGCAGGTCGAGCTGGGCGTCCAGCGCGTCGAGCGCCTGCGCGGCGGTGTACTGCCCACCCAGCAGGTAGACGCCGAGCCCTTCCATGAGGGCCAGCAGGCCGGCCGCGGCGGCCTCACCCCGGCCCTCGGGCAGCACACCGGCGACGAATCCGGTGAGCTGCCGGGTGCCCTCGCGCAGTCCGGTCGCGGCGGCCGGACGCACCGCCGTGTAGGCGAGGAACGCGAGCGCCACCCGCCCGTCGTCGCGGGTCCCCTCGTCCAGGGGCAGCAGTGCGGCGATCATCGTCCGCAGCAGCAGCCGAGGCGGTGGATCCTCACCCAGTCGCGCCAGCGCCTCGGTGACCCGCAGCTGGCTGCGTTCGCGTACCACGCTCAGCGCGAACGTCATCATCTCGTCCTTGGTGCGGAAGTAGTGCTGGACCATGCCGGCGGAGACGCCGGCCGCGGCGGCCACGTGGCGGAGGCTGACGGCCTCCAGGCCCTGATCCGCGGCGACCCGCATCAGCGCGTCCGCGATGAGGGTGCGTCGCTCCTGGTGATCGACCTTCTTGGGCATGGCCTCGATCGTTTCACAGGGGTGACCCGGACCGCCCGCCAGCGGCAACGGCTACCGGCTGACGGTGCTGCTCGTGGGGCTGCCCCGCGCGCTGCGCAGGAGGCCGTCGGGGTCGTCGGCGTACAGTCGCAGCTCGTTCATCGGCAGCGACCCGGTCTTCGCCAGCTCGAAGGTCAACGGCCGGCGCAGCAGGACGTCGATGCTGGTCTGGCTGCCGACCGAGATCGACACCACCCGGCGCGCACCCTCCTGCTCGACCTGCACCGACCTGCTCGACGGCAGCGAGCGGTAACGCTTGCGCAGGGCCTCGATGTCGGTCCACGGGATCCAGATGTCGATGCCCGAGCTGAGCCGCACCCGCAGGCCGTGGTCACCGACGACGTGGGGGTGGATGGTCATGCTGGCGAACAGCCCGATCATCCAGAGCAGCCCCCAGATGCCCAGGCCGAGCACGATCCAGCGCGCCGGTCGCCAGGGCACCACGTGGGTGACGACGACATCGAAGATGGGGATCTCCACTACCGACAGGCCGATGAAGATGCCCAGGATCGGCTTGACCACGCCGAGGTAGCCGAATGGTTCGTCGCCGGGCCGCAGCGGCAGGGGGCGGCGCCGGGCCCAGACGTACAGGCTGCGCCACGTCGCGGCCTCGGCCGCTGCGGCCCGGCGCAGCAGTCGGCCGACCCGCGCCCGGTTCGGTGCCGTCGTGTCGGTCATCGTCGTCCTTCTCGCTGGGGCGTGGATGTCGGCGGTCGCCTCGGCCAACGCGATGACCCGCGTCGGAGAGCCTTCTCTCATCGCAATGCGATCGCATTGAATCCACCGTAGCGTTTTTACGATGCAACTGCAATGTAACTTTGCGGTGGGGCGTGACCCGGCGCCGTGGCGTTGTCGACGTCTGCCATCCTCGGGGCGGTGACGACCGGCCACCCGACCACGCCCCGCTCCCACCGCCGCGCCCGCAGCCGCACCATCCGCATCCTCATCGCGCTCGTCGCGGTGGTGGCCCTGATCGGCATCGCACTGATCGTCGTGCCGATGCTGCGACCGGCTGGGCCGCGCCCGCTCTTCCAGTTGCCGGTCGCCTGCGGCGAGACGTGGCAACTGAGCACCTACCCCGGTCACGACGACTACGACGTCGACCTGTTCCCCACCGAAGGCGAGGCGTGGGGGCGGCCGGTGCTCGCGTCGTACGCCGGCACGGTCACCGTGGCGGGCATCAACGGGACGCTCGGCGGCCGAACCCCGGACAACCCGGAGGGCTCCCGCGGTCGTGGCGGCGGTTACTGGGTGAAGATCGACCACGGCGGCACCTGGGAGACGCAGTACCTGCACCTGCTCGAACCGCCGCTTGTCAAGAAGGGGCAGCGGGTCGCTCAGGGCGACCAGATCGGACGGCTCGGCAGCACCGGCAACTCCGGCGCCCCGCACCTGCACTACGAGCAGCGGCGCGGCCGGACCAAGGTGGAGACCCACTTCGACGGTACGCCGTCGGGCATCACCACCGACGAGCGCGAACAGATCCTGCGGCGGGTGAGCAACAACTGCCCGGCCGTCTCCTGAGGAGCGCGGTTTGTCCGGCCCGACTCGGGGCACTGATTGGGCAGACAGTTCGGACGCAGGGAGGAGCCGGCCATGGTCAAGGGTGACGTCGACACGTACCACGAGGACGGTCAGTGGAAGAACAAGGCGGAGGGCAACGAGCGGGCCAGCAGCACGCATGACGTGAAGACCGACGCGCAGGCCCAGGGCCGCGAGATGGCGGCCGACCGCGGCGTCGAACACGTGGTCAAGAAGCAGGACGGCACGATCGGGGAGAAGAACACCTACCCCCGCAGCCGCGACCCCCGCGACATCGAGGGCTGACCACCGCCAGCCGCCGGCCCGCACCGGCCTCATCGAGTCGACTCGACGAGGCCGGTGCGGGCCCGCGTCAGCTGTCACCCCGGGAGGGGAACGTCGGCCCACGCTTCACCGCGATACCGGATCACCCACACCTATTGTCCGATAAAGTCCGAATTGGGGCTGGAGTGGGTGCTGGATTGGGGTGGGCATGGTGGTACGGGGCCGACGCGGGCCGGCCGCGCTCGCGCTGCTGGTCGCACTGACCGCAGCTGCCGTGGTGGTCGCGCCCTCCTCGGCGTCGGCGGTCGGGTCGGTCCTGTTCGACCAGCCGTTCCGCAACAACACAGCGAACGGCGTGGGCGCTTTGGCGGTGCCGGGCGTACCGGCCGCGGGAGCCAGCAACGCGGCCTGCCTGAGCGCGGCGGGCAACTCGACCACCGGTCCGTTGCTCAGTTGCACCACGTCCACCGACCCCGACGGCGCGGGCAAACTGCGCCTCACCCCCGCCGCCGTCACCCGGGAGGGTGGGGTGTTCGGCGCGGTGAGCGTGCCCACCTCGCAGGGCCTGCACGTCAGCTTCAACACCTACCAGTACGGCGGTACGAACCCGGGGGCGGACGGCCTCGCCTTCGTGCTGGCCGCCGTCGACCCGGCCAACCCGCGGTCCCCGTCCACCCTCGGCCAGCCGGGTGGCTCGCTGGGCTACTCGGCAGCGTTCAACGGTGTGTCGGTTGGCCTCTCCAACGGCTACCTGGGCGTGGGGCTTGACGTCTTCGGCAACTTCAGCAGCAGCACGTACCAGGGGACCGGCTGCACGAACCCGCCGTACATCTCGACCACCGGCGGGCGGGTCCCCGGCCAGGTCGTGATCCGCGGGCCGGGCCGCAACGGGGTCGGCTACTGCGCGATCAACAGCACCGCCACCAGCACCTCGTCGGCGGCCCTGGCGCTGCGCGCCAGCACCCGGGCGGCCTCGGTGGTGCCGGTCGAGGTGGTCGCCAACACCACCGCGTCGCCGTTCACCACCGACACCGGCATCACCGTTCCGGCCGGCGAGTACCGGGTCAGGTTCACCCCGGTCGGTGGACCGGCGCGGACCCTGTCCGGCAGTCTCCCGGTCGTGTCGCCGAGCCTGTATCCGTCGCCGACCTGGCTGAACGCCAACGGATACCCTCGGCAACTCGCCTTCGGCTGGGTCGGCTCGACCGGCTCGGTCACCGACTTCCACGAGGTCGACAACGCCCGGGCGGTCAGCTTCAACCCGGTGCCGGACCTGAACGTGGCGCAGACCAGCGCGGTGGGAGCCACCCCACAGCCCGGCGACCCGGTCACGTACTCGATCACCGCCGGGGTCGATCCCGGTGCGGCCGAGACAGCGCCGATCTCGGTCACCCAGACCACGCCGGCCGGAGTCGTGCCGCGGGCCGCCTTCGGGTCCGGCTGGGTCTGCGCCGCACCGTCCGGCCAGAGCATCACCTGCACCAACAGCAACGGCCCGTTCGCCGGCGGAAGCTCGCTGCCACCGATCACCGTCGTCGCGAGCGTGACCGGGACCGGAGTGACGCCGGCACTGATCCAGACGGCCACCGTGGCGACCTCGTCCTCAATCGACGCGAACCCCGGTTACTCCACCGCCACCACACCCGTGGCACCCGCCACCGCGCCGAGCGGTGTCACGGTCACCCCGGCACTGAGCTCGATCTCCGGAGGCATCGCGGTCACCGTCGGCGGCAGCAACCTCACCGGCGCGACAGCGATCACCATCGGGACGGCCGCCGAGCAGCAGGCCGGTACCTCGGTGCTGCTGCTACCGTGCACGTCCGGCCCGGGCGCCGGCTGCTTCACGGTGAATCCCGACGGCACACTCGGCATCTCCTCGATGCCCGCCCGGTCCAGCCCGGCGACGGTCACCGTCAGCGTCGTCACCCGGGGCGCCTCCGGCTCGGCGACCTACGTCTACGCGTCCGCGCCGGGCCCGCCGGCCACGCCCACGGCGGTCGCGGGCATCACCAGCGCCACAGTGAGTTGGACCGCACCCGCGAGCAACGGCAGCCCGATCACCAGCTACCTGATCACCCCGATCCGGGACGGCGTCACCCAGCCCACCCTCACGTTCGACGCCTCCACCACCAGCCGCACGTTGACCGGGCTCACCGCCGGCGCGTCCTACGCCTTCCGGGTGGCGGCGGTGAACGCGTTCGGCACCGGCGTGGCCAGCCCGGCCTCGGCCGCGGTGGTGCCGTACACACTGCCGGGAGCGCCGACGATCACCGCCGCCATCGCGGGGACGAACGCCGCCACGCTGACCTGGACGGCCCCGGCCAACGGCGGCTCGGCGATCACCGGCTACACCGTGACGCCGTACCTCAACGGGGTGGCCCAGACCCCGCAGAGCTTCACCGGGACCGGCACCACCCAGGTCGTCACCGGGCTGACCGGCGGCGCCACCTACACCTTCCAGGTGGCCGCGACCAACGCCGCGGGGACCGGCCCACAGTCGGTGCCCTCCGCGTCGGTGACGGTCAATCCGTCCCCGACGCTGACATTCGCGCCGCCCCCGCCCGGCAGGGCGTACGACCCGTACCGGTACCAGCTGACGGTCGCCGGTGGTACGGGTCCCTTCGCCTGGTCGATCAGCGCCGGGACCCTGCCGGCCGGGTTGACCCTCGACCCGGCGACCGGCCTGCTCTCCGGCACACCCACCGTCTCCGGGACATTCCCGTTCACCGTCCGGGTTACCGACTCGTTCAACCAGGCCGCGACCCGACCGGTCGAGCTGGTCATCGCCCCGCTCGGCGGGCTGTCCATCAGCGTTCCGGCGCTTTCCGCACTGGGCACCGTCACCACTGCCACCACCGGCGTCGCAGGCCAGCTCGGCCCGGTGACCGTGACCGACGACCGGGGACCGTTCTCCGGAAACTGGGTGAGCGTCGTCTCGGCGACCAACTTCACAACGGGTTCCGGCTCGGGTGCCGAGACCATCCCCAACAGCAACATCACGTACGCCTCCGGGCCGGCGCTTGCCACCACCGGCGCCGGCGCCTTCCTTCCGCAGGCAGGCGTGGTGCTGGACATGCCGCAGCGGGCCGCCGGATGGTCCGGTCGGGCCGGTGTCCCGAACTCCGCGACCTGGAACCCCACAGTTTGGTTGACGCTCCCGCCCTCCGTGGTGGTCGGCGACTACGTGGCCGTCGTGACGCACTCGGTCATCTAGCGGGAGCCTCGGCGCTGCCGGCCGCCGCCCGGCGGCCCGGCTGTTCCGTCCGGACTGCTGACACGTCGCTGCCCGGCCGTACCCCTTCAGGGGACGGCCGGGCAGTCTGTGCCGCCTGAGTCGGTCAGGCCAGCCGAGTGCGCCGCCGGCGGACGAGGTGCCAGCCGGCGAGGATGATCAGCACCAGCAGGGCGACCCCGGCGACCGGGTAGACGAGCCACGTCGGCCCGCCGGAGGCCGAGGCCGTCATCGGCGCCACGACCGGCAGGACGATCTTTCCGGTCGCGGTGCGTTCCACGACGCCGCTGGCGAGCTTCGCGTGCACGTCCCAGACCCCCGCCGGGAGCGCCTGGTCGACCTCGACCCGCACCTGGCCGCTCTGGCCGGGCAGAATCGTCACGCCGTTTGTCACTGTGAACGGGCCGGCCTGGACCGCCGCCTTCTTCAGCGACAGCGTGCCGGTCATGTCCACAGCGCGTTGACCGGTGTTGGTGACCTTCGCGGTGACCACCGGAAACTCGCGGGGGCCCGGTTCTGCCGCCAGCGCGTCGATGCGGAAGTCGGTAGGCGGCTCACCGCCCGGGCCGATGTCGAGGTAGACGCGGATGCCCACCCGGTGAATCTGGGTGACGTTTCCGGCTTGCCTGTTCGTGCTGGTGACCTGGGCCCAGATCGCCGCGTACCGCTCGCCCTTCGATGCCTTCTTCGGTACGGCGATCTCGACCTCGACCGGCCGCCGCTCGCCCGGGTCCAGCTCCATCTCGGCGGCTTCCAGCCCGATCCAACCGCTCAGTTCGTTGCCCGTCCGTCCCTCCGGGACGGCGAAGGTGTTGTGCTCGACCGCCGCCGCACCGGAGTAGAACTCGATCTTCTGCGTCTCGCCGGAGGAGTTCTGCACCTCGACCCGGCGGTGGATCGTCGTCCCGGGGTTGAGGTGGTCCACGATGTAGACCTGGGCCCGGGGATCCCGCACCCGACTGGCCGGGATGTCCAACATCCGGATACTGATCGCGGCGTCGTCGGCCGGCTCGCGTTGCTGCTCCCGCACGGCAGCGGCTGGCGCCGCAGGCACCCCGAGCGCCACGAGGGCGACAGGGGCCAGCAGCGCCAGCCGGCCGAGCGGGTCAGACCACCGAATGTGTCACCGTCCCCGTGTAGACACCCTGGACGGTGCCGACGGGCACATTCACCACCAGCGTGGGGTTCCAGGTGGCGAAGTTGTTGCCGGTGCCGCCGGTGTGGGTCATCGCGGTCCGGGGCACATTGATGATCACCTGCTGGGCCGAGGTGGGCTGGCCCGGCGTGAAGGTGCCGCCACCGGCGGTCGCCGTCGCGGGGCCGGACCAGTACAGGACGTTGATGTTCGGGATCGTCTCGCCGGAGGTGCCACCGCCGGTGGTGAAGTCGGTGGAGATGACGGTGGCGGTCCAGTTGGGGGTGAGCGAACCGCGCTGGTCCAGCACGGTCACCGGGCCGAGCTGACCGGTGACGGTGGAGCCCTCCACGCCGTGCCCGATGTTCGCCGTCGCCGGTACGGTGATCGAGAGGCCACCGGCGGCGTCGACGGTGAGGGTCACGATCGTGTCGCCAGTGGTGTCCGCGGCGGCCGGCCCGGCGAGCGCGAAGACGGCGGCAACGCCGGCCACGCCCGCGAGAATCTTTCTACGCATCGACTCTCCTTCTGTCCGAAAGAACCCATAGGAAGCAGTCAGAGGTTAACTACGCAAAACGCCTATATGGAGCTGAACGGCACGAACGTCACCCGGGGGCGGCCAGTGCTCCTGCGCGTGTGTCCGTGATCGTCGGCACCGCGGGGTCGCTGCCCGGGATCGCGCACCCGGCTGGTCCGGGGACCGGGTTCGCGGCCGTCGGAGGGCGCGCACGACAAGGGCTCGGCGCCGTGCTGGCCGCCGAGCCCCGCGATCGGATTCAGGCTGGAACTACGTACGGGAAGGTGGCGGACCGGGCGGCCCGGGTGACCTCCGCGGTGAGGCCGGACGTGGTGCCGGTGTTGAGGACCAGGGAGAACATCACCTCGGGTGCGTTGTCGGCCAGGGCGCGGCCGTTGCGGACCGCGAAACCGAAGTTCGCGGCCGTACCGACCTGGTACGACAGCAGGTCCGGGTAGAGCTGCCGGGCGACGCTCCAGCCGTACGCCTGCGGGTCCGGTGCGGTGCCGTTCGCCTTGACGACCCCGGCGACCGCGTTCGCGATCTCCTCGCCGCCTTCGGCGAGGTCGCTGCCGGGGTGCCGGAAGTTGGCGGGGTGGGAGAAGTCGGTGTCGTGGGGCCAGAAGATCGGCCACATCATCGGGTGGCCGGCGCGGTTGATCTGTCGCCATCCGCCGGCGTCGGTGGCCAGCATGGTGCGACACCACACGCCGATCTCGGTGCCGTCGCGCAGCAGTGGCTCGTCGTGGGAGACCGCGAGGACTATCGACTCGACGGTGGTGCCGGCGAAGCTGTTCTTGACCTGGTCGGCCCGCCATGCCGAGTGGTCCACCCGGGCAGCGTTCTTTACCGCGCCGTTGATGGTGGCGAGTTCGTCGAGGTCGATGAAGAAGGGGTCGGTGATCCGCCCGGCCCAGATCCGGACATTGTTGCCGGCCGTCACCTCGCCGGTTCGCCCCTGGGCGATCGGGGTGCCCATCGCGGCGTCGTCGCGGGCGTCCGCGCCGGTGAGTTCGTACACCTGGAAGGCCTGCCGGGCCTCGCCGTCCAGCTCGCCGAAGGCGAACCGGTAGGCCAGGTCCTCCACCTCGGCGCCGTTGATATGGATCTTGATCTCGTAGCGTGCCTCGGCGTGGAAGCCGCGCTTGATGTCCGCCTTGGTCACCGAACTGTTGACGTCCATGACGAAGACCGTGGCGCGGTCGCCGTCGAAGACGTAGAGGTCATCGATGTAGAGCTGGCCGCCCTGGGCGGCGAGGGGGGTATCGAGGTGGTGCGACATGAGCTCACTCCCGGAACTGCCGGATTTTGGACTAATCCGAACATAGTGGTCGTGAGTCGGTCGCCGTGCGCATCGAGCCAATCGGGCTGGCTGAGGCATCCACGGCACTGGGCCGGCCGAGGTGTGCTCGGCCGGCCCAGTGTGTGGCGTCCAAGTTGTCAGTTGCGAGACCACTTCTGGTTGGCGGCGCCAAGGCAGTCCCAGAGGTGCAGCTTGCCGCCGTTGTTCGGGTTGGCGTCCCGCACGTCCACGCACCTGTTGGCGTTGAGGTTGACCAGGTCGCCGGCGGCGTTGAGGGTGAAGCGTTGGGCCGTGTTGCCGTTGCAGCTCACCAGGTTGACCTCGGTGCCGTTGGCCGTGCCGGCCCAGGCCGGGTCCATGCACTTGCCCATCGCGCGGACCGTCCCGTCGGAGGCGAAGGTCCAGGCCTGGGCCGCTGTGGTGTTGCAGTCCCAGATCTGCAACTTGGCGCCCTCGACCGGGTTGGCGCTGGGGATGTCGATGCACCGCCCGCTCTGCGCACCCCGGATCCGGCTGGTGCCGGTGCCGGGGTCGCCTCCGCCGGAGGTGTAGCTGGACACCCGGACGTAGTCGACGAGCATCTGCTGCGGGAACTGCGTGGAGCCGTCCGGGTAGCCGGGCCAGTTTCCGCCCACCGCCACGTTGAGAATCATGAAGAAGGGGTGGTCGAACACCCAGCGGCTGCCGCCGAGCCGGGCGGGATCCACCCGGTGGTACTGGACCCCGTCCAGGTACCAGGTGATCACGTTCGGCTCCCAGTCCACCCGGTAGGTGTGGAATCCGTCGGCGAGCGGCGCCCCGATGGTGCGACTGCCGGTGATGCCTCCGCTGCCGGAGTAGCCGGGTCCGTGCACGGTGCCGTACACGGTGTTGGGCTCCCGGCCGATGTTCTCCATGATGTCGATCTCGCCGGCGTCGGGCCATCCGCCGCCCGTGCCGAGCATCCAGAACGCCGGCCAGATGCCCTGGCCGCGGGGGATCTTGATCCGGGCCTCGAATCGGCCGTACGTCTGGGTGAAGGTGGCCGCCGACAGCAGGCGTGCCGACGTGTATTCGCACCGCCCGTAGTGGCACTGGTAGTTGCCGGGATTGTCCCGGCGGGCCGTGATGACCAGGTTGCCCTGGCCGTCGTGCACGGCGTTGCTGGTGCTGCTCGTGTAGTACTGCCGCTCGTTGTTGCCCCAACCGCCCCCGCCGATGTCGAAACGCCACTTGTTCTGGTCGACCGGGGTGCCGGCCGGGGAGTTGAACTCGTCCTGCCAGCTGATGGCGCCGATGGCGGCCTCGGCTCGGTCGGGATGCGCCGGGACGAGCGCCGCGGTGGTCGCGACGAGGGCGACCGCCAGGAGTGCGAGGGGGCGAGACCGGGTGCGGGCTGTGAACACGGGAGGCTCCTCGGCGGGGGAGTGGTGGAGGGTGCGCGACGGAGGCAGAGAGCGCTCTCTGTAGAGAAGTATGTCGATATGGTGTCTTTCTGTCAAGAGTCTTTCCAATACCCCCGCGACGCCCTTCGCGCCGTCGACGAAGGGCGCGGCTCGGCGTTCGGCAGCGGACTCCGAGCTGGACCCGACGACCTCCGGCACCGGCCTGTCCGGCCCGCCCCCGTCGTGCCGGCGCGGGTTACTCGATAGCTGTCGAATCGACCTTTCCTATTGCCGTGGGGCGTCCACCCGGGACAGGATGACGAGGCGTGCGGGAAACCTCCTCGTAACCTGCACGCTGCTGGTCTCTGTCACAAGGAAGTGGGAGTCAGTCATGAGCGACGCGTCGACGGCGCTGGGTGTGCGCCTCTACCCGGACCTGGTCGAGCAAGGTGGTCTGGCCCCCGCGCTTATCGAAACCGCCGCCCGACACGGGCTCGATCTCGGCCGGGTCACCGCTCCCGAGCAGGGGCGGAGCCGATTCACCTGTGCCGAGCTGCAGTCCGGGCAGGGCGAGGTCTGCGTGAAGCTGGGATCGCAGGCCCGCTACTTCATGATCGACCTGCGGGTGGCCGGCGAGGTGCTGGCGCGCGGCGACGTGATGGACCTCTTGCAGGTCGCCACGGTGGCGGCGGCCTGGCGGGGCGGGCTGACCGTCACCGAGCTGACCGCCCGGTTCCCGTTCATGGAGGAGATCAAGCACCGTCCGGCGCCGGTGGCCCAGGTCGGCTGAGTCGGCTCCGCCACCCAGGGCGACAGCGCTGACCGCGGTGGCGACGGTGCCTCGGTGCCGACCCCACGGTCCGCGCGCAGCGCGGCAAGCTACGGAGTGGACGGTGAACGACAGTCGTCCGTTCAGCCGTTGGTGGTGCGCGCCTGCGCCGGCACCTGGAGGAGATCAAGGCAGTTGCGCCACAGCGTCTCCAGCTGGCTCGGATCGTTGAGCAGCTTCGCGAGCAGGACCCGCCCCTCGATCTGAGCGACGATCGATCGGGCGGCCTCCCGGCTGTCCACCCCGGAGCCCGCCAGGCCGCGTTCCTTGGCCTCGACCACTACCTGTTCGATCAGGCTGATCTGCTCCTCGAAGATCTCCTGGAGCCGGTCGCGGATCTCCTCGGCCTGGTTGCTGAGTTCGAGGGCGAGGTTGCCGAACAGGCAGCCGGCGACCACGCCGGCTTTCTGCTGGCCGACGCGCTGGACCTCCTCGGTGGCCTCGAACAGGTCCCGGAGCCGCTGTAGCGGGTCGCGCTCGCTGCCGAGCAACTGCTCCCACTGGCGGCGCTGAGTGACCCAGTGCTCGTCGATGACGGTGCGGGCGAGCGCCTGCTTGGACTCGAAGAAGTAGTAGAAGCTGCCCTTCGGCACGCCCGCCGCAGCGCAGATCTCGGCCACCCCGAGCGCCGTGTAGCCCCGCTGCTCGATGAGCGCGGCGGCCGCGCCGAGGATCTTGTTCCTCGCGTCACTGGTCCGTCCCATGCTTTGACGATACACGACCGGTCGGCTAGCTTTTAGTAGACCAGTCGTCTAGTAAAGGATTTCCTCATGAACAACAGTTCGGCACAGCGGGTCGTGGTGATCACCGGCGCCTCCCAGGGCATCGGCGCCGACCTCGTGGCCGCCTACCGCAAGCTCGGCTACGGCGTGGTGGCGACGTCACGCTCGATCGACGCGTCGCCCGACCCGGAGGTCGTCACGGTCCGGGGTGACATCGCCGAGGCCGACACCGCAGAGCGGGTGGTACGTGCCGCCCTGGACCGGTTCGGGCGGATCGACACCCTCGTGAACAACGCCGGCGTCTTCGTGGCCAAGCCGTTCACCGACTACACCGACGAGGACTTCAACCAGGTCACCGGGATCAACCTCGCCGGGTTCTTCCACCTCACCCAGCGCGTCATGCCCCACCTACTGACCAGCGGCAACGGCCACATCGTCAGCATCACGACAAGCTTCGTCGACCAGCCCAACTCGAACGTTCCGTCGGTGCTCGCGTCCCTGACCAAGGGTGGCCTCAGCTCCGCCACCAAGTCGCTGGCCATCGAGTACGCGACTCGCGGCGTACGGGTAAACGCCGTCGCGCCCGGCGTCATCAAGACCCCGATGCACCCGGTCGAGACGCACCAGACGCTCGCGGGCCTGCACCCGGTCGGCCGGATGGGCGACACCAGCGATGTGGTCGACGCCGTCCTCTACCTCGAGTCCGCCCCGTTCGTCACCGGCGAGATCCTGCACGTCGACGGTGGCCAGAACGCCGGTCACTGACGCCACCCGACACCGAGAAGGGAGCAGACCATGCCGATCGTGACCATCCAGATCACCCGCGAGGGCAGCACCGCTGGCGCGTCCGCGGCGACCGCCGAGGAGAAGGCCGCCCTCATCAAGGGCGTGAGCGAGCTGCTGCGCGACATCCTGAACAAGCCGTTGACCTCGACTTTCGTGGTGATCGACGAGGTCGAGACCGAGAACTGGGGGCGCGGCGGCCTCCCGGTCGACCAGTTCCGCAAACAGCAGGCCCCCGAGTAGGCAGCGGTTGCCCGCCGATCGGCCGGACAGGATCCGCACCGGTGGTGCGGATCCTGCCGATTGGCGGCCGTGACCAGGTCCGGGTCATTCGCACCAGCGAGCCGGACCGCGTGCGTCGCATGGCCTGACGGCGCTCACCGCCTCGCCGGGCCGTCGGAACTCTGCTGAGCCGTCGACGTCTCGACGAAGAACCGCCGCAGCGCGTCGGCGACCAGGGTGGGCGCGGTCATCGTCACGAAGTGGGACTGACCGGCCCAGACGACGTATCGGGCCGCCGGGATCGTTCGCGCGAGGGCGTTCATCGTGGTGGGCATCGGCTCCCAGGTGTCCGCGCCGGCGAGCAGCAGGGTCGGCACGGTGATCGAGGACCACCTGGTGATGTCCGTGCTGTCCCCGGCGAGGGCTTCGAGATCGTGCAGCCAGCCGAGCGCCGCCCGCCGCGCCTCGACCGGGTCGGGCGTCCGGCCGCCCGCCGCCGCCGCGAGAGCGGCGACGGTCTCCGCCGGGACCCGGGTCACCTCGTTCAACGCCGCTGCCATCGCCGCGGCGTCGTCGCGCTCGACCGCGGAACGGTAGCGCAGCAGCAGGGGTGCGATCTCCGCTCCGGCGGCGAAGAGCGGCGGCTCGAAGACGGCGAGCGAACGGATGCCGCGCGGATCGGTCGAGGCGGCGTGCAACGCCAGGGTCGCTCCGTAGGAGGCGCCGACCAGGTGGACAGTCCGACCGGTGGGCCGGCGGGCCGCCTCGATAATGGCGAGCAGGTCGGCGGCCTCGACGGTGAAGGATTTGACACCGGGCGGGACGTCGCTGGGGCCGTATCCGCGGCGGGCCGGCAGCCACACCTCGTAGTCGCGGGCGAGCTGGTCGGCGACTGCGGCCCAGGAGTGCAGCCCACCACCCGAGCCGTGCACGAGGACGACGGGGTCGCCGGCACCCAGGCGGCGGAGCACCAGGCGCGTCCCGTCGGGGGACTCGACGTACTGATCGTGGCTGTTCACTGCTGCTCCTGTTTTCCGGTCGGCCAGTTGCCAAGCGTCGTGTGGACCGCGTCGAGGATCGAGCGCCACGACGCGTCGACGGCGCGGGGATGCCCGAAACCGTCGACGGCTTCGAGGCTCGCGAAGCCGTGCAGGGTGCTGCGGACGAACCGCATCGCGTCGGTGAGCGCCGGCTCGTCGAGCCCGTAGCCGCGCAGCATCGCGTAGCTCAACTCGATCAGGCGCAGGTGCCCGGCCGACCTCGTGCCGACCTCCGGCGGGAGTTGGAGCTGTGTCGCCGCGTACTGCCCCGGGTGTGCCGCGGCGAACGCGCGCCAGGCGTCGGCGAACCCGACGAGAGCCTGCTGGCCCGCTCGCCCGGCCACGGCGATGGCGAGGCGGTCGGCGAACGCGGTCGCCGCCCGGACCGCGACGTGCTCGATCAACGCGTCGCGACTGCGGACGTGCACGTACAGCGCGGCGTCCGAGACACCGAAGTGCCGGGCGACGGCAGCGACGGTCAACCGGGACAGGCCGACCGAGTCCGCCAACTCGGCAGCGGCGGCCGAAACGCGCGTGCTGGTCAGTCCCTGTCGTGGCACACCACACCTTTGTTCCACTAGGAATAAACTTAGGAGTCCTAAGATAGCACTCCGATCCGGCTGGTCCGCAGCAGCCGGCGTGAACGGCCCGATCTGGGGAAGACCGGCTCTTTCCCCGCCGAACAGGAGGCCCGGGATGCGAGCCGTCGTCTACGCCGACGTCCGGACCGTCGCCGTGCGGGAGGTGCCCGACGCGACCCTGGAGGCGGAGACCGACGCCCTCGTGCGGATCACCTCCACCGCGCTGTGCGGCACCGACCTGCACATGTACGACGGGCGGACCGGCGCCAGCCCCGGGCTCGTGCTCGGCCACGAACCACTGGGCGTGGTGCAGGAGGTGGGCCGGGCGGTGCAGACCGTGCGGCCGGGCACCCGGGTGGTGATCCCCACGCACCTCTTCTGCGGGACGTGTGTGATGTGCGCCCGAGGGCTCTCGGCGGCCTGTCTGCGGGCGCGGGCGGAGGGGCCGGGTGCCGCGTACGGGTACGCCGGGATGGGCCCCTATCGGGGTGCCCAGGCCGACCTGCTGCGCGTGCCGTGGGCCGACGCCAACTGCGTGCCCCTGCCGGGTGAGCCGGGGGACGGGTACGAGGACGACTTCGTACTGCTTGCCGACGCGTTCGTCACGGGGTGGCACGCCGCCGCCGCCCTCGCCGAAGTCGGGCCCGGGGACACGGTGGCCGTCTTCGGCGCCGGCACCATCGGCCTGCTCGGCGCCTACTCGGCGCTGCTGCGGGGTGCCCGGGTCGTCTACTGCGTCGACGGCGTCGAGGCTCGGCTCGACAAGGCCGGGGAGATCGGCGCCGTACCTGTCGATTTCCGCCGGGGGGACCCGGTCGAGCAGATCCGCGCGGACCGGGCCCGGGTGGGGCTGCCGCTCGGTGAGGAGAAGTTGGGTGGCGTCGACAAGGTGATCGACGCGGTGGGGTTCCAGGCCCGCGACCGGGAACACCCGGAGCGGGAACGCCCGGACCAGGTCATCGCCGACGCCGCCCGGCTTGTCAATCCCACCGGCGCGATAGCGGTCGCGGGCGTCTATCCGGAGCGGGACCCGCGTCCCGGACCGGGCGCGGACGCCCACGAGGATCTCGTCGCGCCCTGGGGGACGCTGTTCGCCAAGGGCGTCGCCGTCCGGTTCGGCCGCACCCACGACCGCCGCTACACGGTGCTGCTGCGCGACCTGGTCGTCGCCGGTCGTGCGCGGCCCAGCGTCGTGGTGACCCACCACGGCACCCTGGCCGACGCCCCGGAGTTCTACCGTCGCTTCGACCGCCGGGACGACGGGGTGATCAAGGTGGTGCTGCGCCCGGCGTGACCGGACGCACCGCCGGCCCCGATCCTCCCTCAAGGGTCGTTGAGCCTCGGGTCCACCTCCTGGTGACGGGCCCGGCGGGGATGATTGCCGCCGATCGCGGTGTTGTCTTCCATTTGACAACGTTGCCACCGACAGGCGAAGGTGCCCTGAGTGGCTGCGGAGGCGGCCGTGACGGGCGAATACTGTGTTTCGTCTATATTGCCGGATTGTTACTTTTTCAACAGCCTCCCGCCTTGCGGATGGCCCTCCGGCCGCAATACGTTGCCGTCAACAACAAAACCAAGTGAAGGTTCAACCTTCCGGAGGCAACCGATGACGTTGGCGAGGTGGTACGAGCGATGAGCAACGTGCCGACCCTCCTTGAGATGCGCTCTATCACCAAGGAGTTCCCCGGAGTCAAGGCCCTCTCCGACGTCAACCTGGTGGTGCGCGCCGGTGAGATCCATGCCATCTGCGGCGAGAACGGTGCGGGCAAGTCCACGCTGATGAAGGTCCTCAGCGGGGTCTACCCGTACGGCAGCTACGACGGCCAGATCGTCTACCAGGGTTCGGAGAGCAAGTTCTCCGACATCCGGGCCAGCGAGAACGCCGGAATCGTGATCATCCACCAGGAGCTCGCGCTCATCCCCGGCATGTCGATCGCGGAGAACATCTTCCTCGGCAACGAACCGCGTAAGCGGGGCGCGATCGACTGGAAGGCCGCGAACCGGATGGCGCTGGACCTGATGGCCCGGGTCGGCCTGGAGGAAGACCCGGACACCCTGATCAAGGACATCGGTGTCGGCAAGCAGCAGCTCGTGGAGATCGCCAAGGCGTTCGCCAAGGACGTGAAGCTGCTCATCCTGGACGAGCCGACGGCCGCGCTGAACGAGGCGGACTCCCGGCACCTGCTGGACCTGCTGCGCGGCTTCCGCTCCCGCGGCATCACCTCGATCATGATCTCGCACAAGCTGAACGAGATCGAGGCGATCGCCGACCAGATCACCATCCTGCGCGACGGCCGGACCGTGGAGACCCTCGACGTCAAGGCGGACGGGGTCGACGAGGACCGGATCGTGCGGGGCATGGTCGGCCGTGAGCTGAGCAGTCGCTTCCCGGACCACACCCCGAAGATCGGTGAGGTCTTCTTCGAGGTCCGCGACTGGAACGTCCGGCACCCGATCTCCGCCGACCGTCAGGTCTGCAAGAACGAGAGCTTCGTGGTGCGCCGCGGCGAGATCGTCGGCTTCGCCGGCCTGATGGGCGCGGGCCGCACCGAACTCGCGATGAGTGTCTTCGGCCGCTCCTACGGGGTGTACGAGTCGGGCACCATCATCAAGGACGGCAAGGAGATCGTCCTGAAGTCGGTCGCGGACGCGATCGACAACGGGCTCGCGTACGTCAGCGAGGACCGCAAGGCGCTCGGCCTCAACCTGCTCGACGACATCAAGACGTCGACGGTGGCCGCCAAGCTGTCCAAGATCACGCACCACGGCGTGCTGAACGAGGTCGAGGAGTACCAGGCGGCCGAGGCGTACCGCAAGGAGTTGCGGACCAAGGCCCCGACGGTCGACGAGGGTGTCTCCAAGCTCTCCGGCGGCAACCAGCAGAAGGTCGTCCTGGCCAAGTGGATGTTCACCGACCCGGACCTGCTGATCCTCGACGAGCCGACACGCGGCATCGACGTGGGCGCCAAGTACGAGATCTACGGCATCATCCAGCGGCTCGCCGACCAGGGGAAGGGCGTCGTCGTCATCTCCTCGGAGCTGCCTGAGCTGATCGGGCTCTGCGACCGCATCTACACCGTGTTCGAGGGCGCCATCACGGGCGAGATCGCTCGGGCGGACGCCACTCCGGAAAACCTCATGAAGCAGATGACCTCGACGAAGAAGTTGGCCACCCGATGAGTCGTATCAAGGATCTTCAGAAGAACCTGTTTGGAGGTACGACCTCCAACGCCCGCCAGTTCGGGATGATCTTCACCCTGGTGGCGATCGTCCTGATCTTCCAGGTCTGGACCAACGGGCTGACGCTGCGGTCGGACAACCTGATCGCGCTGTTCCAGCAGAACTCCTACATCCTGATCCTGGCCATCGGCATGCTCATGGTGATCGTCGCCGGGCACATCGACCTCTCGGTCGGCTCGGTCGCGGCATTCACCGGCATCCTGGTCGCCAAGTCGATGACCGAGTGGGATCTGCCCTGGCCCGCCGCCATCGTGTTCGGTCTCGCCATCGGCGCGGTGATCGGCGCCTGGCAGGGCTTCTGGGTGGCGTACATCGGGGTACCGGCGTTCATCGTGACCCTGGCCGGCATGCTGCTGTTCCGCGGTGGCAACCAGTTCATCGGCAACGCGCAGAGCATTCCGGTGCCGGAGGGCTTCCGCGAGATCGGCTCGGGCTTCCTGCCCGAGTTCGGCCCGAACACCGGCTACAACAACGCCACGCTGCTGCTCGGCCTGGCCGCGGCGGTGGCCGTGGTGTGGCGCGAGATCCAGGCCCGCAACACCCGGCGGGCCATGGACGCCGACCCGGCGCCCATGTGGATCTCGATCCTGCGGATGGCCGTCATGGTCGGCGTGATCGCCTTCGCGGCGCTGCGCTTCGCCAGCGGTCGCGTCGGCACCAGCTTCCCGATCTCCGGCATCATCCTGGTGGCGCTGGTCATCGCGTACTCCTTCTACACCCGCAACACGGCCGGCGGCCGGCACATCTACGCGGTGGGCGGCAACTCCCGGGCGGCCGAGTTGTCCGGCGTGAAGCTCAAGCGGGTCAACTTCTTCGTCATGATGAACATGTCCGTCCTGGCCGCGCTGGCCGGCATGATCTTCGTGGCCCGCTCGCAGGCGTCCGGCCCGCAGGACGGCAACGGCTGGGAACTGGACGCCATCGCCGCGGTCTTCATCGGCGGCGCGGCGGTCGCCGGCGGCATCGGCACCATCAGCGGCTCGATCGTCGGCGGTCTCGTCATGGCCGTGCTCAACAACGGCCTCCAGCTGCAAGGCGTGGGCACCGACAAGGTCCAGATCATCAAGGGTCTGGTCCTGCTGCTGGCCGTCGCGATCGATGTCTACAACAAGAGCCAGGGGCGGTTCTCCATTATCGGGAGCCTGATGCGGCCATTCCGCCGCGACGACTCCGCCACGCCCGCCTCACCGCCGGACGCGGAGCGCAAGCCCGCCAAGGCAGCGGTGTCCGGCTGACGGTCACCGACCCCACCACCCCGCTACACATCCAGAAAGGCAAGTCCTCACCATGCGTAAATTCTTCGGCACGTCGGTGGTCGCCATCAGCGCCGCCGCCATGCTGGCCCTCGCCGGCTGCGGTTCCGGCCGTGACGGCGACTCCGGCTCCAGCGGCGACGCCGCCAAGGGCTTCGCGGCCAACTCCCTGATCGGTGTGGCCCTCCCGGCCAAGACCTCGGAGAACTGGGTCCTCGCCGGTGACCTGTTCACCAACGGCCTCAAGGAGGCCGGTTTCCAGGCTGACGTGCAGTACGCCGGCGCGTCGACCACCGTCGCCGACCAGCAGGCGCAGATCACCGCCATGACCACCAAGGGCGCCAAGGTCATCGTCATCGGCGCGACCGACGCCGCGCAGCTGGCGACCCAGGTCGCCGCGGCGCACGCCGCCGGTGCCAAGGTGATCGCGTACGACCGGCTGATCACCAACACGCCAGACCTCGACTACTACGTCGCGTTCGACAACTTCAAGGTCGGCCAGCTCCAGGGCCAGGCCCTGCTGGACGGCATGAAGGCCAAGAAGCCGAACGGCCCGTACAACATCGAGCTGTTCTCCGGCTCGCCGGACGACAACAACGCGGGCGTCTTCTTCAACGGCGCGATGGACGTGCTCAAGCCGGAGATCGACAAGGGCAACGTCGTCGTCGCCTCGGGTCAGAAGGACGTCAAGCAGACCGCCATCCAGGGCTGGAAGGCCGAGGGTGCGCAGGCCCGCATGGACCAGCTGCTGACCTCGACCTACGGCAACAAGGAGCTGGACGGCGTCCTCTCCCCGAACGACACGCTGGCCCGCGCCATCCTGACCTCGGTCAAGGGTGCCGGCAAGCCGATCCCGGTCGTCACCGGTCAGGACTCCGAGGTCGAGTCGGTCAAGTCGATCGTCAAGGGTGAGCAGTACATGACGATCAACAAGGACACCCGCAACCTGGTGAAGGAGACCATCAACATGGTCAAGGCTCTCCAGGCCGGTGACAAGCCGCAGGTGAACGACACCGAGTCGTACAACAACGGCAGCAAGGTCGTCGACACGTTCCTGCTCCCGCCGGTCGCCGTCACCAAGGCGAACGTGGTCGAGGCGTACGCCTCCGACCCGAAGCTCGCGCCGCTCACCAAGTAATCACCGCAGGTAGGTAGCAACGCCGATGGGTCCCGGGTCTCCTCTTCCGGGACCCATCGTCGTCCTGACAGTTCCGTACCACCCGGCGCCGATCCGGAAGGAGGTCTGACCGTGGCAACACCCGTCCGGTCCAGGCCTGCCGGCGTCGGCCGCCACACCGAACCCCCGCTGCCGTCGGTCCCCGGTGCCAGCCAGGAGGAGATCCGGCGGCAGAACCTCGGCGCGGTACTGCGCTACGTCCATGTGCACGGGCCGACGTCCCGGGCCGAACTGACCAGCCGGCTCGGCCTCAACCGGAGCACCATCGGCGCCCTCGCGGCCGACCTGGTCGCCAGCGGCCTGGTCACCGAGGAGGCACCGACCACCGTCCGCCGCGCCGGCCGACCCTCCCTGGTGGTCAGTCCCCGCTTCGACCGGGTGTACGCGCACGCGTTGAGCATCGACGCGGACCGGCTACGCGCCGCTCGGGTCGGCCTCGGCGGGCAGATCCTCGACCGGCGGGAGATCCCGCGACCCCGCGGCCTGTCGGCGGTCGACGCCGTCGGACCCCTCGCCGACCTGGTCCGGGACATGGAACGGTCGGTGACCACCGACGCGCTGCTTGTCGGCGGCGCCGCCGCGGTCACCGACACCACCCGTGACCCGGACGGCCGGATCCGGATCGCCAGCCTCGACGAGACGCTCGGGGTCGCACTCGAGGCGGAGTTCCGCGGCGGCCCCGGGTTCGTGGCCGGTGACCTGGCCGACATCGCCGGCCTGGCCGAGCACGTCCGCGGCGTGGCGGTGGGCACCGACGACGTCATCTATTTGCACGGCGACCTCGGCATCAGCGCCGGCATCATCGTCGGCGGCCGAATGATGATCGGCCACCGCGGGCACAGCGGCAAGGTCGGCCACATGGTCGTCAACCCGAACGGCCTGCCCTGCGGCTGCGGCTCCCGCGGCTGTTGGGAGACCGAGATCTCCGAAGCGGCGTTGTTGCGGCACGCGGGCCGCGATCCGAGCGACCGCGCGGCGGTGGCCGAGGTGCTGCGCGCGGCGGCGGACGGCGACCGCACCGCCCGTGCCGCCGTCGAGCAGGTCGCCGGGTGGCTCGGCTTCGGCGTGGCCAACCTGGTGAACGTGGTCAACCCGGACGCCGTGGTGTTCGGGGGGTCGCTTCGCGACATCTTCACCGCCGGGGCCGACGTGGTCCGCGAGCGGCTGGCCACCATGCCGCTGCCGGCCTCCCGTGAGCACCTACGGCTGCGCGCGGCGGCCCTCGGCGGCGACGCCGTCCTGATCGGTGCCGCCGAGCTGGCGTTCGACAAACTCCTTGTCGACCCGCTCAACGTCGGCGTCGTCGGCCAGGCCGCGAGCACCGAGCCCGCGTAGCCGCGACGCCACGTCAGGGAGCCAACACCTCCTCCACCACGCTGCTCCCACTGCCCGCCCGGGACTCCCACGACCAGGTCTCGTGCAGCCGGACCCGGCCGTCGGGCAGCACCGAAACCTCCGAGACGCAGTGCCCCGACGACGTCTGACCGTCGGTGTTGAGCTGGACGTACCGGAAGTCCAGTCGGTCGCCCGTACGGGTGCCGACCAGGTGGCCGCGTCGGATGGACCCGCCGGCGTACTCGGCCCACACCTCGCCGGCCCGTTCGTGGTACGCGAACACGGTCAGCGTGCCCACCTCGCCGGCCACCACGTCCGTCACGGACCGGAAACGCCGACCGTCCAAGGAGATCGTCATCTGCCGAACCTAGACGAGACAGCGTTCCCGTATCGCCTACCGTATGTTGTACGGTAGCGGCGGTTTGGTGCCTGCGGGAGGGAAGCACTGTGACGACGAGAGACGACGCGATAGTGGTCGAAGGGCTGCGGAAGCGATATCGGGATCGCTATGCGCTGGACGGCTTCGACCTGCGGGTGCGGCAGGGCACGGTGTGCGGCCTGCTCGGCCCGAACGGGGCCGGCAAGACCACCTCGGTACGGATCCTGTCCACCCTGCTACGACTGGACGAGGGCCGCGCCGAGGTCGCCGGGTACGACGTGACCCGCCACCCCGACCAGGTTCGGTACCGCATCGGGCTGGTGGGGCAGAATCCCGCGCTCGACGAGGCACTGAGCGGCCGGCAGAACCTCGTGCTCTTCGGCCGGCTGTTCCACCTCGGTCGCCGCCGGGCCCGGCAGCGGGCGGGCGAGCTGCTGGAACGCTTCGGTCTCGCCGACGCAGCGGACCGGCCGGTCAGCACGTACTCGGGGGGCATGCGCCGTCGGCTCGACCTGGCCGCCGGCATGATCCTGGCTCCCGCGGTCCTCTTCCTCGACGAACCCACCACCGGGCTGGACCCGCGTGGCCGCAACGAGGTGTGGGAGTCGGTCCGGGAGTTGGTGCGCGCCGGCACCACAGTGCTGCTCACCACGCAGCAGCTGGACGAGGCCGACCAGCTCGCCGACCGGATCTCGGTGGTCGAGGCCGGCCGGGTGATCGCCGAGGGGACTCCGGAGGACCTCAAGACCCAGCTCGGCGGCGATCGGATCGAGGTGGTCGTCGCGGACCAGGCCGATCTCGCCACCGCTGTCGCCCAGGTGCGCCGGGTGACCGACCGCGAGCCGACGGTCGACGTGGACCGGCGGATGGTGAGCGTCCGGGTCGGTCACCAGGCCGGTGCGCTCGTTGACGTGTTGCGGGCGCTCGACGCCGGGAACGTCCCGGTGGCGGACGTCGCGCTGCGCCGTCCCACCCTGGACGACGTGTTCCTGCACCTCACCGGGCACCGGACCCGGACGGCCGAGGAGGTGGCGGCATGAGCGCGACGAGCATGCCGGCCCCGGCGGTGGACCTGACGCCCGGCCGGCCCACCCTCCTGACCGACAGCGGCACCCTGATCTGGCGCGGCCTGGTCCGGTGGCAACGTGATCCTGGCCCGCTGATCGCCTCGCTCGGCTTCAACATCCTGATCGTGCTGATGTTCGCCTACCTGTTCGGTGGCGCGTTGCAGGTGCCCGGCGGCGGCAGCTACCGGGAGTTCCTGATGCCCGGCATGTACGTGATGACCATGGTGTTCGGCATCAGCCTCACCACGATCGCCGTCGCCGAGGACCTGGAGCGCGGGGTGACCGACCGGCTCCGGTCGATGCCCGTCTCACCGCTGGCCCCGCTGGTGGCCCGGGCCGTCGCCGACATGCTGTTCGCAGTGGTCACCCTCGCGGTCCTGTTGTTGACCGGTCTCGCGATCGGCTGGCGGGCGCATGGTGGGGTCGGTGCCACGCTCGCGGCGGTGGGACTGATCCTGCTGCTGCGCTTCGCCCTGGTCTGGGTCGGCATCTTCCTCGGGCTGGTCACCCGCGGGCAGACGGCCGTGGTGGCCGTGCAGACCCTGGAGTTTCCGCTCGGATTCCTCTCCAACGCGTTCGTCGCACCGTCCACAATGCCCGCGTGGCTCGGTGCGGTGGCCGCCTGGAACCCGCTGTCGGCGACCGTCGGCACGGCCCGCGAACTGTTCGGCAACCCCGGTTGGGGTGGTGACTCCTGGGCGGCGCAGCACTACCCGTGGCTGGCGGTGCTCTGGCCGGTCGTCCTGGTCGCGGTCTTCCTGCCACTCTCGGTCGTCCACTACCGGCGGCTGGCCCGCTGACCCGCTCGACGACCGCGCCCCCGGTGGTCGAGCCACCGGGGGCGCGGGTCCGTCAGCCGGCCGGCCGGAGCACCCGGCCGGGGCCGGCGGCGTTGTCGGCGGCGGCCTGGCTGCGCTGCGTCCCGGTGACGCAGACGTCGTCGCCGATGAACGCCTCGCGCCACACGTAGCCGGCGACGCAGGTGTGCGGCCCGTACGGTCCGCTGACCCAGCGGCTCGCGGCGACCGCGTTGTCCGCAAGCACCTGGGAGCGGGTCGTGCCGCTGACGCAGACGTAGTCGGACTGGTCGGCGTCGCGCCAGACGTACCCGCTGACGCAGGTGTTCGGGCCGGACACCAGTCGGGCCGGGTTGCGCCGGGACGCGGCGGCGGCGTTGTCGGCGGCGGCCTGGCTGCGCTGCGTCCCGGTGACGCAGACGTCGTCCCCGGCGTACGCCTCGCGCCACACGTAGCCGGCGACGCAGGTGTGCGGGCCGTACGGGCCGTTCACCCAGCGGCTCGCCGCGGCGGCGTTGTCCGCCCACACCTGGCTGCGGGTCGCGCCCGTGACACAGACGAGGTCGCCGGCTCGGGCCTCGCGCCAGACGTACCCCTGGAGGCAGCGGTTGACCACGTCGGTTGTCACTGTCACCGACGCGGCGTTGCCGGAGAGCCAGTTCACGCCGATCTGCACGCCGTTGGCGTTGAGTGACTGGGCCGGCCCACCGCCGGGTCCGGTGCGCAGCAGGGTGGGAGTGCCGTTGCGGACCTCGTGCAGCAGCACCGTGTCGGCGGGGATGGCGGCGCTCCAGCCGGTCTTCCGGCGGAACTCGACTGTGTAGTAGTGGAACAGGTCTGCCGGGTCGAACGGGATGCGGATCAGTTGCGGGCCGCTCGCGGCGGGCACCTCAAGCGGGGCCAGGGTGAGGGCGCGCGAGCCGACGCCGTCGGCGGCCATGGTGAAGATCCGGTTCTTCGGCAGCCAGCCCAGCTCGTCGCGGTGCGGCCCGTTGAGCCCGACGGCACTGGTGCCGTAGTTGGCGGTGTTGAACGCGTAGATGTGCATGGCGCTCATCTCGTCCCACGGGTCGTCGTACTCGCCCGGTTGGGACCACGACGCGTTCTGGTAGGTGGTGTCGTTGGAGAACGAGTGGCCCAGGTTGTAGCCGTGCAGCATCTCGTGCGCGGCGAAGCCGACGTTCCACGCACCCGGGTCGAGCAGCACCCGGCCGCCGGCCGCGCCGGAATCCACCCAGTCGTTGAGCATGACCGCGATCCGGTTGCCGGCGGGCACCGCGTAGCCGGCCGCCGCCGCCGTGTCCACGCAGCGCTGGGTCCGGGTCCACCTGTCGATCGACTGGAACTGCGCCAGGGTGTACGGCATCGGGTACCAGCCCCGGACCACCGAGCCGGCAAGCGAGACCCGACCGCCGGACTGGTCGGCGAGATAGTCCGCCACGCCACCGGTGCCGACCCCGGCCGCGGTGAGGAAGTTGGCGAAGTGCGACGGCGGTTGTGGCTCCGCCGGCTTGTCGCTGAACTTGCACAGCAGCACCGACCAGGCTGTCGCGTTGCGGATCGGGCTGGCCGTCGCCGGGGCGGCCGGCAACGCCACAGCGCCCAGCACGGCGCAGCCGAGCGCCACGGCCGACGCGGCGATCCGACGGAGGATTCTGGACTTCACGCGCGCTCCCATCCCTGTGGCCCGGCCAACCCGGGCCCGGAGCCCACATCGGAGCACTGAGGGTGACTGAAGAGGCACGTTGAGTCGCGTTGGCGACGGGCCGGAATCCGACTCGGCCGGCCGGGGGAGCGGGTCGGGTGCTCGCCGAGGCCCCCGCGCCCCGACGAGCACCCGTCGTCCCGACTACGCGATCCGACGGACCCGACGCACGGCGAGGTAGAGCAGGAGCAGGGCCAGGGCGACGAAGATGCCCGTCTCGATCCCCTGGAACAGCCAGAACCGGTCCCCCGGCTGGTAGAGCTGCCAGTTGTACGCGCCCGGCTCGAGCCCCAGCTCGGCCCCGCAGGCCCGACCGCCCGGTCCCTTGCCGCCCACCGGACACTGGATCCGGGCTCCCTCAGCCATCATCGTGCCGTCGGGGTTACGGATGCCCTGGGCGAGGATCCAGTCACCCCGGCTGACCACAGGTGGCCCGTCCCCCTCGATCGAGAAGGTCTGGGTGCGCGCCGGCTGGTAGTGCGGTCGGGCCAGCAGCTCCACCGCCGTCCGGACGCCGATGTAGCCGGCGAGGGTGATGCCCATGGCGGGCAGCATCCGCTTCCAGACGGTGCCGGCGAAGATGCCCAGCGCCACCGCGAACAGCGTGTAACCGATCGGGGCGATGCCCTGCAGGTCGAAGACGATCATGCCGAACCGGCCCTCGTGCGCGGCCGCGTTGAGCGGGTCGACCCACCAGGAGACGCCCAGCCCGTAGACCGCCGCGAGGGCCAGGACGCCCGCTCCGATGAGCCCGAACTTCACCAGCGCCCAGCGGTTGCGCCCGACACCCTGGGTCCAGACGAACCGGTGGGTGCCCTGTTCCACCTCGCGGGAGACCAGTGGCGCGCCCCAGAAGACGCCGACGAGCACCGGCAGGGCGATCAGCAGTACGGCCACCAGGTTGAGGCTGTCGTACCTGTCGCCGAAGCGCTGGAAGCCCGCGTCGCAGGTCTCCCGGGTCGCCTCTGCCACGTCGGCGCGGGCGAGCTGCTTGGCGCAGTCGACCAACCCGAGGTCGGCGAAGGTGTGCCGCATCGTGATGCCGATCGGCACCAGTAGAGCGGCGAGCGCCGCGAGCCCGAGCAGGGTGTAGAACGCCTGCTTGCGGTGTTGCCGCCAGGTCAACCAGATCATGCCGCCACTCCCCACTCGCTGTGACTGGTCTGCGTGGTGCCGTCGGCCAGGTAGGCGAGCACGACGTCCTCCAGGCTCACGTCGCGGACCGTCCAGGCCGGGTCGGTGACCGGGCCGTCGGTGCGGACCAGCAGCGTGGACTGCCGGTCGGTGTGGCTGGCCCGGACCACGGCGGCGACGCCCCCGATGACGCCGCCGTCGTGGCGGGGGCCGACCAGTTGGCGATGCTCGCTGACCAGATCGTCGACGGCGCCGGTGAGCTGCACCCGGGCGGAGTTGAGCACGATCAGGTAGTCGCAGACCCGTTCCAGGTCGGCAAGCAGGTGTGAGGAGAGCAGGACCGTGGTGCCGGATTCCGCGACGCTGCCCATCAGCGACTGGAGGAACTCCCGCCGGGCCAGCGGGTCGAGGCTGGCCACCGGCTCGTCGAGCAGCAGCAGCCGGGGCTGCTTGGCCAGCGCGAGGGCGAGTGCCACCTGGGCCCGTTGGCCGCCGGAGAGCTTGCCGACCGGCTTGTCCGGGGGGATGCCGAGCTGCGCCAGCCGTTGGCGGGCCAACGCCGCGTCCCACCGCTTGTTCAGCTTGCCGCCGGCGACCACCAGCTCGGCGGCGGTGAAGTCCCGGTACAGCGGGGTGTCCTGGGCGACGAAGCCGATGTCGGCCAGGCCCTCGGTGTCGCCGTACGGGGATCTGCCGAAAACGCCCACCGAGCCCTCGTCCGGCTTGAGCAGGCCGACGGCCAGGTGCAGCAGCGTGCTCTTGCCCGCGCCGTTCGGCCCGACCAACGCGGCGATCCGGCCGGCCGGCAACTGCAGCGAGCAGTCCCGCAACGCCCAGGTGCTGCCGTACCGCTTGCCCAGCCGGTCGGTCGCTAAGACCATGTCCATTCTCTGTCCTCTCGATCCGGCTGCGCCCACGGCTTCGTGGCGGCGCAGCCCTTGCTTCGGTGCCTGCTGGTTCGCTCGCTGCGCATGCTCAGGCGGGCTCCTTCTGCGGGGCGTCGTCGGCCAGCGTGGCGCGCAGCGTGGTCTCCACCAGGGCGATGACGTCCTCGGCCGAGAGGCCCGCGGTCTGCGCGCGGTGCAACCAGGCGACCAGGTCCTCGCGTAGCTCGGCCTGGTTGGGCAGGGACGCGCCGGCCAGGGTGCGCTGGACGAACGTGCCCACCCCGGGTCGGCCCCCGACCAGACCCTCGATCTCCAACTCCCGGTACGCCTTCAGCACCGTGTTCGGGTTGATCGCCAGTGACTGCGCGACGTCCCGGACCTTCGGCAACTGGTCGCCCGGCGTCAGCAGACCGACCCGCAGCGCCTGCTTCACCTGCTGCACGAGCTGCATGTAGGTGTTCACCTTCGACCGGCTGTCCAACACGAACTCGATCACTCGTGATGATCCTTCCTGTTGTCCTACGACAGTAGGACTAGTAGACAGCTTCATCACCGAACTGCCCGCTGTCAAGGCCGGCGCGGCGCGTCCTGCCCGGCACGGTGTGGCCCTGGCGACTGCCCGGCGGCTCGACCGTGGTGGCACCGGTAGGCCACGAACTGGCACCGGGGGGTCAGTCGCTCGGGAAGGAACCGGCAGCAATCCAGGTGGAAGGGGGAGGATGCGATGGTCACCAACGACCTGGCGACGCCGAGAGCGACTCCACTACAGAAGGCCCGCGCCCGGGGGCGGGTACGCGGGCGGCTGATCCTGCTCGGTCCGGCTTTCGTCGCCGCCGTCGCCTACGTCGACCCCGGCAACTTCGCCACCAACTCCGCCGCTGGCGCCCGCTACGGCTACCTGCTGGTGTGGGTCGTGGTGGTGGCCAACCTGATGGCGATGCTGGTGCAGACCCTCACCGCCAAGCTGGGTCTGGCCACCGGGCGCAGCCTGCCCGAGCTGTGCCGGGAGCGGCTGCCCCGACCGCTGAACCGGCTGATGTGGGTGCAGGCCGAACTTGTCGCCATGGCCACCGACCTGGCCGAGGTGATCGGTGGCGCGGTCGCCCTCTACCTGCTCTTCGGCATCCCGCTGCTGCCCGGCGGGCTCATCATCGGCACGGCCGCGTTCGCCGTGCTCGCGCTGCGCTCACGCGGGTACCGCGCCTTCGAGATCACCATCGCCGTACTGCTCGGTGTGATCGTCCTGGCCTTCGCCGCGAATCTGCTCGCCTCCGGCTCCGACCCCGGCTCCGCGATGGGCGGCCTGGTGCCTCGGCTCCAGGGCACCGACAGCGTCCTGCTGGCCGCCGGCATCCTCGGTGCCACCGTCATGCCGCACGTCATCTACGTGCACTCTGCGCTGACCCGCGACCGAATCCCCGCCGCCGACGACTCCGAGCGCCGGATCCTGTTCCGGGGCCAGCGCACCGACGTGCTGCTCGCCCTGAGCGCGGCCGGCGCGGTCAACCTCGCCATGCTGCTGATCGCCGCTGCGAGCTTCCGTGGCGGCGGCCCGGGTGGCGCGGACAGCCTGGAGGGAGTGCACGCCGGGCTCGGCCAGACCATCGGCACCGCCGCGGCGTTCGGGTTCGCCGTCGCGCTGCTGGTCTCCGGGCTGGCCTCCACGAGCGTCGGCACCTATGCCGGTGAGGTGATCATGCAGGGCTTCCTGCGGCGGCGGGTTCCGTTGCTGCTGCGCCGGCTGGTCACCCTGTTGCCCGCTCTGGCCGTGCTCGCCATCGGCCTCGACCCCACCCGGGCGCTGGTGCTCTCCCAGGTCATCCTCAGTTTCGGCATCCCGTTCGCGCTGATCCCGGTGGTCGCCTTCACCCGGCGCCGCGACCTGATGGGCAACCTGGTCAACCACCCGCTCACCACCGTCGCCGCGTCCCTGGTAGCCGTCCTGGTGGTCGCGCTCAACGCGTTCCTGCTCTGGCAGGTCACCGCTGGCTGAGCCGGTTGAGCCGGCTTGCGCGTGTGTCGGTCAGCCAGGGGTGCCCGGCGGCAGCGGATGGGTCAGGTTCGGCGACCCTCGTCGCGGGTGGGGATCTCCTGGCGCTGTTCGAGGGCGTCGGCCGGATTGGCGTCGGCCGGCAGCGACGTCACCTCCTCGAGGGCGCCCGCCGGGAGGGCGCCCTGCTCGGCCAGGTCCGCCTCGGACGCTTCGGGGTCGACGTCACCCGACACCCGGTCCGGCGGCCCGTAGTCGACGGCGTTCTGCCGTTGCTCGTGGGCGTCCGCCTCCGGGGGAGGAAACGTGTCGCCCTGATCATCCCGATACGTGCTCATCGGAGCCTCCTGCCCGGCGGGTGTCGACATGCTGCCTACCCGCCAGCACCGCCGTCACGCCCTGAAGTTCTGGCGGCCAGTCCCAGCCCCAGCAGCGCACACACCGCGCCGACCAGGAAGAGCAGCGAGGCGGCCGGCTGGCCGAGCCACTCCCAGTACGGGTGCCAGGCCGGGTGTGACTCGCCGCGCTGGTGGCGCAGCAGCGACGGGACGGCCAGCAGCACCGGCAGCCACCACAGCACCACTGCCACGCCCAACAGGACGCTCACCGCGCTGCCGACTTGTCGTCCCGCGGTGCGGCGACTGGCCCAGCCGAAGACACACCACCCGGCCACCGCGCCCAACAGCGTGCCGAGTGCCCCGGCGGGGACCACCAGCGGCGGTGGCGCGCGTTGCAACTCGACCGCCAGATAGGTGGCGTCGACAGCGGTCTGCGCCGAGATCGAGGCGTTCAGGATGGTGTCGCCCCGTCGAGCGACAAGCGTGGTGTGGGTGATCGCGAGCGGGGTGGCGCAGGTCTTGTCCCCGCAGCTCATGCCCTCGGTCACCCGCGGGTCGTACACCCGCCAGCCGGCACCGGTCAGGCGGTCCCGGGCCACCGCGACGATCTGCTCGGCGGGCACCGGTGGCGCGCCGAGGGCGGCGGCGCCGGTGGCGCTCTCCTGGTATTCACCGCCGTCGCCGAGCACCAGGGTCTTCACGGTGCCCAGTCGCAGCGCGTGCCCGTAGACGACGAAGAGCGCGGGCGGCGTCTCGATCTCGCCGAGGTCGTGGCCGGGGAAGGCCATGGTCAGAATGCTGCTGGCCTCGGCCCGGTCGGGCTGCGCTCGGGAGGTCTCCCAGGCGGCCCGGCTCGCCAACGCGCCGGTGAAGAGACCGCAGACGATCGCGGCGAGCGGCACCCAGGCGACGGCCGTGCCCCTGCTCGGACGGCCCAGGCGGCGGAGCAGCCGCCGTCCGAACGGGCGGGCCGCCGAGGTGCTGGTTCCGGGCATGATCACCCTTCCCGATCGACAACGAGGCGCAGCGACAGTACATCGACCAGAGGGGTGGACGCGTCGCGGCGACTACCACCGTCGGTGGGCCGGATCGGCCAGGATGGGCAGGTGGCCGGGGCGCGGCCGCGACGAGGAGGATGGGCGATGCGGGTACGCGGGCGGTTGACCTGGGGGCGGCGCGCCGGCGCGGGTGCGGCGCTGGCGGCGCTGCTCGCCGGCTCGATGGCGCCGGCCGTCGCGCTGACGCCGGCAGGGGCGGCGGCTGCGACGGCGGCGGCCGGGACGCCGGTGTGCCAGGTGCGCGACGACCGGCTGCGCGAGATCTCCGGCATGGTCGCCACCGACGACGGGTACGTGGTCATCAACGACGGTGCCGACGACGAGGCCCGCCGTCGGATCTTCTTCCTCGACAAGCGCTGCGCGGTGGTCCGGGCGGTGGCCTTCCCGTCCCGCCCCCGCGACACCGAGGATCTGGCCATCGGTCGCGACGGCACCGTCTGGGTCGCCGACATCGGCGACAACGACCACTCCCGGCCGACCATCGCCGTCTGGCGGCTCGCCCCCGGCGCGGACGAGCCGGTGCTGTACCGGATGACCTACCCGGACCGCCCGCACGACGCGGAGGCGTTGCTGCTCGACGCGTCCGATCGGCCGCTTGTCATCACCAAGGGCGGCAGCGGCACCGTCTTCGTCTACGCCCCAACCGCCGCGCTGCGGCCGGGGGCGACGACGCCGCTGGCCTCGGTCGGCCAGGTGACAGTGCCGACGACAAGCACCAGCAACCCGTTCTCATTCCTCGGCCGCGGCGTGATCACCGGGGCGGCGAGCGCCCCGGACGGGCGTCGGGTCGTGCTGCGCAGCTACGCCGACGCCTTCGAGTACGACGTGCCCGACGGCGATGTGGTCCGCGCGCTGACCACCGGCACCGCGCGGATCACCCCGCTGCCGGACGAGCCCCAGGGTGAGTCGGTCACCTACAGTCGCGACGGGCGGTCGCTGCTCACCGTCTCCGAATCCGCCGACCAGCCGGCGGGCACCTGGCCGACCATCCTGCGCTACCCGGTCACCGACGCACCGACCACCGCCGGGCGCCCGACGGGCGCCGCCGCCTCGGCGTTGCCCACCCTCGTCGGTCCGATCGCCGAGGAAACCACCGGACTGGACGGCCGGACCTGGCTGCTGGTGGCCGGCGCCGGCACCCTGGTGGCGCTGCTCGGCCTGGCCGGCGTGCTGCGCTGGCGGCACACGGCACGTCGCTGAACGGACGCGGCAGGTGCGGCAGGATGGTGGGATGTCCGTGCTGTCCACGTTGCGTCACCCGATCATCGCGGCCCCGATGGCGGGTGCTCCGTCCACGCCGGCGCTCGTGGCAGCCGTCTCCGCCGCCGGTGGACTGGGCTTCCTGGCCGCCGGGATGATCGACGCCGAGCGGTTGGCCGCCGACGTCGCGGAGGTTCGCAGCCGCACCGACCGGCCGTTCGGCGTCAACGTCTTCCTGCCCGACCCCGGCGACGTCGACGCCGCCGCCGTTCGGGCGTACGCCGAGCGGCTCGCCCCGCAGGCCGCCGAGCGCGGGGTGAGCCTGGGCGAGCCGGTCGGCGGCGACGACGCGTACCCGGAGAAGATGGCAGCGCTGCTCGCGGACCCGGTCCCGGTGGTGTCCTTCGTGTTCGGGCTGCCGGACCGGGCGGCGGTGCGCGCCCTGCGTGAGCGGGGCACCGAGGTGTGGGCCACCGTCACCCGCCCGGACGCGGCGACGGCCGCCGCCGACCTGGGGTGGACGCGGTGGTGGTGCAGGGCACCGAGGCCGGGGGGCATCGCGGTGGGCTGCCGGACGACGACGACTACGCGCTGTTGCCCCTGCTGCGGCTGGCCGCCTCCCGCTGCGACAGGCCCCTGGTGGCCGCCGGGGGCATCGTCGACGGTCCCGCGCTGGCCGCCGTGCTGGCTGCCGGTGCCGCCGCCGGGCAGCTCGGCACGGCCTTCCTGCGCTGCCCGGAGGCGGGCAGTTCGCCGATGCACCGGGCGGCGGTGGCCGGGGACGCGCCGACCGCGCTGACCCGGGCGTACACCGGGAGGCGGGCCCGGGGCGTGGCAAACGACTTCCTGCGCCAGCACGACGCGTCGGCGCCTACCGGTTATCCCCAGGTGCTGCACCTGACCCGTCCGCTGCTGGCCGCCGCCCGGCGCGACGGTGACGCGTCGGTCGCGAACCTGTGGGCGGGGCAGGCGCACCCCCTCGCGCGGGAGCTGCCGGCAGCCGAGGTGGTCACCGAGGTCAGTGCCGGTGCCCGAGCCGCCCTGGCGGCGGCGGCCGTCGAGTGGTCGGCACGCTGGGACTGACCGGTGGCCTCGACGGGACGGCCGACCGGGAAACCCGTAGAGTCTCGCCGTGATCGAGATCGGTGCGCAGGTCGACGTGTCCCACCCGCCCGACCGGGTCTGGCTCGCACTCACCGATCGGCAGCTGCTCGGACGGTGGTTCGCCGAGGCCGACATGGTCGAGGGCGTAGCGGACCGACTGCTGCTGCACACTGCCGAACTGCCCGGCTTCGAGGCGGACGTCGAGGTCGAGGTGACCGAGCGGCAGGAGGCGGCACTGCTCGTGCTGGCCTGCGATGAGGCCGGCCGGCTCAGTGAACTCACCTGCGCGGTCACGGCCACCAGCCAGGGCTGCCGGCTGGAGGTGCGGGAGGTCACGACGCACGGCGCGTGGTCCGCCGACCAGCACGATCCCCGTGAGCAGCAGCTGCGGCAGGCACTCACCGTACGACTGCCGGCCATTCTCGACTGGCTCGCGTTCCAGCAGGTAGACCTGCACCGCGGCGACGCGGCGATGACCACCGAGCTGCCGCTTGTCGCGCTGGGCGCGTCCGGCCGCCGCCGCCGTCGGCGTCGCACCCTCGCCGCCCTGATCGCCGGGGCCGCGCTGCTGGCGGGGACGGCGGCCTGGATAACCATGCCGCCCGAGTCGACGCCCACCGCCGCACCTGCGTCGACAGACGCGCCCTCGCCGTCCGGCACGGCCGGGCGGGCCGCCGCGACCCCGACGGCGACCCCGCCGGCGCGACCCTCGCGGAGCGCCACCGCGTCGGCGACCTCCCGGCCGAGCCGGACCCCGTCGGCGAAGCCGTCGAGTCCGCTCGCGTCCACTCCGCTACCACCCCCGCCGCCGGCGCCGATGGTGGCCCGCTACCAGACCGGGACCAGCCGACTGTTCGGCTACACGGGCGTGGTCGTTGTCGACAACCCCAGCGGCGTACCGGTTGCGGACTGGGCCGTGGTGGTCACTCTCGGCGACGGCACCACGGTCGACGATGTCGAGGGCGCGAACTGGCGACAGGACGGGCGGTCGATCACCTTCACCGGGGCCGCGGTGGAGCCCGGTGGGTCCCGGACGATCAGCTTCGATGTCCGCGACAGCCGGCCGAAGGCCCGGGAACCGGCGAGCTGCACGATCGGCGGGCAACCCTGCGCGGGCCTCTGACTAGGCTGCCGCCATGGCACTGCTGCACAGGGCGACCCTGCGCCCCACGAAGCTCGACCTGCTGGCGACCTGGCTTCCCGACCGACAGTGGTACGTCGGCTCCGCCGACGTCGAGTTGGTGAGCCGGGGGGCCTACCGCTTCGACGATCCAGCCGGCGAGGTCGGCATCGAGACACTGCTGGTCAGCACCCCCGACGGGCCGGTCCATCAGGTCCCGCTCACCTATCGGGCCGCGCCCCTGGACGGAGCGGACGCCTGGTTGGTGGGCACCACCGAGCATTCGGTGCTCGGCCGACGCTGGGTGTACGACGGCTGCGTCGACCACGTGTACGCCGCGGCGCTCGCCCACGCGGTGCGCACCGGCTCCGGTCAGGCGGAGCAGTACTTCGAGGAGGACGGTAGGCGCGTGGTGCGCGAGCCGATCATGACGATCACCGTCGGCGGTGTCCTGGACGCCGACGCGGGCCCGGTCGGCGCCGTACGCCGGGTGGTCGACGGGGACAGCACGCTGGTCGTCACCGACACCGTCGAACTTGTCGTGGTCCGCCGCCCCGAGGCCGCCGAGGCGGGCGGGGCTGTCCTGAGTGGCAGTTGGCCCGGCCAGCCGGCGAGCGTGCCGCTGGCGTACGTCCGGGCGCGCTGAGCGAGCGGTGGGCGGCCCGATGAGTCGGACCGCCCACCGCGTTCACCACCGCGCCGGAGGCGGGGGCGGTGTCACCGGCGGCCGGTCGTCGCAGGTGATGGTGTTGGGCAGCAGCCACGGTGCGAGCCACCCGCCGTCGTTGCCGCCCAGGTCGGTCACTGTGAACTCCGAACCGGCCGGCGTGAAGTGGAACGAACCGCAGTTGTTGACACCCACCGCGCCCACGTGGCGGGCGTCCACGTTCGCGAACGAGGCGGATCCGGCCGAGCGGGCGCTGACCACCGAGGTGCCGGTGCCGTCGACCCGGATGTCCCGGAACCGTACGTTGGAGATCGAGTAGAGGTCCTTCACCGGCCAGTCGCTGACCAGCATCATCGCGTTGTACGTGCTGTCGAGGTACGCGTCGCCGGTCACCTCGATGGCCGCGTCGATGCTGCGGTCCAGGGCGAAGAACCAGATGGCGCCCAGCCCGATGTTCCAGTTCAACTCGTACGTCCCGGCGCGGGCGGTGCTGTTGTTGGTGATCCGCAGGTGCCCGCTGAAGGGTTCCGCGCCGAAGCGGGCCCCGACGTGGATGCCGCTGCCCTCACGGACCGGGTCGGCGACGAGGTTGTGCGAGACGGTGGTGTCCGTGCCGCCGTAGATGGCGATGCCGTTGGCGAGCGTCGGTGACTGCACGGTGTTGTGGTCGAACGTGTTGCGGGCGTTGGCCGTCTTCTCCGACCACATCGCCAGCCCGTCGTCACCGGTGTTGCGGACGAAGTTGTGCGCCACCAGTGAGTCGGTCACGCCGGTGTGGAAGTTGAGCGCGTCGGCGATCTGGTCGACGACGATGGTGTTGGTGACCCGGACGTTGCGCATCGGCCCGTCGAACCACAGGCCGGCCTTGGTGTGGCGCAGGTAGAGTCCGTCGATAGTGGAGTCGCTCATGGCTCCACCGATCGCGTTCACCTGGTCGGTGTCGATGCGCTCCCGGACGTCTCCCTCGATCGTGAAACCGGAGAGGTGGACGTTGCGGCTGCCCCCGTCGGCGGCGTCGCGACCGTAGAACCCGACGCCGGTGTGCACCGAGCCGTCCGGCGCGGGCGTGGGTAGGGCGACCTCTCGGCCCTTGATGATGGTGTGCCAGCTGCCGGCGCCCTCGATAGTCACGTCGTCGACGACGATGTGCCGGTTGACCTGGTAGGTGCCCGGCGGGAGGTAGACCTTGAGGTGGGCCCGCCGGGCGAAGGTGATGGCCCGGTCCAGCGCGTCGGCGGAGTCCCGTCGGCCGGTGGGGTCGGCGCCGAAGGCGAGCACGTTCGCCGCGAGCAGCCGGACGCGCGGCGGCGCGACACGTTCGGAGTCGAGCAGGTCGATGACGGTCCAGGCGGCGGCGCTGCCGGCTGGCGCGGTCAGCCGGATCCGGTCACCGGCGCGGTAGGTGCGCCCGAGCAGCAGTCGCTGCTCGTCGTAGAAGTGGGTGGGCCGAAACGGCGTGGTGATGCTCGGGTACGGCGTGGTGGCCGCCGGCACGCACTGGCACTCGGTGATCCACCAGTCCGGGTGCAGCAGCCCGGCCGTGGGGTCGTTGGTGAACGGGTACTGGTTGTAGAGCCACGAGTACTGCGAGGTGAGCGTCATGGTGCGCACGTGCTTGCCATTGACGTCCACGCGCAGCGGCGCGGTGATCCCACCGCCCTGCGGTGCGTCCGGGATGCTGTACCGCACGGTGATCCCGTTCGCCGCGTTGGGGAGGACGAACTCCACGTACTCACCGGGGGTGAGCCGGACCGCCCGGCGGCCGGAGGCTTCGGCGGGCAGTGTGTAGGCCGACCGGTCGGGGCCGATGATCTCGCCGGTGGTGCGCGCGTTCTCCGCCTCCTGTTCGACGAAGTCGACGTCGGCGCCGCGCCCGGCGACAAGGGCCGGATCGAGGGCGGCACGGGTGACCACCGGCTGAGTGCCGGCGGGCGCGGCTGGCCCGGCGACGGCCCCGGTGGGCCCGACGACAAGCACGGCCAGGCCGGCCGCGAACGCCACGGCGGTGCCGGCCGGTCGGCCGGGGCGTCCCCGGGCGGGCAGGAGTCTGCGAATCATCGGTGACCCTCCTGGGTGGGTGGTGGTGGAGGTCCGCCCGGCGTTTCCCCCGACGCCCGACATTGATCGTCATGATGCAGCACCGAACAGCGCTCTGCAAGAGAACAATCGAACAGCGAAAATTGGCGACTATAAGATCGCAAGAAATGGACGGTTGACGAGTTGGGGTGTCGCGCCTCGCCTGCGCCCCTACCGCTCGCGGCCCGCGTACCCTGGGCGCGTGGATCAAGAAGACCGGATCGCCCTGTTCCTCGACTACGAGAACCTCGCGTTGGGGGCGCGCGACCACCGTGGTGGCGCGGACTTCGACTTCCGGCCGATCGCTGACGCGCTCGCCGAGCGGGGTCGGGTGGTGGTCCGCCGCGCGTACGCCGACTGGTCCTACTTCGACGAGGACCGCCGCATGCTCACCCGGTCCCACGTCGAGCTGATCGAGATCCCGCAGCGGATGGGCGCGTCCCGGAAGAACGCCGCGGACATCAAGATGGCAGTCGACGCCATCGAGTTGGCCTTCGAGCGCGACTACATCTCCACCTTCGTGATCTGCAGCGGCGACAGCGACTTCACCCCCCTCGTGCACAAGCTTCGCGAGTTGAACAAGCGGGTCATCGGCGTCGGAGTCGAGGGGTCCACCTCGGCGCTGCTGCCGCCGGCCTGCGACGAGTTCCTCTACTACGACCGGTTGGAAGGCGTGGACATCCCGCCCACCCGCGGCCGGCGCGGTCGTCCGACCCGGCAGGCCGGCACCGACCAGCGCCCGTCCGAGCCGGAGCTTGAGCGGGAGCCGGAGCCGGAGGTGGGCCGTCGACCGGCCGGCGAGGAGCCCGAACGGGACGTGGACGCGCTCGCCGTGCTCGTCGCCCAGACGGTGGCCGGGTTGCAGGGCAGCGCCAACGGTGAGGTCACCGCGTCCCGGCTCAAGCGCACCCTGCTGCGCAAGGACCCGACGTTCAGTGAGTCCGACTACGGTTTCCGCACCTTTGGCGAACTGCTGCGGCACCTCGCCGAGCACACGGTGATCGAGTTGGCCGAGGGGCCGGCGAAGGGCGATCCCGAGGTCTCGCTACCCGAGCACGGCGACCGGGAGGTGGCGTTCGGCCTGCTCCGTGGCGTGGTCGCCGAACTCGGCAGCAGCGGTAACCCGGTGGCGCTGTCCGGGTTGAAGAACCAGCTGCGGCGAGCCCGGCCCGACTTCAGCGAGAAGAAGCTCGGCTACCGCAGCTTTCTGCAATTCTGCAAGGCCGCGGCCACCGGCGGCGCTGTCGACCTAAGGTGGAGCCCCGAAGCCGACGACTACCTGCTCACCACCCAGGGCTGAGCGTCCCGCCCCGGCGCCCGGCATCGCACCGACCGCTGCCGAGCTCGGCGTCCCGTTCGGCCCGGCCGTGCGGGTGGTGTTCCCGCCGCCGTTCACGCCCGGTGACATTCAGATCACGGCCGAGGGTGGCTCGCACCTCGGCCCGGCCAGGCAGGACGCGTTGGCGAACACCCTGGCCGGGGTGCACGGCGACACATGAGTGACCCCTGATTGGTCGCTCAGGACGGGGAGGACCTGCCGTTGCGGGTCCTCATCGTCAACGCATAGGCCGAAATGCGCCGGAATTACGGCTATCGCCCCGGTATCCGCCCACCTGCGCCGTACCCCCGGCGCAGAATTTGCTATACGGTCGGCGAATGAAGGTCGAGGAGCATTGGTGGAACGGAGACACGACCCCGCGCGGGCGCCGGGACGTGTATATCCGTACTGACGGGCAGGGTTGGGAGGTCCGCGCCCAGATCGGTGGGGCGTCGGGTCGTGAGCGGGTGCAGCAGTGCCCAAGCCGGGCCTCGGCGGCCATCCTCGCCGATGCGTGGCGCGGCACCCACCCATCCTGGCGCGAGCTGAAGCAGCGCTGATCCGGCACCGGGCCGGGCCGGCAACGCTCCTGGGCTTCCGCCCGGTGCGCTCCCCGGCCGGCCCGGCGCTCGGCTCGCCTCGCGCCCGGCGCTCGGCTCGCCTCGTCAACGACGCGCGGCCCGCGACTCACCGCTTCTGGAGCATTACCGAAGCGACGTCCGCCATCAGCGCCGATACGCAATCAAACTGTGGGCAGTTCAGGCCGTGGTCGGTGGGCCGCCCGGAACACTGGATCTCCTTGATCAGTTGACGTGCGGCGCTGACCACCTCCGTGACCGGTGATCGAGTGGGCATGCGGCCGGTGTTCCCGTTGTCGGGCGGGGTACCCGGAGGTCGGCCGGTCGTGCCCAATGGAGGTCGCTCATGTCGCAAGGTCCCGACGACGAGAATTCGAGGCTCGACGAGGAGGCCCGGGAGGCCGAGCGGCGGCTCGGCGACCTCACCACCTCATCGGACGACGCGCTTACCGACGACGACGCCCGGGCGCCGGACGATGCCCCCTCCGAGCGGGACACGGACAAGTAGATCCACTCGGCTTCGGTGAAATCGGTGTGTCCGGGCAGGTCTGACACCGCGACATCACGGAAACCGAGTCGATCATCGGCGTGTGGCGCGGCGTGGCGGTCCGTCGCCCGCGCTGGTCAGCCGGCCGGGACGGGCAGCACCACACCCTCGGCCGCCGACCGGTGCGCCAGCTCGATCAACTCGACGGTCGCGACCGAGTCGCGGGGGTCCACCGGCATCGGCGTGCCGTCGCGTAGCGCCGCCGCCACCTGCGCGTAGAAGCTCTGGTACGCGCCCGGCTCGGTCGGCACCGGCCGCAGGGCACCATCCACGCCGAGCATGCCGTACCGCTCCGGCGGGACCTCGCCCCAACCCGGCTGGCCCGGTCGGCCTCCGTCGTGCAGCGCCGCCTCCTGCACGTCGAGGCCGTACGTCGTGTAGCCGGCCCGGTCGCCGAGCACCCGCAGCCGGGGGCCGAGCTGAGCGGTCACCGCGCCCATCCACAGGTGCGAGCGCACCCCGTTGGCGTGGGTCAACGCCACGAAGGCGTCGTCGTCGACGGCCGCCCCCGCGCGCCGCCGGTCCACCTCCGCGTAGACCCGGTCGACCCGGCCGAACAGTTGCACCGCCTGGTCGACGAGGTGGGCGCCGAGGTCGAAGAGGGCGCCGCCGGCCTCCTCGGGGCCGGCAAGCTCCCGCCAGCCCGGCTTGATCGTCGGACGGAACCGCTCAAAGCGGGACTCGAAGCGCAGCACCCGCCCCAACTCGCCCTGCTCCACCAACCGGCGGGCGGTCAGGAAGTCGCCATCCCAACGCCGGTTCTGGAAGACCGTCAGGGGCACCCCTCGCTCGGTCGCCTCGTCGATCAGGGCGCGCCCCTCCGCCGCGGTCGGGGTGAGCGGCTTGTCGACCACTACCGGCAGCCCGGCGGCGAGTGCCGCTCGGGCCAGCGGCACGTGCTGCCGGTTCGGCGTCGCCACCACGACCAGGTCCAGCATCCCCGGCGTACGCCACAGCTCGTCGGCGTCGTCGACCAGGCGGGCGTCCGGGAAGTGCTGCCGGGCCTGCTCGCGCCGCTGCGGATCGCGGGTCACGATCGCGTCGAGCCGCAGCCCCGGGGTGGCGGCGATCAACGGTGCGTGGAACACCCGACCGGCCAGCCCGTACCCCAGCAGACCGACCCGCAACGCCTCCGCCATGCCGTACCCCCGTCTCGCCGGCCCGCGCCCCTCAGCGGCGGCGGTACCGTTTGCCGAATCTACGCCCCGACCTCGGCCCCGCCCTGGTCAGCCCGCCGGGTTGCGGCGCAGGTAGGTGAGCACCGCGAGCACCCGACGGTTGGTGTCGTCGCTCGGCGGTAGATCGAGCTTCAGCAGGATGTTGCCGACGTGCTTGCCGACCGCCGCCTCGCTGACGTGCAGTCGGCCGGCGATCGACACGTTCGACCGGCCCTCGGCCAGCAGCGCGAGCACCTCGCGTTCCCGGGCGGAGAGCGCGCCGAGCGGATCGCGCGGGCGGTGCAGCAGCTGCCGCACCACGTCCGGGTCGATGGCGGTGCCGCCGGCGGCGACCCGGCGCAGCGTGTCGACGAACTCGGTGACCTCGGCCACCCGGTCCTTGAGCAGGTAGCCCACCCGCTGACCGTCGCCGCTGTCCAGCAGCGCCGCCGCGTACCCGGTCTGCACGTACTGGCTGAGCACCACCACCGGCAGGTGCTGTCGTCCGGCGCGTAACGCGACGGCCGCCCGGAGCCCGTCGTCGTGGCGGCCCGGCGGCATCCGGATGTCGGTGAGCACCAGGTCCGGTTCGTGCGCGCGGGCCGCGTCCAGCAGCTCGGGCGCGGAGCCGACGGCGGCGCAGACAGTGAACTCGAAGCGGGTCAGCAGCGCGACAAGGCCCTCCCGCAGCAGCACCTCGTCCTCCGCGAGGACCACTCGGGTCATCGACGACACGGCAGTTCCACCCGAACCACTGTAGGCCCGCCGGGCGGGCTGGACAGCAGCAGCCGGCCGTCCACGGCGGCCACCCGGTCGGCGAGACCGGTCAGGCCGGTGCCCCGGGCAGGGTCGGCACCGCCACGACCGTCGTCGGTCACCTCGACGACGAGGTCCCCACCGGCCCGGCCGAGGCGAACCTCGGCGTGCGTCGCCCCGGCGTGCCGGGCCACGTTGCCCAGTGCCTCGGACACCACGAAGTAGGCGGTGGTCTCGACGATCTCCGGCAACTCGCCGTCGAGGTCGGCGTGCACTGTGACACCGATGGTGGCAGCGTCCGCCAGTTCCCTGACGGCACCGGCCAGGCCGAGGTCGGTGAGGCTCTGCGGACGGATGCCGTGCACCAACTGACGCAACATCGCCATCAGGCCCCGGGCCTGGTCGTGCGCCACCGCGAGGGGTCGGGCGGCCGGGGAGTCCTCGGGTACGTCCAACCGCGCCAGACCCAACTGAAGGCTGAGGCTTGTCAGTCGTGGTTGTGCGCCGTCGTGCAGGTCCCGTTCGATCCGGCGCCGTTCCGCCTCGTACGCGCCGACCAGCCGGGTGCGTGACCGGGCGACCTCGCGCAGCGCCGCCGTGTCGACCGGCGAGGCCAGTGCCCACCGGGCCACGACGGCCTGGGCGGCGGCGAGCAGACCAGCCGCGTAGAAGAAGACCGGCAGCAGCAGCACCGCCACGATCGCGTACGGGATGGCCTCGCCGGTGCTCTCGATCGGCCGCCAGACGACAACCGGTTCGGCGGCGTCGGCCAGCCAGGGGCTGGTGATCATCCCGAGATCGAGCAGCACCAGCAGCAGGAAGACCCAGTACGCGACAGGCACGAACCCGCCCAGCCAGAACAGGTACGCGACCTCGCGCCAGGTCGCGGCGCTGCGGTAGCGGGCGAGCAGCCCCGGCCACTGTGACGCGGGCAGCGGGCGGTTGTCGACGAGCCCGAGCCGCCACCGCTCGACGACGGCCACCGGGTAGCTCACCATCGGCGCCAACGCCAGCAGGGTGAGGCTGCCGACCGCCAGGAACAGCAGGAGCGCGACGCTCGGCGGCCGGCCCTGCTGCAGTCCGTTCGCGGCGGCCAGCAGCGGTGCGCCGATGACGAGCAGCCCGACGGCAAGCAGGCCCGCGAGCGGCACGGTGCTGATCAGGTACGCCAGCGCCCGCCACGGCCACGCGGAGATCAGCCAGTCGCGGCGACGCAGCGCCGCGACCAGCCGGGAGGGAAGTTCCGAGGTCATGCCGCTGACGCTAATCGCGCACGAGCGGGCCTCCCAGCCGTCCAGATCCACTTTCCCGGGTAGGCCCAGCACTACCCGGCGCGGTCCTCGCCGATGTCCGCGACCGTCGACAGCGGCCACACGGGCCCGGCCGGCGGGCGACGTACGGCGTACGACCCGGTTGTTAGGATGACCGGACCATGGCGAGTGAACGCAGGGCGACCACGGACCCGGCCCGCAGCCTGGCTATCCTCTGGCGCACCCGGGAACCGGCCAGCCGCAGCGCCGGCCCGGGGCTCAGCGTCGACCGGATCGTCCGGGCCGCTATCGACATCGCCGACACGGAGGGCCTCGACGCGCTGACCATGCGTCGGGTCGGTGAGGCGTTGGGTGTCGGCACCATGTCCGTCTACACCTACGTGCCGGGCAAGGCCGAACTCGTCGCCGTCATGATCGATAGCGCGTACGGCGAGATGCCACACCCCGCCGTCGAGGGGGACTGGCGGGCCCGGCTGGAGCGGGTCGCCCGCGACAATCTCGCGCTCTACCAGCGGCACCCCTGGATGCTCCGGGCCGAGACGACCCGGCCCGTGCTCGGCCCCCACCTGGTGGCCAAGTACGACCGCGAGCTGAGCGCGGTCGCCGACATCGGGCTCACCGACGTCGAGATGGACGCGGTGCTCACCCTCGTCCTCGGGCACGTGAAGAGTTCCGCCCGGGCCGCCTCCGAGGTGGTCGACCTGGAGCGGGAGACCGGCATGACCGACGGCCAGTGGTGGCAGTCGCACGCGCCCTGGCTGGAGACGTTCCTGACGGCCGGGGCCTACCCGACCGCCGCGCGGGTCGGCACCGCGGCCGGCCAGCAGCACGGCGCCGCCTACGGCCCGGAGTACGCCTTCGAGTTCGGCCTGCAACGCGTCCTCGACGGGATCTCGGTGGTGGTCGCCGAACGAGCCACCGCCGGCTAACGCGCCCCGGCCCCGGCGGGACCGGGCAGCCCGCCCGCCGCGTGCCGGGCCAGCCGGGCGAGTGCCCGGGCCGACGGGCTGCCCGGCTCGGCGTGGTAGACGACGAGCGACTGGGTGGTGCCGGCGATCGTGAGCTTCTCGTAGCGCAACTCCAGCTCACCCACCCGGGGATGACGGAACACCCGGACCCCGCCACCGGCGCGGGCGACCACGTCGTGCCGTGCCCACAGCCGCCGGAACCGTTCACTGCCGGCGGACAACTCCTCGACAAGGTCGGTGAGGCGCGGGTCGTCGACGTCGGCGCCCACCTGCGCGCGTAGCCCGGCCACCGCGTTCGCCGCGACCGCCTCCGAAGCCGGGTAGAGCGCCGGCACGTCCGGATCCAGGAAGACAGCGCGCAGCAGGTTCACGCCGACCGCGTAGATCGGCGCCAGTGCGGTCGCCACCGGGTTGGCGAAGAGGACGTCCAGGTGCCGGCCGTGCACGAGGGCGGGTGTCTGCGTCCACGAGCCGACCAACTGACGGATGCCCACCGGTACGCGTTCCGGCCGTCGCGTCGGGCGGCGGGTCGACGCCTGCCCGCCCAACCGGTGCAGGTGCGTCGTGGCCGTCGCGTCCAGCCGCAACGCTCGGGCCAGCGCGTCGAGAACCTGCGTCGACGGGTGCCGGTCGCGCCCCTGCTCCAGCCGCAGGTAGTAGTCGGCGCTGATGCCGGCCAACAGCGCCAACTCCTCGCGCCGCAGGCCCGGCACCCGCCGACGACCGTGCGCGGGCAGCCCGACGTCGCCCGGCCGGATCAGCTCGCGCCGGGCACGCAGGTACTCACCGAGCGGACCGGCCGTGCGCACCAACCCATCGTAGGAGTGGCCACCGGCCGCCCGTCCTGGTCCTGCCACTACCAGGAAAAGCAGGAACCCGGCTAACCCCGGCCGCCCGGGTGAGAGTTTGGGGCGTAAGCGACACCGACAGATGGGACAGAGATGAGCGAGCGAGTCACCACCCCGTTCGGTTTCGCCTCGACGGCCGACGAGGTCCTCGCCGGCGTCGACCTGAGCGGCAGGCGGGCCCTGATCACCGGCGGTGCCGCCGGCATCGGCGTCGAAACCGCCCGCTCGTTGGCCGCCGCCGGCGCCGAGGTCGTGCTCGCGGTACGTCGGGTCAGCGCCGGTGAGCAGGCCGCCGCCGACATCGCGGCCGGCCTCGGCGCGAACCGGGTAAGCGTCCGCGAGCTGGACCTGGCCAACCAGGATTCGGTACGCCGGTTCGTCGCCGGTTGGGACCAGCCGCTGCACATCCTGGTCAACAACGCCGGCATCATGGCGCTGCCCGAGTTGGAGCGCACCGTCGAGGGTTGGGAGATGCAGTTCGCCACGAACTTCATGGGGCACTACGCGTTGACCGTCGGCCTGCACGACGCGCTCGCCGCCGCCGGTGGTGCCCGGGTGGTGTCGGTCAGTTCCAGTGGCAACCTCTTCTCCCCGGTGATCTTCGACGACCTGCACTTCGCGTTCCGGCCGTACGACCCGCTGCTGGCCTACGGCCAGTCCAAGAGCGCCGAGGCCCTGCTCGCCGTCGAGGTGACCCGCCGCTGGTCCGGCGAGGGCATCTACGCCAACGCGCTCAACCCGGGGGCGATCGCCACCGGGCTGCAGAAGCACACCGGCGGGCTGCGTACGCCCAAGGAGCGGCAGAAGACCCCGCAGCAGGGCGCCGCGACCTCGGTACTGCTCGCCGCGTCCCCGCTGTTGGCCGGCGTCGGCGGTCGCTACTTCGAGGACTGCGCCGAGGCTCCGGTCGTCACCGAGCGGCCCGCCGACTACAGCGGGGTGGCGGCGTACGCGATCGATCCGGGCAACGCGCAGCGGCTCTGGGACGTGGCGGCGGACCTGGTCGGGGCCGGCGCCCCGACGTCGGAGCGCACCCGCTGACGGCGTGCGCCGACCGATGGCGTGCGCGCCGCGGCCGGGCCTGGCGGAACCGACCCGAACCCGGCCACCCGGGTGATACGACTGGGACGGCAGGTGACGTCGGGGAAGGGGGGCGATGGCGAACGGGCTCCCCGGGCGGCTGCTCCAGCAGCGGGAGAACCCGCGCCGGACGTCGTTCCTGGAGCTCTTCTTCGACCTGGCCTTCATCTTCGCGCTGACCCGGCTGTCCCGGACGTTGCTGGGCGACCACAGCGTCAACGGTGCCTTCCAGGTGCTGGTCATGCTGGCGGCACTGTGGTGGGTGTGGTTCGTGACCGCCTGGTCGGCGGACTGGTTCGACCCGCGTGCCCCGTTGATCGTCGTACTCCTGCTCTGGGTGATGGTCGGCGGCCTGCTGATGGCCTCCGCCGTGCCCACCGCATTCGACTCGCACGCCGGGTTGCTGCTGATCGTCGTGATCGACGCGATGCCCGCACTGTGGCGTCAGTCCCGCCCGGCAGGCGGGAGCGATGCGCCCGATCCGCTACGGCACGGGTGAGCGCCCGATGCCGGAGCGGGCACCCAGGAACGGCGACCATCCGCGACGCGACGACGTTGTGGAGTTGCGGGTGCACGGCGTGTCGGGGGCCCGACCCTCGGCGGTGCTGCACGAGGCCGGGGCCCGGCAGGTCGCGGGCGACGACAGCGGAGGCTTCCACCGCCGCGCCGGGACCGACGGCACCGACGCGGAAGGGCTGACCCTGGAGGCGTACCGCTGGGGTGACCTGCCCTCGGGCACCGTGGCCCGGACCCTCTCCATGGTCTTCCTGCTGCCGTTCATGCTCAGCAACCTGGCGGTGTGGATGCGGCCGGCCGGTCGCGCCTCGGCCGGGGTCACCATCCTGTGCCGGCTGCTCGCGCTCAACCTCACAGTGGTCTACGTGGTGTCCATCGCCGGGGTCAGCCTCGACCTGCTCGCCTGGCGGTGTCTCGGCGCGGCCCACTGCCGGGCGCCCTTCGACACACTGGCCGGCTTCGACGACCGGCACGTCGGGCTGCGGCTGGCCGTGCTGGCGCTGCTGCCGATCGCCGCTGTCGCGCTCCTGCGGCTGCTCGGGTCCCGCCGGTCCCGCCCGCCGGGCAACCCGCTGTGGGCGGTCGAACCGCTCGTGGAGCGGTTACGGGCGATCCACGTCGCCGCCGCGCTCGCGGTACTCGATCTCGTGTTGCTCACGGCCCGCCGCGCCGGTGGCGCGACGCCCGTGACGACGCTGCTGCTGACGCTCAGCGCGGCGGTCCTGCTGGCGGGCGTCGCCCTGCTCGCCGTGCCGGGGCTGATCGACGGCGCGGCGACCGCGCGGATGGCCACCTGGACCGCCCGCGCGGTGGGCCTGGTGGCGGCCGGTCTGACGGTGGTCACCCTGGTCGTCGTGGCGAGCGACGTGCAGGGCTGGCCGTCGTCGACAGCGCTCCCCGGCTACGCCGCGATCACCGGCGCGGCGCTGCTCGGCCAGATGGTGCTGTTGGTGCTGCTCTGCGGGCTGGTGCTGTGGCACCGTGGTCGGGCGGACGGTCGGTCCGCGCTGCGGCAAGGCCTGGGCGCGACTGTCATAGCGGCCATCGCTGTCGGTCTGTCCGGTGCTCTCGCGAGCGGCCTCGTCTATCAGACCGGGGTGCTGCTCGGCGGCTATCGCGGTGACGGGGAGCCACCGCTGCCGTACCGCTGGACGATCTTGGCGGTGTTCCTGCACGTGGTCGCGGCGGCGCTGGCGTGCGGCGCGTTGACCGCCGGGTCACGGCGGCGCCGAGGCCGTGCTGCGGCGGACATCACCGCCCGCGACTTTCCCGCGCCGCCACCGGCGGCGGCCGGGCGGCTGCGGGAGGTCACGAAGGCGGTGGCCCGGGCCCGGTTCACGGAGTGGCTGGGCCGGCTGGCCACCGTGTACGCCACGCTCGCGGTGATCGGACTGACCACGAGTCTGCTCGGGCAGTTCGGGCGCGAACCGGACGAGGTGGCCTGGCAGGTGTTCGGGCTGCCGGCCGGGTTCGTGGGGATGGCACTCACCGGAGGCACCTCCGTCGTCGCCGTCCTGGTCGTCGTCCTGCTGTCGGGTGGTGTGTTCGCCTACCGGACGGCGTGGTTCCGTCGGCACGTCGGGATCCTGTGGGACCTGGGCACCTTCTGGCCCCGGGCCGCCCACCCGTTCGCACCCCCGAGCTACGCCGACCGCGCCGTGCCGGAGCTGGCCGACCGGATCACCCAACTGGCCGAGCGGCACACGGGGGTGGTGCTGTGCGGGCACAGCCACGGCTCGGCGTTGCTGGCCCTCGCGGTGCTGCGGCTGCCGCCGCGAACCCGTCGACGGGTCGCGCTGATCACCTACGGCTCTCCGCTGGACCGCCTCTACGCCCGGCTCTTTCCGGCGTACCTGAACGACGACGTGCTCCGCGAGGTGGGGGAGCGGGTCGGTTGGCGGTGGCTCAACCTCTGGCGCGACACGGACCCGGTCGGCGGTTGGATCTTCGCCGCCCACCGGCCCGGCGATCCGCCGCCGAACGCCGCCGACCCGGCCGGGCGGGTCGACCGCAGGCTGCGCGACCCACTGGACCTGCTGCCGTCACCGGGGGAGCGTCGGCCGCCACCGCTGCGCGGTCACCATCCGGACGAGTCCGAGCCCGAGTTCCGGGCAGCCCTGCGGGAACTCGCCGCCCGGCTGCGCCTCCCGGGAGACGGATGAGCCGCCGGCGACCTCCGTCACTGGCCCTCGGACAGTCGATCGGACTCCGCGACCACCAGGCGGATCTTGCGCAGGGTGGCGTCGGGGGCGTGCACGGCGGTACGCCACCGGTCGAGGGTGCGGGTCAGCACCCGGACGACGAACTGCAACTGGTTGACCTGCTCGCGTAGCAGCGACAACTCCGAGCGGGCGCTCACCGCCTGACTCTCCAACTCGGTGATCCGCATCTGCAGGGGTTGCACGAGCGTCAGGGCGGCCTCGGTGAGCGTGTCGGCGGCGTCGGCCTTGAACTTGCCCCGCTGCGTCACGACGGTGGCGATGGCGGCCAGGCCGGTCGTCCCGCCGAGCACACCGAGCAGGCTGAGCAGCACCTGCACCCAGTGCGGCGCCTCGGGTGAGGCTGCCAGATTCACGTGACACCTCCCGCCACCGGACGGTGTGTCGTGCACTGGTGGCCGTACGCCAGGCAGCGCAGATCGGAGATGATCATGGCGGCCCGCCAGAACGACCCCAGCGGCACCGCGCTGATCAACGACGCCGCGACGACGCCCTGCTTGCCGGCCACCGCCACCAGCGCCATCGCGTACATGCCGGTGATGGTGCCGAGCACCAGCACGGCCGCGAACTCGATGCCGAGACCGGTGGAGAGTCGACCGGGCCACAGGATGCCCAGCAGCCCGCCCACGCCGACGGCGATCAGGGAGACCTCCCAGCCGAGTTGGATGGGTTCCGGCATGGCCAGTTGGACCGACGGTGGTCGGACATCGAGCGTGAGCAGCAGGATTCCACAGATGGGCGTCGTGATCAGCGCGGCCACCTCGAACGGTTGGTGCTTGGCGCGGTTCCGCAGATGCCCCACAGCGACTCCTTGGTCGTTGATCGTGCTCACCGGTCCGCCACCGGGGCCGGTGCCGTGGGGTGGATCGCGATCAGGGCGGTCCGGGTGGCGAAGGCCAGGGCGACGGCAGGGGAAACGATCGATGGGCGACTCGCCGCCGTTGGCTGCCGTATGTGCCTGTTTATCACCGCCCGCCGGTTCGCGTCCACCTGGGCGAAGTCGCCTTTCCGCAGGTCAGGGGCTTAATCGGCGACGTGCCGCCGCCGGGGTGCGCAGCAGCTGCGGCTACGCGTCCCCGGCGGCGAAAGTGTCGGAATTCTTACCCGGGCCGGCCGGCGGTCAGCGGAGGTCGGTCACCGTCGCAGCAGGGCGCGCAGCGCACCGACCACCACCGCGGGCGCCTCCTCCGCCATGAAGTGCCCGCAGGTGACCGTCTGGTGTTCGAGGTCGGGTGCCCAGGCCCGCCACACCCCGGCCGCGTCGTAGCCGAGCGCCGCGCCCCAGTCCTGCTGGAGCACTGTCACCGGCATCCGCAGCCGGTTGCCCGCCGCCCGGTCGGCGCTGTCGTGGTCGACGTCGATGCCGGCGGACGCCCGGTAGTCGGCGACGATCGAGGCGACCGCGTTGCGGGACGCGCCCAGGTAGCCGGCGCGTACGTCGGCCGGCAACGCCGCCGGGTCGCGGGTCCAGACGTCCAGGAAGTGGCCGAAGAACGCGTCCGGGCTGGCGCCGATCAGCTCCTCGGGCAGGCCGGGCGGCTGCGCCATCAGATACAGGTGGAAGGCGACCGCGGCGTTGACACCGTGCAGCACGTCCCACATGTCGAGGGTGGGCAGCACGTCGAGCAGGGCGAGCCGGCTGATCGCCGCCGGGTGGTCGAGGCCGGCGCGGAACGCGACGAGGGCACCCCGGTCGTGCCCGGCCAGGGCGAAGCGCTCATGGCCGAGCGTACCGGCCAGGGCCACCACGTCGGCGGCCATTGTCCGCTTGGCGTAGCCGGTGCCGTCGGCGTCCACAGGTTTGTCACTGTCGCCGTAGCCGCGCAGGTCGGGGCAGATGACAGTGTGGTCGGCGGCCAGGTCGGCCGCGACGTGCCGCCACATGAGGTGGGTCTGCGGGAAGCCGTGCAACAGCACGACAGGTGGTCCGGAGCCACCCACGGCGGCGGCGAGCGTCACACCGTCGGCGACGGTGACGCGCTGGTAGTCGAATCCGTTGATCCTCGGCTCCACGGGGAACCTTCCTGGTGAGCAGGGCCGGCACGGGCGGTGACCCGTCGCCGTCGTACGGTGTCGAGCCTGCTCCGCGGTGATCAGCGGACGGTCAGCGCCGAATCAGTGCGGACCAGCACCGCCGCCTAGATTGGTGCCATGACCAGGCAACCGACGCCTCCGGCGGAGGTGACGTTCGGCGTACTCGGGCCGGTGACCGCCGCCACCGGGGGCGCGCCCGTCCCGCTGCGGGGGCACCGGCAACGCCTGGTGCTGGCCCGGTTGTTGATCGCCCACGGCCGGGTGGTGCCGGTGGACCGCCTCGTCGACGACCTGTGGGAGACCCCGTCCGAGGGCGCGGTGGGCGCGATCCGGACCTTCGTCGCCGACCTGCGCCGGGCGCTGGAGCCCGACCGGCCGCCCCGGCAACCACCACGGATCCTGGTTACCGAACCCTCCGGGTACGCGCTGCGGACCGCCCCGGACGCGGTGGACGCCGCACGCTTCGAGGCGGCCGTCGGCGAGGCCGCCCGCCTGCTCGCGGCGGGACGCCCCGCGCCGGCCCTGGCCGCGCTCGACGCGGCACTGGCGCTCTGGCGCGGTCCCGCGTACGCCGACTGCGCGGACCAGACCTGGGCGGTCGCGGAGATCAACCGCCTCGACGAGCTGCGGATGCTCGCCGTCGAGCGGCGGGCCGAGGCGCTGTTGGCGCTGGGTCGGCCGGACGAGGCGGCGGCCGACCTGCCCGCCCAGCTAGCCCGCCATCCGCTGCGCGAGGCCGCCTGGCGGCTGCTCGCGACGGCTCGGTACCGCGCCGGCCGGCAGGGCGACGCGCTGGCCGCGCTGCGCGACGCCCGGGAGGTCCTGGTGGCCGAGTTGGGGGTGGATCCGGGGCCCGAGCTGCGGCAGTTGGAAGCCGACATCCTGGCCCAGGCGGCACACCTCAGCCACACCCCCGCCGTGGTCGGACCCGAGCGCGGTGGCGGGTCGGGGGCGGTGCCGCAGCGGCCGTTCGTCGGCCGCGATGCCGAGCTGGGCCGGCTCCAGCGCGCCGCCGACGCGGCTGTCCTGCGCCGCCGACCCACCCTGGCGCTGCTCAGCGGCGAGCCGGGTGCCGGGAAGAGCGCCCTGGCCGAGGCGTTGGCCCGACGGCTCGACGCCTCGGGCTGGACCACGGCGTGGGGACGCAGCCCGGAGTACGAGGGGGCACCGCCGGCCTGGCCGTGGACGCAGGTGACCGAGGCACTGACCGGGCCGGACGAGGGCGCCGGACCGGACCGGGTCGGCGTGCCCGGTGGCCCGGTCGACCCGGCCGGGACGCGGTTCCGTCGGCAACGTGCCGTGGCGTCACTGGTCTCGGCGGTCGCCGCCCGCAGGCCGCTGCTGCTGGTCCTCGACGACCTGCACCGCGCCGACGGCGACACCCTGGACCTGTTGACCGCACTGCTCGTCGGCCCCCAGCCGGCCACCGGGCCGGTGCTGGTCGTCGGCACCTACCGGGCCACCGAGATCAGCCCGGAGTTGACCGCCGCCCTGGCCCGCGTCGCCGGGCTGGAACCGGTGCGCGAATATCTCGCTGGTCTGTCCGGGTCGGCGACCGGTGAGTTGGCCCGCGCCGTCGTCGGGGCGGACCTGGACCCGGCCACCGCCCAGTTGATCCAGCACCGCAGCGGTGGCAACCCGTTCTTCGTCCGCGAGCTGGCCCAGTTGTACGCGGACGAGGGCGAGGCGGCCCTGGCCACGGTGCCAGCCGGGGTGCGCGACGTGATCCGGCACCGGTTGGCCCAGTTGCCCGCGTCGGCCCGTACCGTGCTGCGGCAGGCCGCCGTGCTCGGCCGGGACCTCGACCCGGAGGTGCTCAGCGCGCTCGCCGGTGACCCGACGGCGGCGCTGGACGCCGTGGACCTGTCCCTGCACGCCGGGTTCCTCAGCGAGCGGGAGACCGACGGGCGGCTGCGTTTCACCCACATCCTGGTCCGCGACACGCTCTACGCCGACCTGTCGGCGCCGCGCCGCGCCGCCTGGCACGCGGCCGTAGCCGAGGTGCTGCGGCAGCGGGAACCCGTCGAGCCGGCCGCCCTGGCGTACCACCTGCTCCGCGCCGGTGGGCCGGTCGCTGCCGGTCGCGCGGCGGCGTACGCCCGCACCGCCGCCGACCGTGCCGAACGCGACGGTAACCCGCACGAGGCAGCCCGCCTGTGGGGGCAGACGATCGAGGCGTACGACCGCGCCGGTGGTGTCGCGCACCGCGAGCGGTTGACAGCGCTGCTGGGCCTGGGGCGTGCGCTGGCCGTGACCGGCCGGCTGGCCGAGGCGCGGCGGCGGCGGGCCGAGACGATCGCCGCCGCCGAGTCCGTCGGCGACCCCCTGCTGATCGAGGAGGTGCTGGCGGGCTTCGACGTGCCTGCCATCTGGACGCGGAACGACGATGACCTGCTCTCCGGGCACATCGTCAGCGCCGCCGAACACGCACTCACCGCTCTCGGCTCGACCGCCTCGGCGCGGCGCAGCCGGCTGCTGAGCACCCTCGCGTTGGAGCTGCGCGGCTGCACCACCGCCCGTGGCCGCCGTGCGGCGCACGAGGCCGAGACGATCGCCCGGACCGTCGGCGACCCGGGGTTGTTGGCCTTCGCGCTCAACGCCCGCTTCATGCACGCCTTCGACCGGGTCGGCCAGGCCGGTGAGCGGGCCCAGCTCGGTGCCGAACTCGTCGATCTGGCCGCCCGGCACCACCTTGTGACGTTCGAGGTGCTGGGCCACCTCATCCTGGTCCAGACCGGCTGCGCGCTTGCCGACCGGGCCGGCGCCGACGCGCACGCCCGCGCCGCCGACCGCCTCGCCGAACGGTACGAACTGCCGCTGGTCGGTGCGTTCACCGGGTGGTACGCCGCGCTGCGGCTGGCGCTGGACGGGCAGTCGGCCGGGGCGGCGGACGCGTACCGGCATGCCGCCGACCAACTGCCCGCCGACAGCATGCCGGGCCTGACCCGCGGGCTGCTCCCGCTCGCCCTGCTCGGCCTGCGACTGGCCGCCGCGGTGAGCGACACCCCGCCGGCGGGTGACGCCCGGCTGGTCCCCGGGCGGCGGGCGATTCCCGGGCCGGACGACGAGGACTGGGCGCGGCTGGACTGGGGTCCGCACGAGCCCTGGGTCCAGCCCCTGCTGCTCGCCGCCGCCGCCGACCACGATGCCGCCCGAGCGGCGCTGCGGGCCCTGCCCGACGGGCCGCACGACCTGCTGCGGGAGGTGCGGCTGTGCCTCACCGCCCGGGCGGCGCTGGCCATCGGCGACCGGCCCACCATGCAACGCGTCGCCGCCGCGCTCCGGCCGGCCGCCGGCGAACTGGCCGCCGGCAGTGGCGTGGTCACCGTCGGCCCGGTGGCCGGGCACCTCGCCGAGCTGGCCGCCGCGCTGGGCCGCGACGAGGAAGCCGCAGCCCACCGAGGTACCGCCCGAATGCTCGCCGCCCGCGCAGCCCGGCGTTGATCCCGTACCACGCACGCTTTCTCCCGGTGCCGATCGTCGTGCCACCCGACCCGGCCCCCGCGCTCGGGCATCCGAGGACTTGCCGGAACCGGCCGACCCGGCAACCGGGTTGCGGTCAGATGTAACCACCGGGCGCGTGCACAGTCGCGCCACCGATCAAGGGGGTACGCGTGGAGGTGCTCGTCCTGATCGTGGTGCTGGGCGGCACCGTCCTGATCGGCACCACCCTCGGTGGTCGGTACCGGGTCGCCCCGCCGGTGCTGCTCATCGCGTTCGGGGTGCTGCTCGGGCTCACGCCGCCGCTGTCCGCGGTGACCCTGGAACCGGACCTGGTGCTGCTGATCTTCCTGCCGGCGATCCTGTACCGGGAGAGCCTCACCATCAGCCTGCGCGAGATCCGGGCCAACCTGCCGGTGATCGGGATGCTCGCCGTGGTGCTCGTGGTGCTCACCATGGTGACTGTGTCGTTCACCGCGCAGGCGTTCGGGGTGAACCCCGCCGCCGCCTGGGTGCTCGGCGCGGTCCTCGCGCCGACCGACGCCGCCGCGGTCACCGGGCTCGCCAAACGGCTGCCCCGCAAGCTGCTGACCACGCTGCACGCGGAAAGCTTGATCAACGACGGGACGGCCCTGGTGGTCTTCGCGGTGGCCGTGGGTCTGCTCACCGGCGGCGCGGAGCCGGGCGTGCTGGGCGTCAGCGAGGAGTTCGTCGGTGCCAGCGTCGGGGGCGTACTCGCCGGTCTGCTGGTGGGGGCCGCGGTGGTGCTGATCCGCAAGCGGCTCGACGATCCGCTGCGCGAGGGCGCGCTCAGTGTGCTGACACCGTTCGGGGCGTTCCTGCTCGCCGACTCGGTGCACGCCAGCGGCGTACTGGCGGTGGTGGTCGCCGGGCTGGTGCTGGCCTACGCCGGCCCCCGGGTGATCCGCGCCCGGTCCCGGGTGCTGGCGTACGCGTTCTGGGACCTGACCACGTTCCTGATCAACGGCGGGCTGTTCGTCCTGCTCGGCACGCAGATCCCCAGGGCGGTGCGGGGCATCACCAGCACCTCGCCGCAACGGGCGCTGGTGATCGTGCTGGTGGTCACCCTGGTGGTCGTGTTCACCCGGCTGCTCTTCATCTTCCTCACCGCGCAGTCGGCGCGGCTGCGACGTCGCCGGATGGTCGACGACGGTCGGGGTCCGTCCGGCTGGCGGGTGGGGGCGGTGGGCGGCTGGGCCGGTTTCCGGGGCGCGGTGTCGCTGGCTGCCGCGCTGGCCGTCCCGACGATGACGGTCACCGGTCGACCAGTTGTCGAACGCGATCTGATCATCTTCGTCACCGCGTTGGTGATCGTGCTGATCATGCTCGTCCAGGGCACCACCCTGCCGCTCGTGGTGCGCTGGGCGGGGCTGGTCGGCGACCCCGGACGCGTCGACGAGACCAGGCACGCCCAGCGACGCGCCACCGAGGTGGGGCTCTCGGTCCTACCGCAGGTCGCCGCCGAGGTCGGTGCCCAGGAGGAGTCGGTGCGCCGGTTGCAGGCCGAGTACCAGCGGCACCTGGCGGACGTCGACGAGACCGGGAGGAGCACCGCCGAGGAACGTCGTGTGGAACGTCGACTGCGCCTCGGGGTCCTCGCCCACAAGCGGCGGGAGGTCACCCGGTTGCGGGACAACCGGGAGATCGACGACCTGGTGCTGCAGGAGCTTCAGGCCGCGCTGGACAACGAGGAGATCCGGTTGCTGGGGCGCGAGCCCAACGACTGATCGCCTCGGGTGTGTCTGGTCCCATCACCGTCGGTCACCTCCCCCCGGGGGATCAGCCGGCGTGCACGTGTGGCCGGCGACGCGGGTCGGGCTCCTGGCGGCGCAGGATCTCCCGGGTGACCGAGGCGATCGCACCCTGCCCGAAGGCCAGGTAGCGCAGGAAGTTGCGGGCCGGGCCGCCCTCGCTCCACTCGAAGTAGATGTGCGGTCGCCGCCCCGACCGGTCGCGGATCTCCAGCAGCAGGGCGGCGAGCGCGTTCGGCACCGCGGCGCTGGTCAGGCTGAGCACCGGGCAGCTGCCGTCCGCGATGCTGCCGCGCACCAGCAACTCGGTCTCGAAGTCCGACGGGTCGGTGACGTGCACCTCGACGAAGATCACGTCACTGTCGTCGGGGAAGTCGTTGTCCGCCATGGTCTGCGCCAGCTTGGCGCGGTACTCGGCCTCGTCCCGGTGGTCGGGTTCGTGCGCGATGAGGCGGATCCGCCGCCCGGCGCGCTCGTCGATCATCCGGGTCGCGACCGGGTCCAGCTCGACCCTGTTGACCCGTAGCTCGTAGGCCCGGGACAGCCGGGAGAGCAGCGAGACCACGATGATCCCGCTGATGAAGCAGGCCGCGATCTTGACGCCGTCGGGACGTTCCACCACGTTCGCCGCTGTGGTGTAGACGAAGATCACCGCGAGGCCGCCGAACGCGATGGTGCGACCGCGTTGGCGCCGCCGGACCGCCGCGAGCGTCACCGCCGTTGCCGCCGAGGTGATCAACACCAGCACGCCCGTGGCGTACGCGCCGCCCTGCGCGTCCACGCTGGCGTCGAAGACGACAGTGATCAGGAACGCCACAGTGGTGAAGACCAGCACCAGCGGCCGGACGGCCCGTGCCCAGGTCGGTGCCATGCCGTAGCGCGGCAGGTACCGGGGGACGAGGTTGAGCAGACCGGCCATCGCCGACGCCCCCGCGAACCACAGGATCGCGATGGTGGACAGGTCGTAGACGGTGCCGAACACCTCCCCGAGGTGCTCGTGTGCCAGGTAGGCGAGCGCGCGGCCGTTTGCCGGCCGGCCCGGCCGGAAGTCCTCCGCCGGGATCAGGATGGTGGTCGTCACGCTGCTGGTGATCAGGAAGACACTCATGATCACCGCGGCGGTGGTGAGCAGCCGGCGCGCGCCGCGGATCCGGCCCAGCGGTCGTGCCTCCGAGTCCTGCGGGTCGCCCCGTACGCTTGGCATCACTGCCACCCCGGTCTCGAAGCCGGACAGGCCCAACGCCAGCTTCGGAAAGACCAGCAGCGACAGCCCGACCACCATCCACGGGTCGCCGTGGCCGGTGGTCAGCGCGGTGGTCCAGTCTCCGACCGCGCTCGGGTGCGTCACCACCCGCCACAGCGCGTCGACGACCACCACCGCGTTCAGCGCCAGGTAGACCGCAACCAGAACGACGGCAATCCCGATGGCCTCGGTGAATCCCTTGAGGAACACCGCGCCCAGCAACGCCACGAGCAGCAGGGTGAGCGCCACCTCGTGGCCCTTGAGCGCGCTGGGCCAGAACGGGTTCTCGTCGATGTGCGCTGTCGCGTCAGCAGCCGACAGGGTGATGGTGATGATGAAGTCGGTGGCCGCGAAGCCGAGCAGCACCAGCACCAGCAACTTGCCCGGCCAGTAGCTGAGCAGACGTACCAGCATCGCGATGGAGCCCTCACCGTGCGGGCTCTCCACCGCCACCCGCCGGTAGACCGGCAGCGCGCCCAGCAGCGTCACCAGCACCAGCACCAGTGTCGCCACCGGCGACAGCGCCCCGGCGGCCAGCGCCGCGATGCCCGGCTGGTAGCCCAGGGTGGAGAAGTAGTCGACGCCGGTCAGGCACATCACCTTCCACCACGGGTGGTGCCGGTGCTCCGGTGGACGCCCGTGCGGCCCCGGATGCTGCACGGGCTCGCCCGCCCCGGCACGCAGCAGCCACCCCCGCAGCCGGCCCGCGCGATCGTCGACCCCCACCGGCGCGTCCCCCGTCAGTCCCGCCTGGTCACCGTGAGTATCCGCCCACGGCGGCGGGTCCGTCCGCCGGTGCGGGGAACCCGCCCCGTGCGGCGCGGGTTTCGCGTCCGGAACAGAGGGGAAGCAGCGCCCCCGGGTTGGCGGGAGGGTGCCGCACCGGGCGTCACCGGGGGAGGGGACAGGGCATGGTCGGTGGCCGTCGCTTCCGCCCTGGTGGTGGCTTCGGTCGCCAACTCGACGAGTACGAGAGCAGGGTGGGCGTCCCACCGTCCGCGGAGCCACCCGCTGCGCCCGCCGGCGGCCTGGTGGAGAGCGCCGTGTACATCCGGGGGCACCGGTTCGCCTCACCGTCCGGCCTGGCCGAGACGTACCGCTGCCTGCAGGAGCAGGACGGCGCGATGGCCTGGATCGGGTTGTACCGGCCCGACATCGAGCAGATCACCTCGCTGGCGCGGGAGTTCCGGCTGCACGACCTGGCGGTCGAGGACGCGATAAACGCCCACCAGCGACCCAAGCTGGAACGCTACGGGGAGACCCTGTTCGTGGTGCTGCGCGCCGCCCGCTACGACGACCAGCGGGAGGAGGTCGAGTTCTCCGAGCTGCACCTGTTCATCGGGCCGGGTTTCGTGATCACCGTCCGGCACGGCGAGGCACCGGATCTGGCCGCCGTGCGCAGACGCATGGAGGTCGAGGCGCAGGTGCTCGCCCGGGGCCCCGAGGCGGTCCTGTACGCGATCCTCGACCAGGTCGTCGACGGGTACGCCCCGGTGGTGGCCGGGCTGGAGAACGACATCGACGAGATCGAGACCCAGGTGTTCGGCGGCGACCCGAACGCCAGCCGGCGCATCTACGGCCTCAGCCGTGAGGTCATCCAGTTCCAGCGGGCCGCCCGTCCCCTGCTCGCCGTGCTCGACGCGCTTGCCGACGGTGCCAGCAACACCAGCCGGGACGAGGAGTTGCGCCGCTACCTGCGGGACGTGACAGACCACCTGACCCAGGTGGTGGAGCGGGTGGACGGGTTCCGGCACCTGTTGCAGAACATCCTCACCGTCAACGCCACCCTCGTCTCCCAGCAGCAGAACGAGGAGATGCGCAGCCTCACCGCGGCCAGCTACGCGCAGAACGAGGAACTGAAGAAGGTCTCGTCCTGGGCGGCGATCCTGTTCGCTCCGACGCTCATCGGCACCGTGTACGGGATGAACTTCGTCCACATGCCGGAGTTGAACTGGCGCTTCGGCTACCTGTTCGCGTTGCTGCTGATGCTGCTGGTCTGCGGCACCCTCTACGTGATCTTCAAGCGGCGCGGTTGGCTCTGAGCCACCCGGCCGGGATCACTCGATGCCGCGCAGGATGTGCCGCTCGTCCTCGACGTCGTCGTCGCCGGCGGCGATCCGTCCGAGCAGGACGGCCGCGGCCCAGATCGTCAGTGGCGTCGCCGCCCCGGTCATGCCGCCGCCGGTCCGGTCGTCGCGGGCCTGGCTCCGCTCCGCACGTGCTGGTCTGCGCTGAGCCTGCATGGGCCCCGCCTCTCCTCGTCGAAGCCGTCGCGGGCGGCGCGGCGTGAGCCCGCGCCACCGGCCGGGCGAACCGCGCTCAGCCGGACGACATCTACGTCGAACCATCCCACGTCGGACCCCATTACCACCGCTTCTTTTCGGTTTCCCGACTGTCGCCCGCCAAACCGGACATTTCCTCCTGTGGTCAGGGCAGCGGGCGGGTGATGCCCCGGGCGTGGTCGGTGATGGCCGCCCCGACCACTGTCGCGGCCAGCGGCAACACCTCCAGGCAGCGCCGCACCGCGGCGGCCATCAGCGCGTTCGGCACCCGCATGGAGAGCGTGCAGTGCGGCACCCAGCGGCCCGGCTGGTAATGCTCGGTCAACCGGACGCCGGCGGCGGTGAGCCGGTCGTAGACCGCGCGGTGGTGGGCCAGCAACTCCGGGGTGGGCGTCGGACCGAGCCAGAGCACCCGACCGACGAACTGGCCGCTGTGCTGGAAGTCGAGCCGCAGGGGAGCGGCCACCACCGTCGTGTGCAGGGCGGCGGCCACCTGTTCCGGATCGAGGCGGGGCGCCACCGCCAGCGACACGTGCGGACGGTGGCGCTGCTCCAGCAGCGAACGCATGCTCTGCACGCCCTCGGCCTCCAGCGCGTCCCACAACACCCGGATCCGGCGGGTGGCGTCCGGGTCCAGATACAACTCCACCGCCGCGACCATTCGATCACCGTAGCGGCCGAGGTTTGAGCGCCCGCCCTCGGCGGTACCTCACCGGAAACCGACCAGGAGGCGCACCGGTGGACGTGAGTGAGCTGCTTACCGAGACGTACGACCGGCTGCCCGACCTCGTCCGCGCGGCGGTACGGGGCCTCAGCCCGGAGCAACTGCGCCACCAGCCCGCACCGGGCCACAACTCGATCGGCTGGCTGGTCTGGCACCTCACCCGGGTGCAGGACCATCACGTCGCCGAGGTGCTCGACGCCGAGCAGATCTGGGTGAGTGGCGACTGGGCGGGCCGGTTCGGGCTCACCGCCGACCCCGACAACACGGGCTACGGGCACTCGCCCGAGCAGGTCGCGGCGGTCCGGCCGGAGAGCGCGCAGGCGTCTGTCGACTACTACGGGGCGGTCGCGTCGCGTACCGGAAAGTTCCTGACCGGCCTGCGTCCGGCGGACCTGGACCGGGTCGTAGACGAAGGGTGGGACCCGCCGGTCACCCTCGGCGTGCGGCTGGTGAGTGTCGCCGAGGACGACCTGCAACACGTGGGTCAGGCCGCCTACCTGCGTGGCCTGCTCGAAACCGACTGACCGCGCCCGGCCGGCTCACGGCACGATGACGGCCCGGCCCTCCAGCGTTCCGTCGCGCATCTGCTGGTACGCGTCGAGAGCGTCGCCGAGGGCGAAGCGGGTGGTCTTCGGGCGGACCAGAGCACGGGCGCCGAGGTCGAGCACCTCGATCAGCTCCCCGCGACTACCCCAGTAGGTGGTCGCGATGCTCAGCTCGTAGGGCACGGAGAAGAACGACACCCCCACGGTGCCCCCGCCGATACCCACGATCGTCAGGTCGCCCACCGTGCGGGCCGACGCGACCCCCAACGCGAGGGTGGCGTCGTTACCCACGAAGTCCAGCACCACGTCGGCGCCCCGACCGCCGGTGGCCTGGCGGATCTCCTCGGCGGCGTTCGGACCGGACCGGACCGTGCGATCGGCACCGCACTCCTCGGCCAGTTCCAGCGCCTCGGCGCGGTTGTCCACGGCGAGCACGCGGGCGGCGGTGGTGGCCTTGAGGATCTGCACGCCCACGTGCCCCAGCCCGCCGACCCCGATCACCACGGCCGTGCTGCCGGGCGGCAGCTTGGGCCAGGAGCGGCGGATCGCGTGGTACGGGGTGAGCCCGGCATCGGTAAGCGGCGCGGCGTCGACCGGATCCAGACCCTCAGGTAGGGGTACGACGTGTCGCGCGTCCGGGACCAGCTCGAAATCGGCCATTCCCCCGTCCAACCCGAGGCCGCCGCCTCCGCTCGGCACCGGCGCGCCGGCCGGGTTCTCGCAGTACGTGTCGACACCGACCCGGCAACGGTCGCAGGTACCGCAACCCCACGCGCCGTAGACGGCCACCGGTTGCCCGACGGACAGCCCGGTCACCCCGTCGCCGAGGGCATGTACCCAGCCGGCGTTCTCGTGGCCGAGGGTGAACGGCGGGTTCCAGGGCATGCTGCCGGGCTCGAACTCGTCCATCAGGTGCAGGTCGGAGTGGCAGGCGCCGGCACCGCCGATCCGGACCACCACCTGACCCGGACCGGGCGTCGGGTCGGGAACCTCGACCAACTCCGGCGTCGACTTCCAGTCCCGCAATCGCAGCGCGCGCATCCGATGCTCCCTCCCTTGACGGCACCGCTGGCTGCCCACCCGGCCGACGCCCAAACGGCCGGCGTCGGTCCACCCCGACACTCACCCGTTGCGGGTGAACCGGCCTCACCCGGACGCGGGTAATCCTGCGAAGAAGCGTGGGGAGGGGACCTGATGGGCGCGACGGCAGCGCAGTACCTGCAACAGTTGGACGCCGGTCGGCGCCCCAACCTGCCGGAGACCACCGCAGGCACGCTGCGGCTGGACATCGGCGGCGACGGCTGCACCGAGCACTGGTATCTGACCGTCTGCGACCAGCACGTCCGGGTGACCCGCTCGGCTGACGACGCCGATCTGGTGGTCCGCGCCGATCGTCTGGTGTTCGACCGGATGGTCAACGGTGAGCTGCATCCCGGCTCCGCCATGTTGCGCAACGAGCTGACCATGCGGGGCGACATGCACCTGCTGATGGTGCTGCGGCGAATCTTCGCCGGACCGGCCAACGCCCGCCACCCTCGGGAGCTGGGTCGAGCCGCCCTGGCGCACCGGAGTGCGCCGGCCGCCCGGGAGGGGCGGTCGTGAAGCAGGAACTGCTGCACGTGATCGCCGGAAACATGTTCGCGATCAGCGACGCCCAGGGCGACATCGAGGCCGACGCGCAGGCGCCTGTCGGTCTCTTCGGGTACGACACCCGGTTCCTGTCCCGCTGGGTGCTCACCATCGACGGCGAACGGATCAACGCGCTGTCCCGCGACGACATGACGTACTTCGAGACCCGGTTCGTCCTGGTCCCCGGCGTGGCGAGCCACTACGTCGACGCCGACGTGTCGATCATCCGGCACCGCTCGGTGCACGACTGCATGCACGAGAAGATCACTGTGCTCAACCACTCGGCGGCACCCGCCGAGTTCACCGTACGGGTGGAGATGGGCAGCGACTTCACCGACATCGCCGAGATCGGGCACCTGCGGCGGCGACTCGTCGAGGTCACCCCGGACTCGGCCAACCGCCAGCTCGTGCTGCGCTACCAGCGGCAGCGCTTCGTCCGCCAGACCACAGTGCAGAGCACCGAGCCGGTGGAGGTGGACGAGGAGGGCATGACGTTCCGGATCCGGGTCGCCCCGGAGGGCAAGTGGGAAACCGACCTGCACATCGGGTTGACCATGGGCGGCGAAGGCGGCCAGGACGTACGCGCCTCCCTGGAGTCGCACCAGCGGGCCGTGCGGGTGGGGATGCGCGAGGACCTGGCCAACTGGATGGACGCGGCCCCGTCGTTGACCGCCGAACGCGACGGACTGGAGGAGATGTACCGGGGCGCCCTGGCCGACCTGGCGGCACTGCGGTACAAGCCGTGGTCGTCCCCGGACCGGGTGCCGATCGCAGGTCTGCCCTGGACGATGTGGCTGTGCGGACGACACAGCATCATCACCTGCCTGCAGACGATGGCGTTCACCCCCGAGCTGGCCCCCGCCACGCTGCGGATGCTGGCGTTCATGCAGGGCGCCCAGCTCGACGACGACCTGGACGAGGAGCCGGGCAAGATCCTGGCCCACCTGCGCTACGGCGAGTCCGGGGCCTTCGGCGACCGGGCGAACGCGTTGTACTACGGCTCGGCGGACACCACCCCGCTCTTCGTGGTCCTGCTCGACGAGTACGAGCGCTGGACCGGTGACGCGGACCTGGTGCGCGAGCTGCGGCACCCGGCCCGGATGGCGTTGGACTGGATCGACGAGTACGGCGACCTGACCGGCGACGGTTACCTGCGTTACCAGCGCCGCAACGAGCACAGCGGCGCGATCAACCAGTCCTGGAAGGACACGCCGGACGCGATCACCAGCGCGCGTGGCCAGGAGCCGGCCTTTCCCCGGGCCACCTGCGAACTACAGGGCTACGCGTACGACGCGAAGCGGCGCGGTGCCCGGCTGGCCCGGGAGGTCTGGGACGACCCCGCGTACGCCAACCGGCTGGAGCGGGAGGCGGCAGCGCTCAAGGAGCGCTTCAACCGGGACTTCTGGCTGCCCCACCAGGACTACTACGCGTTGGCACTCGACCCGTACGGCGAACCGGTCGACGCGCTGGCCTCCAACATCGGGCATCTGCTGTGGAGCGGGATCGTCACCGACGACCGCGCCGGAGCGGTCGCCGAGCACCTCATCGGGTCGCGGCTGTTCGGCGGTTGGGGAGTGCGGACCTTCGCCACCGGCCAGCGCCCGTACAACCCGATGGGCTCACACCTGGGCGCGGTGTGGCCGGCGGACAACGCCCTGATCGCCGCCGGGCTGCGCCGCTACGGCTTCGACGCGCAGGCGGCCACGATCGCGGCCGGCATCTTCGACCTGGCGCACACCCTCGGTGGGGCCGTGCCGGAGATGATCGCCGGCCACGACCGCCGGCTGACGAAGTATCCGGTCCAGTTGCCGGCGGCCGCTCGCCCGCAGGCGTGGTCGTCGGGGGCGCTGCTGATGCTGCTGGGCACCATGCTGGGGCTGCGACCCATCGGCGACAACCTGCTCGTCAACCCGGCAGTGCCGGAGGGGTTCGGCCGGCTGGAACTGCTCGACATTCCCGGCCGGTGGGGTCGCTCCGACGCCTACGCCAGGGACCGGACCACGGCGCACCGACCCGGGCCCCGGCTGGGTTGAGCGGCTGAGGAACGGCGGTCAGCCCATCGTCTTCGCGCCGTCGATCGACTCCCGCAGAATGTCGGCGTGCCCGGCGTGCTGGGACGTCTCGGCGATCAGGTGCAGCAGCACCCGACGGACCGTCCAACTCGCGCCCGGCTCGAACCAGGGCGCCTGCGGCAGCGGGTGCGCCGAGTCCAGGTCGAGGGTGGCGATCAGCGCGTCGGTCTCGTCGGCGACCTCCTGGAACCGCTCGACCAGGCCGGCGAGGGTCTCGCCCGGCGTCATCCGGAACTGACCGACCCAGTTGATCTCCTCGCGCTGCATCGCCTCCGCCCCGCCCACCGCGAAGAGCATCCACCGGTGCTCGACGCCGGCCACGTGCTTGATCAGGCCGCCGAGGCTCAGCTCGCTGACCGTGGGGCGGGTGGCCGCCTGCTCGTCGGTGAGCCCGTCCACGGTCTGCAGGAGGAAGCCCCGGTGCCGGCGGAGCGTCTGCAGTAGGTCGGCCCGCTCGCCGGTGAGCTGCTCCGTGCTGGTCATGCCGCCACCCTCCGTCGATGTCCACTCGGTGCCACCCTAGGACGACGCACCGACAGTTCCGGGTGTCGGACCCGACGTGCGACGAACGAGTCGCCAGCGGTTGCCGATCCGCGTCCGGGGCGGTCCACTGAATGACATGGGTGTGATTAAGGTGGGCACGTCGTCCTGGGCCGACCAGTCGTTGCTGCGCTCCGGGTGGTACCCACGCTCGGCCAACACGCCGGCCCGACGGCTCGGCTTCTACGCCACCCGGTTCCCGCTGGTCGAGGTGGACACGTCCTACTACGCGATTCCCGTGCCGGAGACCACGACGGGCTGGGTCGACGCCACACCTGACGACTTCACCTTCAACGTCAAGGCGTTCAGCCTGTTCACCGGTCATCCGACGCCGGTCGCCGTGCTACCTCGGGACCTGCGCCCGGCCGGCGGCCCGAGCCGGATCCGCCGCCGTGACCTGCCGCCGGAGGCGTACGACGAGTTGTGGGCCCGGTTCCGGGCGGCCCTCGACCCGATCGCGGCGGCCGGCAAGCTGGGTGTGGTGCTGTTGCAGTTTCCCCCGTGGCTGGTGCGCAGCCCCGCGGCCGAACGCCGGATCGTCGAGCTGGCGCAGCGCTGCCGGCCGTGGCGGGTCGCGGTGGAGCTGCGGCACCGCTCCTGGTTCGACGGTCCGGCCGCGCCGGAGACACTTGACCTGCTGCGCGCGCACGAGCTGTCCATGGTCTGCGTCGACATGCCACAGGGGCACCCGTCGTCGGTGCCCCCGATCCTGACCATGACGACGGAGCCGGCGATCGTCCGGTTCCACGGTCACAGCGACGCCTGGGGCGAGGGCGACAAGCAGGACAAGTTCCGGTACGCGTACGCCGAGGACGAGCTCCGGCACTGGGCCGGGCTGCTGGCCGAGCTGGCCGCCGGGGCCGACGACCTGCACGTGCTGTTCAACAACTGCTGCGCCGGGCAGGCCCAGCGTGACGCCACCCGGCTGGCCCAACTGCTCGCCGAGACGATGGTCGCCGAGCACGCCGTCCCCGCGACCGGCTGATCGCCGTACCCGCCGGCCGACCGGTCGCGGGTGGTCTCAGGACCGTCGTCCCCGGCTGCGCAGCGCGTCCTGGGTCGACTCGCCGATGTCCGCGTCGTCGGGGAAGCTGCGGCCGCTGGGCGCCGGGTCGGGTGGCGCACCCGGTCCGGCCATCGTCGTCCGGGTCGGCTCCACCGAGCCGAAGCCGTGTCGTCCCGCCGGGTCCGCACTGCCTGGCCGGGCGCCCGCGCGCCGTTCGCCGCGCCGCCCCTCGGGCACCGCGGTCGGCTCGCTGCCCTCGTCCATCGGTGAGTCGCCGTCGGTGCCCCAGGGAGCGTCGGCGTCGAAGCCGTCGCCGGTGCCCCACGGCCTGGTCGCCTCCGGCTCCAGCCGGTCGTCGTCGCCGTCGCGTCCCTTGTGCGCCGTCATGGCCACCCCGCTCGTCGGTCCGCCGTTGCCGGCGGACATCTGCCGTCCCCGGGCCGGGAAGGCCGACCCGGGCGCGTCGCCCGACAGGTCGCCGGCACGCCACTGCGTCCCCGGACCGTCGTCACGTCGGTGCGCGCGCAGGGCCGGCCCGCGCCCCGCCGTCGAGAGGGCGGCGGGACGCTGGCCGGCCCGGCTTTTCAGCGTCCCGCCATCGCCATCGGTCGCTTGCCGTTGCTCATGCCGGCCAGCTTGATCATGCCCTTCGAGGCACCCTTCATGCTGCTGCCCCGACCGAGGATCCCCTTGAAGACCTGGCCGGGTTTCTGCTGCTCACCCATGTAGGCGGTGACCACCACGAGGGTTCCGGTCAACGCCGGAATGGCCCACTGGAGCAGCTTCATCTGCCGCTGCGAGGAGGCCACGCTGGCCGGGGTCTGGTGGTTCGGCTCGGTGGTCCCGCTCACCGGCGAGGCACCCGCCTTCTGCAGCCGCATGCCGACCAACCGGCTGTAGCCGGTCACGGCGAGCGCGCCGATCGTCAACGCCGTCTTGATGGCGCTGGTCCGGCCCACCCCGGACTGGGCCGCCACGCGTGGGCTCTCCGTTACCAACTCGCCGACCGCACCGGCCAGGTGCGCGCCGATGGCGGCCGCGTTGACCGGGGTCCATCTGGACCATCCCGCCGACGCGACCGAGAGTCGCTGGGTCGAGTCGCTGACCTTCGCGGCTGCGCCGTTGACGCCGAAGGCACCCATGAGGGAGCCGCCGAACCAGGCCGCGAGGCCCAGATCGTGCATCGAGCGCAGTGCGGTATGCCGTTCGGACATGTGATCCCCTTCCGCCGTGTTGGGCGCTGCGGCTTACCCGCCGCCCGGGCGGCTAACCCCGTCGCCCGGCGGCTGATCCGGCGCCGCACCGGTTCGACCGGGACGTTCGGGTCTCGACGAGGCCCAGCGTCGCCGGCAGGAGTCGTCCGCGCGGTGGCGGGTAGATCCCGAGCGACGCTGACGGAGAGGGGAACGGGATGTCGCAGCCGGACGAGAGTCGGGAGAAGACCCCGAAAACCGACGCGGTGCTCATGCACCCGGACAACGACCCACACCGGAGCACCGCGGAGGTCGCGCCGCGCAGGGAGCACGCCGAGATCCAGGTGGAGCGCGACGGCGAGCTGGTCCCGCTGGAGCAGGACGAGTGACCCGCCCGGACGCTCCGGTGCGGCTCAGCGGGGCGGCAGGTCGCCGGCGAACCCGGCGATCCGCCGCGCCAGCGGGGCGCTCGCGCGCACCCAGGTGAAGTGGTCCAGAGCGGCACCGGCCTGCGCCGTCGAGTAACGCTCACGGGTGAGCGGGGCGGCGGCGAGTTTCGCGCAGAAATCGTCCATCGCATCATGCGGGGTGTACTGGTCGTCGTCCACACTGACCGCCAGCACCGGTGTGCGCACCGCGCGTACCGCCGCCTCGGCGTCGGTGCCGTTGAGCCGGGGAAAACGGCCGGTCCGCGCGGTGTACGCCCAGTCACGGACCACGCCGCGCGCCTGTCGGCCGCCGAAGCCCCAACCCGGCCAGACCCCGAGCAGGGCCGCGGTGGCGGCGATCCCCTGGGTGTACGGCAGCACGCCGAGGCCGCGCAGACCCGGATAGCTTCGCCAGTACGGGATGCAGACCGCGATCAGTGCCAACGCGTCCACCTCGTCCGCGCTGTGCAGGGCGAGGTGCAGCAGTGCGGCCTGACCGCCCAGCGAGTGCCCGGCAAGCACCCGGGTGCGCCCGTCCAGTCGTGGTTTGAGCGCGGCCAGCACGGCGCCGACGTCGTCGGCCAACTCGGCGTAGCCGTAGCGGTCGGTCCGGCTCGGCGCAGGTGTGCTCGCCCCGTTTCCGCGCAGGTCGACAACGACAACGGCAAGCCCGGCGGCGCGTAGCTCGGCCGCGAAGGGGCGGTAGTAGCGGGCCCGTACCCCCATCGCGGGCCAGATCACGACCACCGGTGCGCCGGTCGTGCCGGCCGGCTCGGGGTAGATCTGCACACCCAACCGGGCGCCGTCGACATCGACGAACTCCTGCGCGTACCCCGGGTCTGCGTCCATCCGCCCAGCCTACGACCTCACCGTTACCGACGGGTAGCCGATGGTGGGTCGACGCCACGGAGGGCCCCGCCGTGGCGGGGCCCTCCGGTTGGCGACGCGGTCAGGAGACGGAGATCGTCCCGTTGCCGGCGCGGACGCAGGCCACCGACCGGGCGCTGGTGGTGGCCGCGCCGCTCAGGCACTGGCCGAGCACCTGGTGCCCGGTGGCGTTCGGGTGCCACGACTCCTGGCAGGTCTGGAAGTAGCTCACGCAGGTGTTGGCGATCCGCTGAATGGCGATCTTGTCCTTGCCCGCGAGGCTGGTGACGAACGTGCCGGTCGCGCCGTCCTGGAGCCGGATCGGGGTCGCCAGCGCACCCGTCGGGCTGCTCGTCTGCTCACAGAGCCGGGCGCCGTTGAAGGCCTGCTGCACGTTCAGGTACACCAGGTCGTCGGCGGGGAACTCGCCGGCCAGGGTGTCCCTGGTGGACTTCACGATCGTGCCCAGGCTCTGCGAGAACCGGTGGCCCGGCGCCAGGCTGGCGCGGTGGATCGGGCAGCCCGCCGCGTACCGCTCGGCACCCAGGTCGCGGAACTTGTCCCGGGTGTCGTCCCGGCTGTCCTCCTCGTGGAACTGCGGGTTCAGGTCCAGCGGCAGCGGGTTGGTGTAGTCCTGGAACACCACCCGGTGCTGCCCGTCCGCGTCGATCTGGTCGAGCGTGCTCAGCACCTGGCGGACGGCGGCGGTGGTCTCCGCGGTCGCGGCGCTCACCTGCGCGGCGGTGGCCAGGTCGGCGTCACTGCACGGCTTCTGCTCGACCGGGCCGTTCAGGTACGCCCAGAACTCCCACCAGCCGGTCCACGCGTCGGCGATGAACCGGTTGGCGCACTTCTCGGCGACGCTGCCGAAGGTGAACGAGCTGTTGTTCGACCCCAGGCCGATCAGCACCAGGTCGATGTCCTGGGTCTGCGCGACGGCGCGGAGCTGGTCGAGCTGCGCGGCGACGGTACGGCCGTTGGTGCGCGCCTGGGAGGCGTTGGCGATGTCGTGCGGCTGGCCGCCGGAGCAGGCCAGGTTGAACCGGTTCTGGATGCCCGGCAGGTTGGCCTGGTTGAGCGAGGCGTTGGCCGACCGGTGGCAGAAGAACGCGTTGTTGTTCGCCGCGGTCCAGCCGGGGAAGCCCTGGGCGACGCCGTTGACGTCGACCACCGGGGTGTACGCCCCGGCGCCCTCACCGCTGATGAAGCTGTCCCCGAGGGCCACCGCGGCGGTGGGTAGCGCGGCGGACACGGGTGCGGGCAGCGCGACGGCTGTCGACAGCGCGGCCAGGGCGATCGTGAGTCCCGCGGCGAGCGCGGTACGCCGGAACCTGGGCATGGGGCCCCCATCCATCGAAAGATGAAAGATTCTCTGAGAGCGCGATCAGATCACTCCTGCACGACGGGCGTCAATGGCCCGTAACAGAATCTTTCGATGAACGACATCGGCCCGTAGGCAGGCCGCGCTACCCGGTCGCGAGTGGACCCACACGCCGGGTGTCGAACCCCGACCCGCGCGGCCGGGCCGGGTGTCAGCGACCGGTCGGGTGGTCGCGGCGGTTCCGCACAACCACGCCCACCGCGTTCAGACCGACACCCCAGATCAGCAGTACGCACAGCCACTGCACCCACCGCAGCGCGCTCATCTCACCCGAGAGCAGATTGCGTACGCTGCCGAACGGGGTGAGCCACGGCTGCGCGGAACGGAGGGCGTCCACGGCACCCAGCAGCGCGAACAGCCCCAACGGCAGGACGATAGTGGCCAGGAACGCGATCACCGTGGAGCGCAGCGACAGCCCCAGCCCGGTGCCCACCAGGCCGGCGACGAGCTGCACGAGCACGCTGCCCACCGCGACCGTCCCGGCGAACCGCCACGGCTGGTCGGCGACGTCGGCCGGGGTGAGCGCCAGCGTCGCGGCGCAGATCAGCACACCGACAACGCCGACGACGGCCGCCGGCAGCCCCACCGCCAGCACGGCGGGCAGGACCGGGCCGCGGAGCGACCCCCGGCGCAGGTCGCGGACCAGCAGGATGCCGAAGAGCGGCGTCGCGACCGACATCAGGCTCTGCACGGTGCCGGAGAGTTCGGCGAACGTCCGGTCGGCGGGCGCCGCCGCCGCGACCACCGCGACGGCGGCCAGCAACCCGGCCACCAGGGTGCCCACCAGCAGCCACCGTCGGGTCCGGGTGCCGAGGGAGCGCCGCAGGGCGTCGTGAATCGTCGCGTCCATCCCGACCGCCTCCCGATCTCCTCGACCCGGACGGCGCGCACCCCGCGCGCCAACAGGTCGAGATCATGAGCGAGCGTATCGGCGACGCTGTCTCTGCGTGGTCCCGTGATCACCCGCAGACTGTTCGTTGGCTCACGTCCGGGCGGCCCCGCGCGGCGGGTCGCGTAGGTCGTCCGGGACTTGTCCTAGCCTCGGGCTAGGCTCGCTGCGGCGCGCCACGCCGGCTGAAGTCGCCGGTGACCGGCAGCACACAGCCGAGACCGGGGAGTACGACCAGTTGACCGCAGAGCCTGACACCCTGTATGGGGCCGATGACCTCACCCACCTTGAGGGGCTGGACGCCGTCCGCAAGCGGCCCGGCATGTACATCGGCTCCACCGACAGCCGTGGCGTGGGTCACCTCGTCAACGAGATCCTCGATAACTCCACCGACGAGGGCGTCGCCGGCCACGCCAGCGCCGTCGAGGTGATTCTGCACGCCGACGGGTCGGTGCAGGTCGACGACGACGGCCGGGGCATCCCCACCGACGTGCACGCCAAATCCGGCATCTCCGGCGTCGAGCTGGTGCTCACCCGGCTGCACGCCGGCGGCAAGTTCGGCGGCTCCGGCTACAAGACCTCCGGCGGCCTGCACGGCGTCGGCGCGTCCGCGGTCAACGCCCTGTCGCGCCGGTTCGACGTGACCGTCCGCCGGGCCGGCAAGATCCACGCGATGTCGTTCCGGCACGGCGTACCGGGAATCTTCGACGGCGACGGGCCGGACGCGCCCTTCACCGCCGGCCCCGGGCTCCAGGTCATCGGCGCGATGAAACGTGGCCAGCGCACCGGCACCTCGATCCGCTGGTGGCACGACGCCCGCTACTTCGAGACCGGCGCGGCGCTCGACGTCGACGCGGTCCGGATGAAGCTGCGCAACACCGCGTTCCTGGTGCCCGGTGTGACGTACCTGCTGCGCGACCTGACCGGCGAGACGCCCGCCGAGGAGCGGTTCCACTACCCCAACGGGCTCAGCGACATGGTGGAGTTCCTCGCCCCGGCCGGTGACCGGCCGGTCTCCGGCACCCTGCTCGTCAACGGCGAGGGCACCTACCGGGAGAACGCCGCCGACGCCAACGGCGTCATGCAGTCGAACGTGCAGCGGCGCGCCGAGGTCGAGGTGGCGTTCCGGTGGGGCACCGGCTACGAACGCACCGTCGAGTGCTTCACCAACACCATCCGCAACGCGCACGGCGGCACCCACCGCAAGGGCTTCGAGCGGGCCCTGGTCCGCGCCCTCGCCGACGCGGTCCGCAACACCCGCGGCCTGCTCAAGGCCAAGGAGGAGCCGCCCACCCTGGACGACGTCCTGGAGGGGATGACGGCGGTGGTGCACGTGCGCATCCCGGAGCCGCAGTTCACCTCGCAGACCAAGGACGAGCTGTCCACCACCGGCATCACCAAGGTCATCCAGAGTCTTGTCGACGCGCACGTCAAGGCCTGGCTGGAGGACAAGCGCACCAAGGCCGAGGCGCGCACCGTCCTGCAGAAGATCGTCGACGCCGCCCGGGTCCGGCTCACCCAGAAGCAACAGAAGGACGCCGCCCGACGCAAGACCGCCCTGGAGGGCGCGTCCATGCCGCCGAAGCTGGTCGACTGCCGGGCCACCGGCGTCGACCGCAGCGAGCTGTTCATCGTGGAGGGTGACAGCGCCCTCGGCTGCTTCACCGGGGATACCAGGGTCGCGTTGGCCTCCGGGGAGAGTCGATCCTTCGCCGAACTGGCCGCCGACTGGCAGCGAGGGGTCAGCCACTTCGGATACACAACCAACAGGGCCGGCCGCGTCGTGGTCGCTCCGCTCGTGGAACCGCGACTCACCAAGTCCGATGCGCCGCTGGTGCGAGTGACGCTCGACAGCGGCGAATCCGTGCGGTGCACTCCCGATCACCAGTTTCGGCTGCGCGACGGCTCCTACCGCCGAGCCGATGCCCTCGCACCGGGCGATTCGCTGATGCCCCTCTACCGGCGGCTGTCCAGTAAGGCAGAGGGCCACGATCTCCAGGGCTATGAGCAGGTCTGGATGAACGACCGGGACGAGTGGGTCTACACCCACTACCTCGCTGACGGCTGGAATCTGCGGCATGGCAGGGACAGTGCGGCCAATGGCAACGTCCGCCATCACATCGACATCAACAAGCGCAACAACGACCCTCGCAACCTGCGATGGATGACGTGGCCGGATCACTCCGCGCTCCATGCCGCGATGATGGGTGAGCACGTTCACGCCGGCTGGCGGGAGTGGTTTGAGAACGGCGGCCGGGAATTCAGGTCGGCCATGCTGACGGCTCAGTGGCGCGATCCTGATTTTCGTGTGGCCTGCCTTGCCCGCCTGTTCGCACTTAACGAGTCACCAACATTCCGGGCCAAGATTGAGAAGCGTTTCCGGGAGTGGTACGACGCGCTCGGTGCCGAGGAGAAGCTTTCCTACGCCGAGCGGATGCGTGAGCGGCAGGCGGCATACTGGTCGCAGCCTGAGCATCGCGCCGCGGCAGCCGAACGCGTCCGTCAGTACTTCACCGATCCGTCCCGTCGCCAACAGTGGCGTGACCGTTCCGTGCAGCAGTGGCAGGACCACGAATTGCGCGCCTGGCGCTCGCGGAAGACCGTCGAACAGTTCGCGGACCCGGGGGAGCGAGCCCGTCAGCGCAACGCGGTGGTGGCCTGGTACCGGGGCAACCCGGAATTCGGCGAGGCCCACTCCCGCCGAATGCGGCAGCGGATGACGGATCCGAGCACCGGCCATCTGGCGAAGGTTCAGGCGGGTCGGTCCCGCTACGTCGACAGCGTGCCCCGTGCCGAGCGAGTCGAACGCCAGCAGGAAGGCCGCCGTCTGGCAGCGTTGCGTCGTCTGGCGCCGTTGCTGGCGCACCGCGACGAGGAATTGGCAACCGCATACGACGCCGAGCGGATGCGGACAGCTCGTACCGGGCTCCGCTTCAACCGGCTTCTGGCCCTTTACGACGGGGATTACCGGCGACTTCGAGAAGCAGCCTCGTTCGTCAATCACCGCGTCGTCGCAGTGGAGGCGCTGGACGAGAGGGCCGACGTCTACGACCTGACGGTGGACGACTATCACAATTTCGCCCTCGATGCAGGCGTGTTCGTCCACAACAGCGCACGGGTGGCGCGAACTGCCGAATACCAGGCGCTGCTGCCGATCCGGGGCAAGATCCTCAACGTGCAGAAGGCCAACCTCCAGCAGGTGCTGGACAATGCCGAGTGCGCCGCCATCGTCCAGGTCCTCGGGGCCGGCTCGGGGCGCACCTTCGACCTCTCCGCGCTCCGCTACGGCCGAGTGCTGATCATGGCCGACGCCGACGTGGACGGCGCCCACATCCGGACGCTGCTGATCACCCTCTTCGCCCGCTACATGCGACCGCTGATCGAGGCCGGCCGGCTCTACGCCGCGATGCCACCCCTGCACAAGATCACCACCAGGGGGCGCAACCCGCAGACCGTCTACACCTACACCCAGGCCGAGATGGAGACGACGGTCCGCAAGCTGGAGAAGGCCGGCAAGCAGATCGTCACGCCCATCCCACGCTTCAAGGGCCTCGGTGAGATGGACGCCGACGAGTTGTGGGACACCACGATGAACCCGGCCACCCGGGCCGTCCGCCGGATCACCCTCGACGACGTCGACGCCGCCGAACGCATCCTCGAGTTGCTGATGGGCGAGAAGGTCGAGCCGCGCCGCAACTGGTTGATCGACTCGGCCGGCCGGGTCGACCGAGATGCGATCGACGCATGAGCTCACGTTTCATTCGAGTGGAGAGCTGAGTCATGGCACGCCGCAAGGAAAACAAGGTCGACCTCTCCTCGTTCGACCAGGCCGGCGCGCGGGTCTTCGACAACCCGCTGGTCACCGAGGTGTCCGACTCCTATCTGGAGTACGCGTTCTCGGTCATCCACTCCCGCGCCCTGCCCGACGCCCGCGACGGTCTCAAGCCCGTACACCGGCGCATCCTCTGGTCGATGTACGAGCAGGGCTACCGCCCGGACCGCGGGCACGTGAAGTCCGCCCGAATCGTCGGCGACTGCTTCGTTGCCGGCACGCTGGTCTCCACGCCTGACGGCCTGCGGCCGATCGAGGAGATCGAGGTCGGAGATTTCGTGCTGGACGGCCAGGGCGCGTCGGTTCCGGTCACCACCGTCTATCGGAACCCGACCTCTGACCTCGTTCGCGTCACCTGGAGCAATGGGCACACGATGCTCGTCACCCCGGGCCAGCGCTTCCGGGTGGTCGCGGATGACCTCTCGGTGCAGTGGGTCGAGGCTCGTGACCTTGCGGGATACCTGGCACTGGCCTACGGCAGCCGCCGTAATGAGGTGTCGCCGCGCGATGGCGACGTCTACGACTACGTGCGCGGGCTGCTGGTAGCCGAGGGCTTCCCGGTTGATCGGAACCGCGCGGCGGACGGCCGGGTCCGAATCCACATGTGCGACATCGAACCGCTTGACGTCGCTCATGGCTGGGCCATCGCCAGTGGAGTGAACGTCTCCCGCGGGAAGCGTGAGGCTGTCAATCCCCGCCATCGTGACCAGCACATTCTGACTTTCAGCCGGAACCAGGGATTGTTGGAGGTCACCGAGCCGCTCAGCCGCGACAAGCACGTGCCACGCGACATCCTGGGCAACCGTTCAGGGTGGGCGCCGTTTCTCGCTGGGTTCTTCGACGGCGACGGCTACGTCCGCAAGCGGTTCCGAGAGATGGTCTTTGTCAGTACCAGCGAGCTGCTGGTACGGCAGATATACGCCATGCTGGCCGACCTGGGGCTACACGGGCACTACTGGACCAGCGGTCGTCACTCTGACGGAAATCCGCTTCACGGGCTTTCCGTATCCGGGCGAGACGCTGCGGTCCTCGCTCGGATGCTGCTGCCGTGGGTGCGGATCGGCTACAAGCACGATGGCCTGCAACGGGTTGCCGATATCGACTACCAGTACAGCGGCAAACAGGGCAATGACCGGTTGCCGTACGGCCCTGTGGTAGCGGAGTTCACGGCAGCGCATCAGGGTGGCGGATGGTTCCGCGATCAGGCCGGACAGGCGTTTCGCGCTTCGTTGTCCGCGAGCGGTGGACCGAGGGTGCGGTATGGCAAGGACCGTAACGGGGTTCTGCTCGCCGACCGATCATTCAAACTGGAGCGTGCGGTACGAGACGGCTGGATCGACAAGCTCCAGCGCATCGGCTCACCGCTCGCTGCCCGGCTGGAGGCGCTGATCGGTAATGCGTTCCTGCGGGTCACCTCGGTCGAGGCGGTGTCGCCGGATGTCACGTACGACATCCAGGTGGGCAGCGACGAGCACGCCTTCGTTGCCGAAGGCCATGTCGTTCACAACTGCATGGGCAAGTACCATCCACACGGCGACACGGCGATCTACGACGCCATGGTCCGCCTCGCGCAGGACTTCTCCCTCAACGTGCCCCTCATCGACGGGCACGGAAACTTCGGCTCTCCGGACGACGGCCCGGCTGCCAGCCGTTACACGGAAGCCCGGATGTCCCGTGAGGCGATGCTGCTCGTCGGTGAGCTGGGCGAGGACACCGTCGACGTCGAGCCCAACTACGACGGCTCGCTGACCCAGCCGACAGTGTTGCCGGCGGCCTTCCCCAACCTGCTTGTCAACGGCGCGTCCGGGATCGCGGTCGGAATGGCCACCAACATGATCCCGCACAACCTCGCGGAGGTCGTCTCCGCCGCCCGCTGGCTGATCAACCACCCGGACGCCACCCTGGACAAGCTCATGGAGTTCGTCCCCGGCCCCGACCTGCCCAGCGGTGGGGTGCTGCTCGGCCTGGACGAGGTGCGCCGGGCGTACGAGACCGGGCGCGGCGTGGTGCGGATGCGCGGCAAGGTGGAGATCGGCCCGATCGAGGGCAGCCGGGGCCGCCAGGCGATCACCGTGGTCGAGTTGCCCTACGGCGTCGGCGCGGAGAAGGTCATCGCCGCGATCACCAACGAGGTCACCAAGACCAAGCGGCTGACCGGCATCGCCGACGTCAAGGACCTCACCGACCGGGAGAGCGGCACCCGACTCGTCGTCGAGTGCAAGGTCGGGGTCAACCCGCAGGCGTTGCTCGCCGACCTCTACCGGCTGACCCCACTGGAGCAGTCGTTCGGCGTCAACAACCTGGTCCTGGTCGACGGGCAGCCGCGCACGTTGGGGCTCAAGGCACTGCTGGAGGTGTTCCTGGCCCACCGGTACGAGGTGGTCACCCGACGCACCTCGTACCGCCGGCGTAAGCGCCAGGAGCGGCTGCACCTGGTCGACGGTCTGCTGATCGCCCTGCTGGACATCGACGAGGTGGTCCGGCTGATCCGGGGCAGCGACGACGCGCAGGCCGCGAAGGACGGGCTGATGAGCCGGTTCGGCCTGTCCGACATCCAGGCCACCTACATCCTGGACACTCCGTTGCGGCGGCTTACCAAGTTCGACCGGATCGAGCTGGAGACCGAGCAGGAGCGGCTGCGGGCCGAGATCGCCGAGTTGAGCGCGATCCTCGACGACGAGCGGGTGCTCAAGAAGCTGGTCTCCGACGAGCTGGCCGCCGTGGTCAAGCAGTTCGGCACCGAGCGGCGTACGACCCTTGTCGACGGGGACCTCAAGGAGGTGTTGGCCGCGTCCGCGCCGGCCGGCCCGCTTGAGGTCGCCGACGACCCGTGCCAGGTGATCCTCTCCGCGACCGGGTTGGTCGCGCGGACCGCGGCCGAGTCGGAGGAGAGCGCCGAGGGGCGTCGGCGCAACGGCCGGGTCAAGCACGACACGGTACGCGCCATCGTGCACTCCACGGCCCGTGGTCGGGTGCTGTTGCTGACCAGCGCCGGCCGGGCCTTCAAGGTCGATGTTCTACCGCTGCCGGTGCTGCCGGAGCAGGCCGGCACGGTGTCGCTGCGCGGCGGCATGTCCGCGGCCGAGCTGGTGCCGTTGGCGGCGGGGGAGACCGTCGTCGGCCTGGCCCCGTTGGGCGGGCAGGCGGACGGCTCGCCAGGGCTGGCGCTGGGCACCCGGCAGGGCGTGGTGAAGATCTGCGCGCCGGAGTGGCCGGTACGCTCCGACGAGTTCGAGGTGATCGGCCTGCGGGACGGTGACGAGGTGGTCGGGGCGACCTGGCTGACCGACGGCGACGAGACGCTGACCTTCGTCACCTCGGAGGCGTCGCTGCTGCGCTTCCCGGCCGCGCTGGTCCGTCCGCAGGGCCTCAAGGGTGGCGGCATGGCCGGCATCAGCCTGCCGGCCGGGGCGCGGGTGGCGTTCTTCGGCGCGGTCCGCACTGACGACCCGGGGCATGGCGAGCCGATGGTGGTGACCTCCACCGGGGCGACGGTTAAGGTGACGCCGTTCAAGGCGTACCCGGCGAAGGGCCGGGCGACCGGCGGCGTGCGTGCGCACCGCTTCCTCAAGGGTGAGACGGACGTGGTTGTGGCCTGGGTGGGGCCGCGCCCGGTCGGCGCGACCGGCACCGGTGATCCGGTGGAGTTGCCAGCGGCGGACCCCCGCCGGGACGGCTCCGGCTTCGCGGTGATGCTCGGCCCGACGGTGGTAGGCCACCTGATCGAGCGCGACTGACCCACCCCGACCGCCCGCCGCTCGGCCTCAGCATCCGTGGATGTCGGCGCGCGAGCCGCCGAAGATCGTGCTCGATCCTGGAAGTAGTGGCGTCACCCCACGGCGATGCCACTCGATCCCGGATCGAGCACGATCATGCGAAGGGGTCTGCGCGCTAGAATGACGGCTCTGTTGTCGACGATGGCCCGGGTGCGCCGCCAAGCACCTCTCACATGACCTCTCTTCTGTCCGGCGGAGTCGCCGGCGCGGCGTGAGCGCCGCCATCCGGGTGCGGCCGTCGCGCGAGCTGCGCGCCGCCCGCCGACCCCGACAGCATCGCTGCTGGGGGCACCTGATCGCCGCCCCGCTCTGGCCGCTGCACGGTGCGAATCTGGGCACCCTCCTGCGTACCTGCGACGCGGTCGGTGCCTGCCTGGCCGTGCCACCGTTTCGGTGGGTGGACGAGGCTCTGGCCCGCGGCAACACCCTGCGTCGGCCGGGCTGCGTGCACCGGGTCGGCAGCCCGCTGCGGTGGCTGGCAGCCGAACGGGCCGCCGGTGCCCGCATCCTCGGTGTGGAGTTGGCCGACGAGGCCGTCCGACTCGGTGACCTGCCTGCGGCTCGGGGGCGCACCGTCGTGCTGCTGGGGCACGAATCGAGCGGCATCCCGCCCGAGGCCCTGGACCAGCTGGACGCGGCCGTGGAGATTCCCATGATCGGGCATGGTCAGAGCCTCAACGTGGCCGTCGCCGGTTCGCTGGTCCTCTACAAACTCGCCGGCATGCTCTAGGCGCGACGGAGGGGATCAGGCGACGTTGTGCGGGCGGAACTGGACGCTCACCCGGGGGCCGACCGGGCGGGCGGTCTTCGGGATGGCGTGTTCCCAGGTGCGTTGGCAGGAGCCGCCCATGACGATCAGGTCGCCGTGGCCCACCGGGAAACGCAGGCTGTCGCCGCCGCCGCGCGGGCGCAGCAGCAGCGGTCGGGGTGCGCCGAAGGAGACGATCGCGACGACGGTGTCGGTGTGTGCCGAGCGGCCGATGGTGTCGCCGTGCCAGGCCACGCTGTCGTTGCCGGAGCGGTAGAGGCACATGCCGGCGGTGACGAACGGTTCGCCCAGGTCGGGTGCGTAGTGCCGGGTCAGGGCGGCGCGTGCCTCGGTGAGCACCGGGTGTGGCAGTTGCCGGTCGGCGTCGTACCAGCAGAGCAGGCGGGGCACGTCGACCTCGCTGTCGTACATGGTGCGCCGCTCGGCCCGCCAGGGCACCTCGGTGAGCAGGGTGTCGAGGACGGTGTCGGAGCCGTGCACCCAGCCGGGGAGGTGGTCGACCCAGGCGCCCCGGCTGAGCTGGTGGCGGCGGATCTGGCCGGGCAGTGATCCCAGGGTCGGCCCGGCGTCGGCCAGGTCGAGCATCGACGGCTGATAGGCGGCCCGCGTCATGCACCCACCCTAGCAGCGCTTTCGTACACCCGTGCCAACGGCTGGGTCAGTTTGGCCGGACGGCCTCCAGGACCGCGTCCACGACCCGGGCCCGGCCCTGGCCGTCGACGGTCGACCAGGCCCGCGCGGCGAGTGTGGCGCGTCGCTGCGGTGAGCTGAGCAGCCCGAGCAGGGTCCGCGCCGCCGCCGCGCGGGTTGCTCGTCCGGTGACGCCGGCGGCGGTCAGCTCCGGCAGTTCGCCGAGCCCGGCGGCGAGGCCGTGGCGGACCACCCGGGCGTACGACTCGCGTTGGTTGTCGACAACGCAGACCAGCGCGGCGGGTGCGCCGAGGCAGCAGAGTTCCCAGGTGGACGTGCCGGCGGCGCTGACGACCAGGTCGGCTTCGGTGATCAGGGCGGGCAGCGCGCCGGTGGGTGGCACCGGCCGGATGAGCTGCCCGCGGCCGGGGGCGATGTCCTCGATCTCGGCCTCGATCTCGGGTCGGCCGACGATGACAGTGAGGTCCATCGGATGGCCGGTGGCGACAAGCACCCGGGTCAGTACCGGTGCCGCGCCTACCGCGTCGGTGCCGCCGAAGAAGGCCAGTACCCGGGGTCGGCTGACAGTCGTGGCGGGCGGAGGCGCCGGCGGTCGGGCGGTGATCACGGAGTCGCGTAGCAGGGCGTACCCGCTGCCGGCGAGCAGCCGGCCCGGCAGCCCGGTCAGCTGCGCGCCGAAGTTCTGGTCGAGGTACAGGTCGGCGACCTGGCCCCGGGTGTCCCCGTCGATCACGGCGAGGGTGAACACGCCGGCGGTGCGTAGCGCCCCGGCTCCGGCCGGGTCCAGCTCGTAGGAGTCGAGGACCAGCACGTCCAGGTGGTGCCGGCGGGCCGCGTCGACCAGCTCGTCCGGCGTGTCCGGGCCCGGGTGCAGGGGGATGCCCCGGGCGGCCAGTTCCGCGGTGGCCCAGGGGAGCCGTTCGACGGTGCCGAACACGGCGACGTGGACTCCGCGGGTGAGCAACTCCTCGGCGAGGGCCAGGCAGCGGACGAGGTGGCCGACTCCCCGCCGTGGGCTGGCGTCGCACCGCAACCCGACCCGCGGCGTGCTCAGCACTCCTCCAGCTGCTTCTGTCGGACGTCGGCGTTGAGGGTGCGCAGGTGGGGTTGCCCGTGCAGCCACCCGGCGAGCGTGGCAAGTGGCACGCTCACGTCCCCGAAGTGGTCGACGATCGCGCTGACCAGCGTCCAGTCCCGCTCGGTGTCGAGGGTCAGTCGCAGCGCCGACCGGTCCGGGGTGAGCGTCACCCCGAGCACCCGGAACAGCTCCGGATGCGTGTACGCGTACGAGGTCACGTGCACCCGGTGATGGTCGGTGGCGAGCCGGTCCAGGGTGCGCAGCGTCTTCGCCGCGATGATCTCGGCGTCCAGCCCGCGGGGCAGTGTGCGGGCGATCGACGTGCTCGCGTAGTCGAGCCCGGGGACCGCCCGGTAGACCGCCGCGACCAGGGCGATGATCTCCGGGTCGAGCAGCGGGCAGTCGGCGGTGAACCGCATCACCGCGTCCCCCGGGTGCGCGGCGAGGGCACCCACGAATCGGCCCAGCACGTCGTCGACCGGCCCGCGGTGGCAGGCGACGCCCAGCCGCGCGCACTCGGCGACCACCGCGTCGTCGACCGGGTCCGTGCTTGTCGCGACCACCAGGTCGGCCAGGACGCCGCTGTCGTGGGCGGCGCGCACCACCCGGCCCAGCACGGAACGCCCGGCGAGCGGGCGGAGCACCTTGCCGGGCAGCCGGGACGAACCCATCCGGGCCTGCACGATGCCGACGATCCGGGGTGCCGTGCCGTTCGTCGGGGCCAGCCCGCCTGCCGGTACGCCGGTCACTGCTGCTCTCCCTTCGGGGCGAGCACGGCGGTGGCTCGACGTTTGGCGGCGCGGGCGCCCCGCTTGGCCAGTCGGGCCGGGGTGATGGCGAGCCGGCCCACCCGGTAGCTGATCGAGCCGCTGAGCAGGCCGATCGTCGTCTCGGCCCGACGCAGGGCCCGTTCCCGGGAGGTGAGCAGCTCCTCGGTCCACGCGGTGAGCGCCGCCAGCCGGGCGAGTTCCTCGCGTTGGCGCAGCCACGCCTCGTGCAGCTGTTGGTAGCTGCGCGCGCCGACCGGCGGGTCGGTGGGTGCGACGGCGTGCAGCTCGGTGGCGAGGTTGAGCCGGCCGTCGGGGTCCAGTCCGTGCAGCGCCGCGTCGATTGCCGCCTCGGCCTCCACCGCCTCGCCAACTGTCGCGCGGTCCAGGTCGTGGCCGGCAAGGCCGCCGAGCACCACGGTCAGGCCGGCCACGTCGAGGGTGGACGACCAGGGGTGGGCGTACCCGCCGGTGAGCAGGCCCGCCGCGAAGCGCCACAGCCCGCGGGCCAGCACCACGTCGGCGGGTAGCGCCTCGGTGGCCCGCCAGCTCGGGTCGAGCACCGCGTACCGCTCGTCGTCGACGACCACGTTGTCGGTGCCGGCCAGCGCCGCCGCGCCGGCGATCCGCGAGTCGGCGTCGGTCTGGTCGGCGAGCCAGCCCGCGTAGCCGTGCAGCAGCGCGCGCAGGGCGGTCAGGTCGCGGCGCACTGCCGCGTCGAGCAGCAGGGTCCGCAACAGCCGGCCGGCCGGCACCGGCCCGGACAACGCGTCAGCGTCCCGGTAGGCGGCCTCGCGGCTGGCGAACGGCGCGGCGGCCGGCGGCTGCGTGCCGGTGGTCTGGACGCGTCCCCACCGCAGTCCCGACGGCCCGTGCAGCACCTCCAGCACGCCGATCCCGGTCTGCGCCAGCACCACCGGCAGATCCGCGCCGTCGGCCGGCGTGCTGGGATCAGCCGGGTCGGCGGGCCGGTGAGCGAGCACCAGCCAACCCGGCGCGAGGTCCGCGGCGCGGCCGGCGTGCAGCGCGTCCACCGCCAGCCGGGACGGGTCCTGGAGCACCGTGTCGCCGGTGCAGCCGCCGGCGCACGCGCCGTGCAGCAGCGCGTCGAAGAGGCCCGAGCCGGTGTCCCGGTCGAGGTGGTCGGCGTCGAGCAGCGCCGTCGGGGTGCCGGCGTCGGGGTACGCAGCCCAGCACGTACCCGGTCGCAGTCCCGCCGCGGTGAGCCGCTCGTGGAGCTGGTCCCGGTTGGCCGGGTGGGTCCGGTCGAGGACCCCGCCGATCGTCCACGCGGAATCCTCCCGGTCGGCGTACCAGGGGGTGGTGGCGACCAGCCGGTGCAGGCCGAGCGGGTTGTCCACGCGTAGCACCAGCGCGCCGCCCGGTCGCACCGCGGCGACCAGTCGGGCCAGCACGCCGTCCCAACCGAGGCGGGTGCCCTCCACCGACTCCACCGGGTCCAGGCCGGCGGGGGCGATCACCACGTCGTACGTCTCGTCGTCGGGCAACCCGGCCGGACCACCCACCACCAGGTGGGCGGCCCGCTGGGCGAGCGCGACCGCGTCCGGGTGGCTGCGCAGCAGGCAGGTCACCTCGGCGTGGCCGAGCTGGTCGAGCAGGGCCGGGTCGTGGGGCCCGGCCACCAGCACCCGGGCGCCGGGCGGCACGAGTCGGGCGGCCAGCGCGGCCAGGGGCCCGCCGTCGGCCAGGCGCTGCTGCGGCAGGTCCGACCAGGCCAGCATCTCGCCGCCGGGCAGCGTGATCCGGCCGGCGGGTGCCGTCTCAGTCGTCACTGTGGTCCTCTTCCTCCTGGAGGTTCGCCCAACCGAGCAGCTCCCGCAGCTCCGCCGGCGTGCAGCGGTGGTCGGTGCCCAACTCGGCGCGGGCGATCTCGACAGCGGTGGGCAGGTCGACCTCGGCGCCGTGCAACTGCGGCCACTGCCGCCGGATGCGGGCCGTCCCGCCGAACGTCGGGTCCTCATTGGACAGGATCATCGGGTCGCCGTAGACCGCCGGTTCGCAGCCGGCCGCGATGCCGTAGAAGATCGCACTGGTCAGCCGGTTGGATGCTACCCGGCGGTGTCGACGCAGCTCGGTGAGCTGCTTGTCGAGGAAATCCGGGTCGGTGTCCTTCCACCAGTGCCCCCGGTAGCCGTGGCAGATCACCCGGAAGCCGGCGCGCTCGTAGAGCCGGCGGACGCTGCGCATCCGGTACTCGTGCCAGTACAGGCAGACGGTGACCGGGCCGGGCTCGGTGTCCCGGATCAGGGCGATCAACTTCCGGTGGTCGCCCTTGACGTGCTGGCCCTCCCAGCCGTGGAACGGGTACCAGATGGTGCCCACCCGCTCGTCGGCCGGTGGCTCGTCGGGGCGCATGGCCAGCAGGTATATGAACGGGGCGCCGATGACCACCACGTTGCGCCGCCCCACCGACCAGGCCCGCCGGCGGGTCTGTTCGGACCAGAGCAGGCTCGGGGCGCGCTCGGCGTACGGGTGACCCGGGGCCAGGCCGTCGCCGATGTTCCAGCCGTGCTGCACGTACCCGTTGATCCGCGGTGGGTGCCGGTCACCGAGACCGGCGTAGCGGGCCAGCACGTGCGCGTGGCCGTAGAAGTGGTTGGCGTGGTGCATCAGGTTCCCATCAGGCGGCGGTACGCACCGAGCCGACCCGCAGGGCCGCGGTCAGCGCGTCGATGACGCGATCCTGCTCGGCGTCGCTGAGCCCCGGGTAGAGCGGCAGTGACAGCTGCTGGGAGTAGAACGACTCGGCCACCGGGCAGGACCCGCGCCGGTAGCCGAGGTCGGCGAAGGCCGGGTGCCAGTGCACCGGGATGTAGTTGACCTGGACGCCGATGCCGGCGGCGCGCATCCGGTCGTACACCTCGCGGCGTCGCCCGTCGAGGACCCGGATCGGGTAGAGGTGCCAGGCCGGGTCGGCCCACGACCTGCGGTGCGGTCGGAGTACCCCGTCCAGGTCGGCGAGTGCCTCGTCGTAGCGGGCGACCAGGGCGGCGCGGCGGGCCTTGAACTCGTCGAGCCGGCGCAGCTGGCTGCGGCCCAGGGCGCAGAGCACGTCCGGCAGCCGGTAGTTCAGCCCGAACTCGTGCACCTCCTGGTGCCAGCCGCCCTCGTCATTCAGGCGCAGCTCGTCGCGTTCGCGGACCATCCCGACGCCGCGGAAGCGCCGGGCCCGCTTGAGCAGCCGCGGGTCGAGCGCGGCGACGGCGCCACCCTCGGCGGTGGTCAGGTTCTTGGTGGGGAAGAACGAGAACGTGGTCAGGTCGGCGAGTGAGCCGACCGGCCGACCGTGGTACGTCCCGCCGATCGAGTGCGCCGCGTCGGCGAGGAGCAACGCGTCGCTGCCCGCTACCGACTCGCGCAGCGCGTCGTAGTCGGCGGGGTGGCCGGCGTAGTCGACGGCGGCGACGACCCTGGTCCGTGCGGTGACCGCGGCGGCGGCGGCAGCCGGGTCGAGGCAGAACGTCTCGTCGTCGACGTCGGCGAACACGATCTTCGCGCCGAGGGCGACGGCGCTGCTGGCGGTCGCCACGAAGGTCATCGGCGGGACGACCACCTCGTCGCCGGGGCCCACCCCGGCCGCCGCGTACGCCACGTGCAGCGCGGCGGTGCCGTTGGAGACGGCGGCGACGCCGACCCCACCGGTCCAGACCGCGAGGTCGGCCTCGAAGGCGTCGACCTGTGGGCCCGTGGTGAGCCAGTCGCCGCGCAGCACACCGGCCACGGCGGCGACGTCGTCCTCGGTGATCGAGTGCCGGCCGTACGGGAGCATTCCCGTCATGCGGTGCGGCCGAGCATGTCGCGCAGCTGCTCGACGGTGAGCCACTCGTCGTTGGTGTCCGACTGGTAGGCGAAGCCGTCCGGCACCGGATCGCAGTCGACCGGCGGCTGGTAGCCCCAGGTGGCGATCGTCGGCTGGACGATGAACCGGCCGTCGGCGCGCAGCGTCCGGCGGCTGTCGTCGGGCGCGATCATTTCCTCGTGCAGCTTCTCGCCCGGACGGATCCCGATCTCGTGGGTGGTGGCGTCCGGGGCCACGGCCTCGACCAGGTCGAGGATGCGCATGCTCGGGATGCGGGGCACGAACAACTCGCCGCCCTGCATCTGGTCGAACGAGTCCATGACGAACCGCACGGCCTGGTCGAGCGTGATCCAGAAGCGGGTCATCCGCTTGTCGGTGATCGGCAGGCTCTTGCCCTCCGCGGCCAGCCGGCGAAACAGCGGGACGACCGAGCCGCGGCTGCCCACCACGTTGCCGTACCGCACCACGGCGAACCGGGTCGGGTGCTGGGCGGCGTAGTGGTTGGCCGAGACGAACAGCTTGTCGCCGACCAGCTTCGTGGCGCCGTACAGGTTGATCGGGCTGGACGCCTTGTCGGTGGAGAGCGCGATGACCTTCTTGACGCCGGCCTCGATCGCGGCGTCGACGACGTGCTGGGAGCCGGTGATGTTGGTGGCGATGTACTCGGAGGGGTTGTACTCCGCGGTGTCCACCTGCTTGAGCGCGGCGGCGTGCACCACGTGGTCCACCCCGTGCATGGCCCGGGTGAGCCGGTGCCGGTCCCGGATGTCGCCGATGAACCACCGCAGCCGCGGGTCGTCGCCGAGCTGCTGACGCAACTCGTACTGCTTGAGCTCGTCGCGGGAGAAGACCACCACCCGGGCCGGGTCGGCCTCGGTGAGAATGTGCTTGAGGAACGTCCTGCCGAAGGAACCCGTTCCCCCGGTGATCAGAATGGACGATCCATTCAACTCACTCAATTTGGTGCTCCCGTGGTCGTGGATGAACGGGCGGCCCTCGGCCGGCCGACCGGGGTGAGACGCTAGCCATGGCGGGTTAACTCCCCGACGCTCACGGGTTAACCACGACCCCTGCTCGTGTGAATGCCGAACACCGCGTAGGCAAACACTTCCGGCCCGCCCGCAACCGGCCTGACCTGGCCGGATCGGGCCGCTACAGTGACCGCGCGAGTGACCCGGCAGCCCTGTCCGCGGCCGGCTCCGCGTTCACCCGACATCCGCATCGGCTCGGTGCGAGCGGGTCACCCCACACGTCACCGGCGCGGGCCGAAGGCCCGGCCGGTCGATGCCGAGACCGGTCCGGCCGGCAGTTCTGGAGGCGTTCATGGCATCCGCTAGCGACGTGATCGAACGGCCCGCCGCACGGGCGCGCACACCGGACCCCGCGCCCGCGCGGCGCTGGCTGGTGCCGCTGCTGCTGGTCGTCGGTTGGGTGCTCAGCGTCGCCTGGCGGATGTGGTTGTCCCGGCACATCGTGCTGCCGATCGCGCACACCGACGAGGACAGCTACCTCAACACCGCCCGTGCGCTGGCCGGCGGGCCGGGCGGGTTCAGCAGCGAGAACGACCTGCTGCGCCGGGTCGGGTACCCGATGCTGATCTCGCCGGCGTTCCTCGGGGACCGGGATTTCACCGACGCCTACCGGATCGTCCAACTGATCAACGCGATGGCGAACTCGACGCTGCTGCCGTTGGCGTACCTGCTCGCCCGCCGTCTGCTCCGGCTGCCCCGGCCGTACGCGCTGCTCGGCGCCCTCGCGGCGGCGACCCTGCCAGCCACCGCCTTCTACGCCGGCATCGCCATGATCGACACGGTGATGGCGCCGCTTGTCGTCGGCTGGCTGCTCGCCGTGCACCGCTGGATCGAGCGGCCCGGACCGCGCGCCGCCGCCACCGTCGGCCTGCTGGTCGGCGGGTTCCACCTGCTGCACTCGCGCGGCCTGGTGATCGTGGCGGTGCACGCCGGGTTGGTAGTGCTGCTGTTCGTCCGCCGCCGGATCAGCCCGCCCACTGTGCTCGCCGCGCTGCTGCCGGTGCTCGCCATGGCGCTCGTCAACGCCGCCGTCATCCGCTACCTCGGCGACAAGGTCTACCTGCTCGGCAGCACGCCGGGCGGCGGCACCGTCGACGCGGTCGCCTCCGTCCAGGGGGTGGTCCGCGTCGGCGCGGGCGTCACCACCCAACTCTGGTACCTCGTGGTGATCACCTTCGGGATGGCGGGAGTGGCCTGGGCCGCCGCCGTGCGCGAACTCTGGCGTCCCCGGCACGGCGACGCCGCCCGCTGGACGATGGGCGTGGCGCTTGTGGTGACCGTCGGGGTGGCCGGCGGGGCGTCGGTGATCCTGGCCGGCATCACCGGCAAGCCGCTGGACGCGATCTACGGACGCTACGTGCAGATGTTGGCACCGTTCTGGCTGCTGGTCGGGCTCGGGGTGCTGCTCACCGCCGGCCACCGGGTGGTGCTGCGCCGGGCGGCCGTCGCGGTGGCCCTGCTGGTCGGCGGCGGTGCGCTGATCGCCGTCCGACTCGCGTACGTGGCCAGCCAGGGCCACCGGTTGCGCTACGGCGGTTTCAGCGCCCCGGACCTGGCGGCGTTGACCGGGGGCTGGCGCGAGATGCGGCCGGTGCTCGGATCACTCGTCGGGATCGGCGGCTGCCTGCTGCTCGTCGCCGCAGTGCTGCTGCCCCGACTGCGGTTGCCGATGCTCGGCGTCCTCGTCGTGGCCAACCTCGTCACCATGCAGGTGATCGAGCAGCGCATCGTGCGGCCAGCCGTCGCGAGGACGTCGCCGACGCCCCGGGTCGCCGACATCGGGGTACGCCCCGGCGAGCGGGTCTGGGCCTCGACCGGCGTGCACTACGTCATGCGGTTCAACCTGAGCCACCAGGTGAACTGGACCGACGTCCGCTGGTTCGACGAGCAGCCGCCGGCCGCGGCCCAGGTGGTGTTCGCCAGCTGGGCGCCCGGCCAGCCGGACGACTGGGACGGCACCGCCTACGGGTTCGTCCGGCTCGGCGGCAACCCGGTGCAGCACTGGGCGGCGTGGCGGCGGGCCTGACCCCGGTGGACATCCGCTGTTTCGTGAACGGCGGATGTCCACCGGGAACACCATCGGTTAATGATTCAGGTCCATTATCCGAATGGGTCCGACAATCAACGCTGGCGGCGGTCGGCGCGAGCCAGGGAAATCGGGATGACGGTGATTTCCCGGCCGCCGGACAGCTCCTGTCGCGGGGCGCCCTCGACGAATCGGAACCGCCGGTTCATCTGTCGTACGACGGTATTGTGACCGAGTACCTCGCCGTCGAGTCGATCCAGGTGCAGCCCGTCGAACGCGTACTCGACTGCCTCCCGCATGACCCCCAGCCAGGCGGGCAGCGTCTCGTCTCGTCCAGCCAGCCCGTCGGCGTCCAGATAGAAGCCCCACGCCCCCGTGCGGGGACCGTCGAACCGCAGGTCGAAGAAGGTGACCACGCCGCAGGGCCGATCGTCGCGGACGTACACCAGCACCCGCCGGGACGGGTCGTCGCGGACCGCCGACCACCACCGGGCGTGCTCGTCGGCGGTGATTTCGTGGCTGGTCTTGCTGACCTGACGGTTGGTTTCCTGATTACGCCAGGACAACATCAGGTGAACGTCGTCCACGGTCGCTTCGCGCAGCACGGGCGTCTCGCTTTCTTTGCTGTTCACGTCCGGTCGGAGCACCTTACCCGGGCGTACCGGCAAAGCAGATATGCATTCGTTGGGTTGTAGACTGCGGCGCATGGACGAATTGAGTCGCGCGCAGATCCGCGACCTCATGGCTCAGGTGTTGAAGAACCAGGACAAGGAGCTGCCCGCGGACGACGCGGCGCAGTTGCGGGAGATCGGGTTCCGGTCGCTCGACTTCTCCGAGCTGGCCCTGCGGGTGGAGGACGAGACGGGCGAGGAGCTCAACTTCGACGCCCCCGGCCTGCGTCGCATCGCCACCGTCGGCGACGTCCTCGACTTCCTCGTCGAGCTTCAGCACCAGTGACCGTCGCGACGGCACACGATCACGCACCCGTACCCCGGGAGCCGGCCGGCGTCGACAACCGGATCGTCGTCGGCGGCGCCGCGCTGACCTGGCGGGCGCTGCCGACGCCGACGCTGCCCGACCCGGCCGCGGTGCTCGCCCACCGCGGTGTGCACGCGCTCGCCGCCGCTCGGCAGCACGCCGTGCACGGCACCGAACTGTTGCTCAGCACCGCGGGTCGGGTCGACGCGGCGATGCGGACGGAGTTGCAGGCGGCCGGGTTCACCGTCAGCGTCCTCGACGACGACGGCGTGCACCCGAGCGGCCCGGCCCGGCCCCGAGCCGCCGAGCCCGGCCGGCTGTGGCTGCTGACCTCGGGCTCGACGGGGCGCCCCAAACGGGTCGGGCACACCCTCGACACGCTCACCACGGTGCGGGCCGAGCAGCCCGACCGGACCTGGCTCTGCCCGTACGCGCCCGGCACGTACGCCTGGTGGCAGGTGGTCACCCTGTCGCTCACCCAACCCGGCCAGCACCTCGTGGTGGTCGAGCCCGACGAGCTTGACGACTGGCCGACCATCGCCGCCGCGCACGGGGTCGACGCGGCCTCCGGCACCCCGACCTTCTGGCGACGTACCCTCTACCGCGATGCCGCCGCGCTGGCCCGGGTGCCCCTGCGCCAGCTCACCCTCGGCGGGGAGCCGGTGGACCAGGCGATCCTGGACCAGCTCCGCGCGGTGTTCCCCACCGCCCGGATCTCCTGGATCTACGCCTCGTCCGAGGTGGGGGCGTCCATCGTGGTGCACGACGGGCGGGCCGGCTTCCCGGTCGACTGGCTGGACCGGCAAACTCCGGGTCGGCCGACGCTCTCCGTGCGCGACGACGAACTGGTGGTCAGCTCCCCGCACCACGGGGTCGGGTTGTCCGGCCCGATCCACACCGGAGACCGGGTGCAGATCCTCGACGACCGGGTGCTGATCACCGGCCGGCTCGACTCCGACGAGATCAACGTGGGTGGCAGCAAGGTCTCCGCCGGGGTGGTCCGCGGTGTGCTGGCCGCGCATCCGGCGGTGGCCTGGGCCCGGGTGACCGGCCGCCGTGCCCCGGTGCTCGGCCGGATGGTGGTCGCCGAGGTGGTCCACACCCCCACCGCGCACCCGGATGTCGACGAGGCCGCGCTGGTGCGCTGGTGCGCCGACCGGCTCCCCGAGCACGCGGTGCCCCGCCGGATCCGCGTGCTTGCCGACATTCCCGTCAAGGAGACCCTGAAGAGCGATGTCTGAACCCGTCGTCACCCCGCTCGTACCGCCCAGCACCGTGGTCCTCGTCTCCGGCGGCTCCCGGGGGTTGGGTCTGGCCGTCGTCACCGACCTGCTCGACGCGGGCGTCCGGGTGGCCGCGTTCGCCCGCACCGTCACGCCGGAGCTGGACAAACTCGCCGCCGAGCACCCCGACCGGGTGCACGTCGGCTCGGTGGACGTCACCGATCTGCGGGCCGCGCAGAGCTTCGTCCGCGAGGTGGAGCAACGCCTCGGCCCGATCGACGGCATCGTCAACAGCGCCGCCGTCGGGCAGGACTCGCTGCACGTGCACACCACCACCGACGACATCGCCCGGATCATCGAGACCAACCTGACCGCCCCGTTACAGCTGACCCGGCTGGTGGTCCGCCGGATGCTCGGCAAGGGCATGCGCGGGCGGATCGTCAACATCACCTCGATCTGCGGGCAGCGAGGTTTCCCGGGTCTGGTCGCGTACTCCGCCACCAAGGGCGGCATGGACGCCGCCACCCGCTCGCTCGCCCGGGAGTTGGGCGGCCGGATGCTCGTCAACTCGGTCGCCCCCGGCTTCTTCGCCTCGGAGATGTCCGCCGTGCTCGGCCCGACCCAACTGGACCAGATCGTGCGCCGCACGCCGACCGGTCACCTGACCGAGCCGGCGGAGGTCACGCCGGTGGTGCGGATGCTGCTGCGGGAGCACACCAACATCAACGGCCAGGTGATCGTGGTGGACGGTGCCGCCGCCATCTGAGCCGGCCCGGCTGGTCCGGCCCCGCCCGGTGCCGGTGCTGCTCGCCGCCGCCGAGCAGCACCTGCGGATCGGCGTACCCGCCGACCTGACCGACGCGGTGACCCGCAGCCACCTCGACGACGGCCGCTGCGTCGGCTGGTACGGACCGACGACGCCCGGGTGGCGGGTGGCGATCGACGCGGAACGCGCGAGCGCCCCGGTGCCTCCGGCACTGGCCCGCCGGTTCGGGGTGGACGACTTCTGGGCGCGGTGGACCCGCGCCGAGTGCTGCTGCAAGCTCGCCGACGTGCCGGTGGCGGCCTGGTGGCGTCGCCACGGCCTGAGCACGCCATCCGACGGATTGGCGCTCTGGCGCACCCTGCGGGTGGCCGACCTGGTGGTCACCGTCGGCGTCGCCCCCGCGCCCAGCGCTGTCTGCGCGCCCCGGCGGTGCCGCCACGCCCGGCTTCGTGCCGGCGCGGAGCGTGCGGGCCGCGGCTGAGCGCGGCTCGCTGTCCGCGGCGTCCAGTTGGGCTGCCTTGTGACAGCGGCACCCGCGCACCGTCGGAACGCGGAGCCGGAGGTGTGCCGCGACGGAGACCGGCCCTCGCATCAACTTCACCCGGGATGGCCAGGAGTTGTTTATCCACCCGTTGGTGGGTAGCGGTCTCGGCGGCCTACTCAGATGGCGCGAACTGCGACGGAGGCAGTGGCCATAGTTCGCCGGATGTCTATGTTCGAATGACTGTGGGGCGACCTCAGCGGAGTTCGCCCTTGGTCAGTCGGTGCCGGGCGGGTAGCTGTCCTGTGTCGGGCGCTGCGACGGCCGCGGGCTGGTTGGCGTGGACACGGGGGAGGTCCGGCGCGGTGGCTGAGTTTCCGGGGCATTTGTTCAAAATGGATGGTGATCCGTCGGCGATTCGGTCGTCGGCGGGGCGGTGGTCTGGTTTTGGTTCGGCGGCGTCACAGGCGGCGGCGCAGATCACGGGTTTGGATACGAGTCAGTTCGTGGGTCCGGAGGCGGATCTGTTCCGGGAGGGCCTGAATGCCCAGATGCCGGGGCATTTGCGGGTGACCGGTGATGCGTTCGGCAAGGTGTCGGCGGGGTTGGTGGTGTTCGCGGGTTCGTTGTCGTCGTTGCAGGATCGGATGCGTCCGGTGGCGCAGCGTGCGCCGGGTTTGTGGGCGGCGTTGCAGGCCGCGCGGGGGCGTTCGGATCGGGCGGCGCAGGCGGATGAGCGGCACGAGCGGGAGGTCGCGGATCGGCCGCCGGAGGCGGCGGCGGAGCCGGACACGTATCGGTCGGATGCGGGGGCGGCGGGTGCGGCGTTGTCGCAGGCGCAGCGGGACTGGGACGAGTGCGTGGCCCAGGCGGGTGCGTTGCGGGGTGAGTTGGCCACGGCGGTGCGCGATTGCGTGCGGGTGGTTACTGACGCGAAGGGGTTGCGGTTCAAGGAGAATCCGAAGTGGTGGGACTTGAAGGGGCAGTTCACCAACTTCGTGCGGGACAATCAGGAGTTGTTGGCGCAACTGTCCAGCGCCTTGAAGATCGTCTCCCTGGTCGCGGGTCTGTTGTCGTTCATCCCGATCCTCGCGCCGATCATGGCACCGATCGCGATCGGCACCGCTCTGCTCGCCTCCGCGATCGACCTCTCGATCTACGCCGCCACCGGTAAGGGCAGCCTGAAGACGATCCTGATCGACATCGGGCTGAATCTGTTACCCGGGGTGGGTAAGTTGGCTCGGCTCGGGGCGGGCGCGCTGAAGGGCACCCGCGTTGCGCAGGCCTTCTCCTCGGTGGCCGCCCGGGGTCGCAACATGGGCTCGGTGGCCCGTTGGGGTCTGGCGAGTCCGCGGGCCAACGGCATTGAGGCGATCAAGCGGTTGGCTCGGCTGGATCCGATCGACGTCGCCTGCGGCGACATGGTCCTCACCCAGACCGACGTGGAGTTGCCGGGGGCGTTGCCGCTGCTGCTGTCGCGCACGCACCTGTCGTCGTACCGGTTGGGGAGCTGGTTCGGCCGGTCCTGGGCCTCCACCCTGGATCAGCGCATCGAGGTCGACGAGACCGGGGTCTACCTGGCGACCGCCGACGGCATGACGTTGATCTACCCGACCGGGGCGGACGGTCGTCCCGACCGGTTGCCGACCGAGGGGCCGCGCTGGCCGTTGGCGCAGGATCCGGCGGCCGGCACCTACCTGGTCACCGATGCGGTGCGGGGCTGGACGTGGCACTTCGGGCCGGTGCCGGGCAGCGTGGCGGGTCAGCTTCCGCTTGTCGCGGTGACCGACCGTAACGGTCACCGGGTTGATGTGCGCCACGACGACAGCGGTGCGCCGGTCGAGGTGGTGCACTCCGGTGGCTACCGGGTCCGGGTGCGTACCGAGGAGAACCGGATCGTCGGGTTCGACCTCGCCGGGGACGACGACACCGACACCGAGTTGGTTCGTTTCGGCTACGACGAGGCCGGTGACCTCACCGCTGTCGTCAACTCGTCGGGGTTGCCGCTGCGCTTCGACTACGACATCGACGGGCGGGTCACCCAGTGGGTGGACCGCAACGGCACCGAGTACCGCTACACCTACGACGAGAACGGCCGCTGCGTCGCCACCACCGGCACCGGCGGCTACCTGACCGGCCTGCTGCGCTACGACAGCGACGCCCGCGTCACCACGGTCGTCGACTCCCTCGGCCACGCCACCGTCTACCAGCTCAACGACCTGCGGCAGGCCGAACAGGTCACCGACCCGCTGGGCAACGTCACCACCACCGTCTGGGACCGGTTCGATCGCAAGCTGACCGAGACCGATGCTCTCGGGCGGACGACTCGTTGGTCCTACGATGACGACGGCAACCTGGTCGAGTTCGTCCGTCCGGACGGCAGCCGGGCGACCGCCATCTACAACGAGCTGCACCAGCCGGTCGTCGTGACCGGTGCCGACGGTGCCGTCTGGCGGCGCGAGTACGACGAACGCGGCAACCTGACAATGGTCACCGACCCGACCGGCGCCACCACCCACCACCGGTACGACGAGGCGGGGCGACTCACCGAGGTGATCGACGCGCTCGGCAACGCTTCGCTGGTGACCACCGACGCAGCCGGGCTGATCACCCAGCTCACCGAGGCCACCGGCGCGGTGACGACCTACCGGCGCGATCGGGCGGGTCGGATCACCGAGGTGGTCGACCCGGTCGGTGGCACCACTCGTCTCGGCTGGACCGTCGAGGGTCGGCTCGCCTGGCGGCGGAGCCCGGACGGGGCGAGCGAGGAATGGACCTACGACCCGGAAGGCAACCTGGTCACCCACACCGACCAGACCGGGGCGACCACCGAGTTCGACATTGGCCACTTCGACCTGCCAGTGGCACTCACCGGACCCGACGGCGCACGACTGGCCTTCGCCTACGACACCGAGTTGCGGCTGACCACGGTCACCAACCCGCAGGGACTCGTCTGGCGCTACGACTTCGACCCGGCCGGGCGGCTGGTCACCGAAATTGACTTCAACGGCCGGACACAGACCTACACGTACGACGCCGCCGGCCAGGTCGTCGCCCGCACCAACGGCGCCGGGCAGAGCATCGAGCTGGTCCGCGACGTGCTGGGCAACGTCGTGGAGAAGCGCACCGCCGAGGGCGTCACCACCTACGGGTACGACCCGGCCGGCCGGCTGCTGCACGCCACCACACCCGAGGTCGACCTCCGCTTCGACCGCGATCCACTCGGTCGGGTGCTGGCCGAGACCCGCGACGGTCAGGTGGTCTCCTCGTCCTACGACCTGCTCGGCCGACGGGCCCAGCGGCGTACCCCGGCGGGGGTCGACAGCGTCTGGGAGTACGACGCCGGGCACCGGCCCGTGGCGCTGCACACCGGCGGCGCGACGGTCAGCTTCACCCACGACGCGGCCGGTCGGGAGACCCGGCGTGCGGTCGGCAGCCTCGCCCTGACCCAGAGCTGGGACGCCAACCACCGACTGCTCGCCCAGATCCTCACCGCGACCCCTGCTGCCGACGGAGGTGTGCCGGACCTGGTCGCCCACCGGGCCTACCGGTATCGCGCCGACGGTTACCTGACCGACGTCGCCGACCAGCTCACCGGCGAGCGCCGGCTGGAGTTGGACCGCGCCGGCCGGATCACCGCCGTGCGCGCCGGCGACTGGACCGAGCGGTACGCCTACGACGAAGCCGGCAACGTGACAAGCGCCGCGTGGCCCCGCTCGGATGATGACGGCGCCGCTCGGGGTGAGCGGGAGTACACCGGCACACTGATCCTCCGCGCTGGCAACGTGCGCTACGAACATGACGCCGCTGGCCGGGTCACGCTGCGGCAGCGCAAGGAGCGCTCGACCAAGCCGTCGACCTGGCGCTACACCTGGGACAGCGAGGACCGGCTGATCGCCGTCACCACCCCGGACGGCACCCGGTGGAGCTACCGCTACGACGCCCTCGGCCGCCGGACCGCCAAGCAGCGCCTCGACGCCGACGGTGGCGTGGTCGAGCAGGTCGACTTCGCCTGGGACGGCCCGCGCCTGATCGAGCAGACCCGTCGCGGCGACGACGGCGCCACGACCAGCACCTGGGAGTACGCCCCCGACACGTTCACCCCGATCAGCCAGACCGACGGCCGCGCCGACCAGGACGAGATGGACCGCCGCTTCTACGCGATCGTGACCGACCTGGTCGGCGCCCCCACCGAGTTGGTCGACCCAACTGGAGGCGTTGTCTGGCAGCAGCGCACCACCATCTGGGGCATCCCGACCCACGTCAGCACCGTGGGCGCGGACTGCCCGCTTCGCTTTCCGGGCCAGATCCACGATCCGGAGACCGGCGCCTCGCACAACTACCACCGTTACTACGACCCCAACACCGCCCGCTACGCCTCGTCGGACCCATTCGGGCTTGAGGCGGGCTCGAATCCTCACCTATATGTTCTCAACCCGACCTTCGAAGTGGATCCGCTCGGGTTGATCCCCTATCCGGCGATTACGCCGGGGAAGAATTTCAGGCGACACTACCTGAATCATCGGGCGCTGTTGGCTAAGGTTCTTGACAAGACATACCCGAAGGTGAAGGTCGAGGAGCGAGCCGGTGGCCTCGGGCGTGAATTCCTCACTGATTTGGACGAGATGGTGAAGTCTGACCGGTTTAAGCTGGAGGGTTTGGGCCGGCTCCCCCTCGCCGCGGAGGATGCCCACATTTTTAGGGGCGAGGGCCTAACGCTGGTGACCAAAACGGATGGAGAGTTCTGGACGTTGTTGAAGAGTGGGGAACGTATGGACCTTCATATCGAGATGTTGCCATGATTCCTGCGGAGGCGCGTTTGATAGCGGCAACGGAAAAGTTGTTGTCCAGTCTCGCCGGATCGTCCTTGGAGGACGTGCACATTCCTGGTTTCCTGGACCAGGTCGACGGCATCGGGCATTTCGTTCCGCTTGCCCAGCAGGTCTACCTAGTCTTCGGAGATCGACTTCTGCTCCTGGACTCGGCCGAAAGAGGTGGCTTTCTGACTCTGAGGATTGTTACCTCCATCGATGTTCCCGAGGCTCTCCAGGGTGAGGAGGAAAACTTTTCGGTAGGCGCGGTTGGGTCGCTCTTCATGGACAACTCAGGCGCCAACCTTCGACTGGTGAAGGTTCGTTTTGCTTTAGACTCCGATCATGACCCAGGCCTGGAATCCATCTGCGCTGCTGAATTCTGCTTCAGCGGTGGTAACACGTTGTTCGTAGATCCGTTGTGGCATCTGGGTATTCGCCTGGGGGGTGCTGGTGCCTTCGACGAATGGTGGTTGCGGGCAGGCGGCGAGTCTGGCTCAATGGAGGAGTTTTCTTGGGTTCCATCGGCCGGGTAACCGGGGTCTGCCCGGCGCGACCGGCGGGGCAACCGAGGTCTCGGGCCGCGAGCCAACCCATCGATCATCGGGGCCTGCCGTGCACGCGATGAGCTGCATGATCAGCTTGGGAAAGGCTCAATCAACTCTTCGGACGGACACGATGAATGCTGCGCAGCAGTTGGCGGCCATGCCTGTGGCGGAGGTGGTGGTCGACCGGGCCATCGTTCTCGACTGGTACGACGGGCCCCTGGAGGGCTTCGCGAGACTCGCTGCCGTGGAGGCGGTCTGGCATTTCCGGGTTATTGCCGAGCGCACCGGCGGCGACCTTCCGGATGATCGTCTCTACCAGTTCAGTCAGGTAGTAGCCACCGATGCCCTTGATCGCCTCGACGAGGCTTTGGGAGGGGCCCCCGATGACCCTCTCTGGATACCTGAGTGGGCATTTCCCGACCACGCCGCCCGCCAGCACGCCGACCGCCTGGTAGCGGATCTGATCGACCACGCCGCCGGGCAGCGGGTCATCATCCGTTCCGTTGATCTGCGCTTGGTCGATGCTCTCTGGGTGACGACCGGAAAGATTGCCAACGGGATCCAGTAGGGGAAGTTCCCGCCAGCCGCACCGTCAGATCAGGTCCCAGCTCAGCGGGGTGCCGCGCGGGACGTCGGTGGCGAAGGTGCGCCCCAGCACCCGGTCGATCTCCACGGGTGCCAGCCCGCCGGCCGGTCGGATCGACCGGACATTGTGGCTGGTCACCGGGTCACCGGCGCGCACGTCCTCGACCACGAACAGCGAACGGCGGAACCGCAGCCCTTCCCGCTCCGCCGGGGTCGGGCCGATCGCGGTGCCACCCAACGCCTCGTACGCCCGACCGGACTCGGCGACCAGCGCCGTCAGCTCCGCCGGGTTCAGCGAGAAGTCCGAGTCCACGCCACCGTCGGCCCGGTCCAGGGTGACGTGCTTCTCGATGAAACAGGCACCGAGCGCCACCGAGGCGACCGCCACCCCGATGCCGGGCGTGTGGTCGGAGAGCCCGACCGGCACGTCGAACGCGCCAGCCAGCACCGGCAGCCGACGCAGGTTGCTGTCGGCCGGTGGTGCCGGGTAGGACGCGGTGCAGGCCAGCAGGACGATGCCCGCAGCGCCGCCGGCCCGGGCGGTGCGCACCGCGGCGTCGATCTCGGCGACCGTCGCCATCCCCGTGGAGATCACCATCGGCTTGCCGGTGCTGGCCACGAGCCGGATCAGCGGCAGGTCGACAAGCTCCGAAGAAGCGATCTTGTACGCGGGCGCGTCAAGCGACTCCAGCAACTCCACAGCTGTCGCGTCGAACGGTGACGAGAAGACGGTCAGGCCACGCTCGCGGGCCCGCTCGAAGATCGGTGCGTGCCACTCGTACGGGGTGTGCGCCCGCTCGTAGAGGCGGTACAGGTTCTCCCCACCCCACAACTCGTGCCCGCTGGAGATCCGGAACGCCGGTGTGTCGACGTCGATCGTGATCGTGTCCGGCCGGTACGTCTGGAGCTTCAGCGCGTGCGCCCCGCTCGCGGCCACCGCGTCGACGATGGACAGCGCCCGGTTCAGGTCACCGTTGTGGTTGCCGGACATCTCGGCCACCACGAACGGTCGCTCCCCGGCACCGACCAGGTGTGGTCCGATCTTGATTGTCGCCGTCATTCCGACCTCTGTTCCGGTATGCCCGCACCCGCGTGCGGTGGTGCTGCTGTCGTCGTCCACCCGGCGGGCGGACGACCTGGAAAACACGTGTACCGGGAGTCGAGTCGACTCCCGGCCTGGCCTGCGGTGCTCACGGCAGCCGGCCCCCGGCCAGTGCGTCCCGCCGCTCCGCCGCGATCCCGCTGCCCCGAATCGCCGCGACGTCCGCCCCTCGACCCGGGTCCTCGTCGGCGCTCACCGGACCGACCGCGACGCCGACGGCCCCCCGCGGGGCACCGCGGCGCAGGCGACCCGCGACCCGGTGCGCCTGACGCAGCGCCGAGTACGCCAGCCAGTCACCCCGCCCGACCAGGCGGTGCTTGAGCCCGGTCACCCCGGCGGGCAGCGGATAGCCACCGGCAGGCAGGTACCGGCGGTAGTGCTCGGCGGCCCGGTGGAAGAAGTCCCGCCGCAGGTGCGGGTGCAGCCGGTCGTCGTTGCCCACCACCACCAGGTAGTGGCTGATCATCAGTTGGAACAGTTCGGCCTGCAACCGCTCGTCCGGGTGCCGGCGGGCGACCCAGTCCAACAGGCGCTCGTACTGGGCGAACGCGTCGAAGTGCCGGCCACTGCGGGTGGAGGTGATCGCGCCGTGCCGACCCTGCCGGTAGAGGTAGCAGACCCGGTTCAGCACAGAGATCTTCTCCGCGCCGATCAGCAGCGGATGGCTGAACGGGATGTCCTCGTACCAGCCGGGGAAGAACCGCAGCTCCAACTGGTCCAGGAAGTCCCGGCGGACCACCTTGTTCCAGGCGGTGTGCTGCACCCGCAGCAGTTGCGGCTGGTCGCCCAGGCGGGTCACGCCGGCGATTCCGTGCAGCAGGTGACTGCTCGCGTCGACCTCCCGCCGGCCGTCCTCGTGCACCCGCAGGTGGTCGAGCATCAGCACGTCGGGCTGGTGCTGGCGCAGCCGGTCCAGCACGGCCGGGATCGTGCCCGGCGGCACCCAGTCGTCGCTGTCGATGAACCAGACGTACCGGCCGGTGGCCACGTCGAGCCCGGCGTTGCGGGCCAGGCCCAGACCCACGTTGCTGCTCAGGTGCACGACGCGGACCCGGTCGTGTCCGGCCGCGTACGCGCGGAGCATGTCGCCGCAGCCGTCCGGTGAGGCGTCGTCGACGGCGATCAACTCGACCGCGTCCGACTCGCCGGCCGGAATGTCGGCCCGGATCGATTCGAGGCACTGGTACAGGTACGCCTCGACGCCGTACACGGGCACGACGATGCTCAGCAGCGGTGCGTGCGTCGGCTCATTGACCACGCCGCCACCTTCGACGACCTGGGTGGCCGGCCCCGGAACCGCACGTGGCCGCCGATGGTGGAGTCGCTGAACTCCCGCCCAGCGGAAGGTTAACGCCGACCGGTCGGCGCCGGCCCCGACCCGGGTGCGGCGGGCCGGTAACCGGTGGGACACGTCCGGTTCACCCGGGAGTGACCCGGTAGGGTGCCCCGGGTGCGGCCCTGCCGGGTCGTCGCGGGCGTCGCTGTCGTGCCGTCCACGCCGCGCCGAGGAGGATACGAACGTGCTGGTGACCCTGCCAAGCCTCGGCATCCGCCCATGACGAGCGCCGCCGCGACGTCAACCGCCAGGCCCGTCCCCGCTCCGTCCCGGCTGCCCTCGCTCACCGGGCTGCGGTGGATCGCCGCGCTGCTGGTCTTCGGGTTCCACGCGGGCACCATGCGGATCATCGCCGAGCCGGACTACAAGGCGGTGGTCGACAAGTTGTTCAGCCTCGGCCTGTCCGGGGTGCAGTTCTTCTTCATCCTCAGCGGATTCGTGCTGGTCTGGTCGGCCCGGGCCGGCGACTCCCGGCGTACCTTCTGGCGGCGACGAATTGCCAAGATCTACCCCAACCACCTGGTGCTGTGGGGGGCGACGTTGCTTGTCGCCTGGTGGTTCGCCGACCCGGTGCTGCCGGCCGCCGCGCTGGAGAACCTGCTGTTGTTGCAGGCCTGGGACCCCCGGCCGGGCTGGTTCTACAGCATCAACACGGTGAGCTGGTCGCTCTCCTGCGAGTTCTTCTTCTACCTCTGCCTGCCGCTGGTGCTGCCGCTGCTGCGCCGGGCCCGGCCGAAGCTGCTCTGGGCGCTCGTCGTCGCGATGCCACTGCTGATCCTCGCGCTCTGGCCGGCCCAGCACCTGGTGCCGGAGGTGAGCCGCTGGTGGTTCACCCAGATCTTCCCGCCGGCCCGGTCGCTGGAGTTCTGGTTGGGCGCGGTGGCGGCCGAGTTGATGCGCCGGGGTCTCTGGCGTGGCCCCGGGCTGACCTGGGCCAGCGTCATCTTCGTGGGTGTCTGGGCGGCCGCCGCGCAGTGGATTCCCGCGGAGTTGTGGACCACGTTGCTCGCTGTCGCGTACCTGCTTGTCATCACCGCCGCCGCGGACGCGGACGTGCGGGACCGGCGGTCGCCGTGGCGGTCCCGGCCGCTGGTCTGGCTCGGCGAGGTCTCCTTCGCCTTCTACCTGGTCCACGTGCTGGTGATGACGAGCGTGCTGCGCTTCACCGGCGACTGGGGGACCGGCTTCGCGGGTTGGCGCGGCCCGGCCGTGGTGCTCGGTTTCCTGCTGGTGACCCTGCTCCTCGCCGCGCTGCTGCACCGCTACGTGGAAACCCCGATGATGCGCCGGCTCGCACCGCGCCGTCCGGCCCGATCGGCGTCCATCCCCGGACAACGCACCGCCGCGACGCGGACCAGCGGCACCGCCGCGACCCGGACCAGCGGCACCGTCGCGACGCGGACCAGCGGCACCGCCGCGACGCGGACCAGCGGCACCGCCGCCGAGACCGACGGCGCGGGGACCCGGACCGAGGCCGACGGGCCCGACCAGACCGGCAGCCGATCAACGTACGCGGACACCCGCTGACGCCGTCCGACCTGGTCAACGGGTGCGGCGGCGCGTCGACACGCCCGTGGTCGATGCGCCACTGTCGGCACGACGGTAGCGTGGTGACGTGCTTCCGGTCGCGCTCACCTGTCCGCTGTGGTGGGTGGCGCGCTTGACGACCCGGGTGCTGACCAGCCTCGCCGTCGTCGCGGCCCTGGCGCTCGGCGCCGGTCCGGCCTCGGCCGCCGCGCCAACGTCGCACCCCGGCGTCACGTCGAGCGTGACCGCCGGGTCGCACCCGAGCGCCGCATCGAGCGTGCGCGTCGTGTCGGGTGCGGGTGCCGCCGAGGAGGCCCTCCCGGCCTGGTCGCTCGACGCGCAGCCGACGCTCCCCGAGGGTCTGGGTGCCGCCGCGACCGCCGCGCTGCCGGTGCGCCTGGCCGGGCCCGACCGGCGGTCCCTCGTCGACGCCTCCAGCGGTAGGACACCCCGGGGTCCACCCGGGCGCTGAGCCACCGGGGCAGGCGCCCCGTCGCCGCACCCTGTCGATCCACCAGCTCCGCCTTCCCGCCGATCCGTGGCCCGCCGTGGCCCGCTGGCCGGCGGGGCTCCCCATCGCTCTGTTTCCTCCGCGAGGTGCCGACCATGGAGACCGCCGTCTTCTACCAGTTCGTAACCGAGGTGCCGCAGGCCGCTGCGATCTGGTCGGCCCTGCTCCTGCTCGCGCTGGGCGTGCTGGCCGTGCTTGTCGCCCGGCCCGAACGGGACCGGCCCACCGACGACCCGTCCCCGGCCGCACCGACGGCGCGCGAGGTGGCCGCGGCCGAACTCCTCGACAGACGCCGGTACGCCGAGGAGGTCGCCGTCGCCGCCGCTGGCGCGGCCAGGACGGCCCAGCGGCGACGCGATGCCTGGCTGACCAGTCAGGAAGCTGTGGAACGCGCCTGGACGCGGTACGACGAGGCGGACACGGCCGCCCGCCGCTTCGCGGGTTGCGGGGCGCTACCCACCCCGGACACCCCCCGCACCCCCGCTGAGTACGCCGCCCGGGAGCGCTACCTGCACCGCGCGGCGATGGCGGCGTACTGGCGTGGCGACCTGAGCATGGCCCAGCTCAGCGATGTGTTCGGACACCGGCGGGGCTGGGACCCCCGGCGGCACCCGGTCGAGCAGGAAGCGCTGCTCAGTCGGTCGATCCGGGAGGAGAGACGGGCCGACTACCAGGCCGCCGCCGACGCGGAGCGGGCCCTGTGGCGGGCTGCGGAGTTGGCCGCCGAGTCGGCGCGCAGCCTTGCCGAGGAGGCCGCAGCGGCAGCGGCCCGGCTGCGGCCGAGTCGGGCGCCCGCGCGCCGGCTGGTCCGCGGGGCGGTGCGTCCCGCCGTCGTGGCACGCTGGCGCCCAGCCCGTGTGGGTTGAGCCCGATCCGTTATGTGAGCCCGCTCACGGGATTCCAGAATCGGGCGTCCGGCACGTTCGGCTCGATTGTTCACGGCGTTCTGGCCGCACTCTCGGCGACCTGTCCGGTTGTGGCCCGTAGGCGTCGCCGTAACCGCTTGTCCCATCGAGTCACGTCATCGGCAATACGCGCAGAAATTGCCGTGCAGTTTCGGGTTTACGCAGGTGGGCCTGGCTTGGCACCGTGTGGTTGGGCCAGTAGTGTCGTCCCGTCCGGTGCGGTAATCGATCGCAAGACGCGACGCCGCGCCGACCCGCTCAATCGTGATGAACGAACCGGGGACCCATCAGTAAGTCCGGGGTGAATCCGCGAGCATCGGCCCGCGGTAGGGCGATCTTCCCGCCCGAATCCGTCAGCTAACCCGGTAGGCGGTGTCGGAAGGAGTTCCATTCTCGTGCAGCACCTCCCCACCCCTCGGCTGTTCCCTCGCCTCCACGGCGCAGCGGTGCCCCCGCTCATTCGTCAAGCGACGGTGAGCTGACCCCCGGGTCATCGCCTAACCGCCCGGCCCCGCCGGGCGTCCCCTGAGCGGTTCACCATCCGCGGACCACAGTCCGCGCGCTGGCGCCTGCCCGGATGCCGGTCCGGCCCCCGGTGTGCCGCTCTCCCCCCGACCGTGGAGGACCCCGTGAAGCACACCCTGCAGCGTCAGCTCCGTCGCATCGCGACCGAGCGCCCGTACCAGATCATCGCCGCCTCCGCCGCGGCCCTCGTGATCGCCGGCACCACCGGCACCCTGCTCACCACCGCCGACGACGCGCCGGCCGACCAGCGCACCGCGACCACAGTCGCCGAGCTGCGCAGCGACGTCGCCGCCTCCCGTGGCGAGGTGCGCGACGCCTCCCCGTCGGCCACCGCAGCGCCGACAAGCGCCGCCCCGGCCACCAGCGCCGCCGCGCCCGCCGCCAAGGCCACGAGCAACCCGGACCTCACCCGTAAGCCGACGCCGCCGAAGCCGCCCGCGACCAAGGTGCTCGACTACGAGTACCAGGCGCAGAACACCTACTACAACTGCGGTCCGGCGGCCACCCGTAACGCGCTCAGCGCCGCCGGGATCGACCGTACCCAGGAGGAACTCGGCGCCGAGCTGGGCACCACCGAGATGGGCACCAACTCGGCCGAGGACACCACCCGGGTGCTCAACGCCGAGGTGAAGGGCTCCCCGTACCGGACCCGGATGTTCGCCGGCGCGCCCAGCCCGGCGCAGATGGACCGCCTCCAGGCCGATGTCGTCAAGGCCATCACCGACGGCCGGGGCGTTGTCGCGAACGTCGTCGGCGACGCCACCGACACCGACGGCGGCTGGCACTCCTACGGCGGCGGGCACTACATCGCCGTCGTGGGTTACAAGGACAACGGCCGTACGGTGCGCATCGCCGACTCGGCCAACGCTGCCGACCCGTCGTACTGGATCACCACCATCGACCTGGCCAACTGGATCGCCAGCCGGGGCTACTCCGCCTGACCCGGGCACGCTGGACCGCAGCGGGCGCCGTCCCCCACAAGGGGCCGGCGCCCGCTGCGTCTTCCACGGCGGTCCGCGGTACGCCCCGTCGACGACTCTCGTACCGGGCCGGGAACCGTGGGAGACTGCGGCCGTGGTGGATGAATCGGGTGGTCACGCCGGTCGAGGGCCGGTCCTGCTGCTGTTGCACGGGATGGGCGCGACCGGTGACGTGTGGTTGCCCTGGGCGCCGCATCTGGCCCACCACTGGCCCGGTCGGTGGCTGGCACCGGACCTCGCCGGTCACGGCTGGGCGTCGCCGCTGCCGTCGTACTCCTTCGCCGGCTTCGCCCAGCGGATCGCGCAGGCACTCGCCCCCGACGACCGGCTCGTCGTGCTCGGGCACTCGCTGGGTGGCGTGGTCGGCCTCGCGTTGGCCGCGCGCGACGCCGGGATGCCGGTGGACGCGGTGGTCGGGTTGGGCATCAAGGCGCTCTGGTCACCAGCCGAGCTGGAACATGCCGCTGAGCTGGCCGCCCGCCCGGTGAGCTGGTTCGCCAGCCGTACCGAGGCGGCCCGTCGCTACCTGCGCGTCTCCGGGCTGACCGGTCTGCTCCCGCCGGACCATCCGGTGGTGGACGCCGGCCTTCGTCAGGTCGACGGTCGCTGGCGTCTGGCCATGGACCCGACCGCGTTCGCCGTCGGCGAGCCCGACCTGGCCGCGCTGCTCGCGGCCACCGACGTGCCGGTGGTGCTGGCGCGCGGCGAGCACGACCCGATGGTCACCGACGAACAACTCAAGGAGTACGGCGTACCGGTCGCCACGTTGCCCGGGCTCGGGCACAACGCTCACGTGGAGGACCCAGCGGCCGTGTTGGCGCTGCTCGACCCGTACCGCTGAGCGTCCCGGGGCGGGTGGGCCGACAGTCCGGGTCAGGCCAGAGGGGAGAGCTGCCGGGCGCGCTCGGCGGCGGGGTCCTGTGTTGCCGCCAGTTCCCGGCGGGCGGCGGTCAGGAACGCGTCGGCGTACGCCTCGGCGGGGAAGTCACCCAGGTAGCGTCGGCGGGTGGCCCAGCGCTCCGCGGCCAGCGGATCGGTGTCCAGCAGCGCGGTCAGCATGTCGTCCAGGTTGGACAGATCCCGGCGCAGCACGTAACCCGACGCGGCAAGCGGGAACCGTTCGGCGAACCGGTCACCCTCGTCGCCCATGTCGGTGACCGCGTACGGCTTGCTGGAGTAGAGGTAGTCCGAGATCACCCCGGACACGTCGGAGACCAGCGCGTCCGACCGGTTCACGCACTCGGTCAGGCTCAGCTCGCGGGCCGCGGCACCGACGACGTGCTGGCGGCCGGTGCGGGCCCGATCGGCGACGAGCAGTTCGGTGAGCCGGCCCAACTGGCGGGCCGAGGCCGGGTTCTGTGTCGTGTACGGGTGCGCCCGCAGGATCACCGTCGCGCCGCGCTCCAGCAGCCGACGCAGCAGCCCCTCGGCCACCGGCAGCGAGCAGTAGTCGGCGTCGGCGTGATGCCCGGTCCACGTCGGGGTGTACAACACCGTGGGGTGCGCCATCCCCGGCTCCGGCTCGGACCGTACCTGGATCGACTCGACCTGCGGGCGGCCGACCACCACGAACTTGTCCGCCGGGATCTGCACCCCGGCGCGGGCGTACCTGTCGATCGCGGCCGGGCCGGCCACGAAGATCCGGTCGAAGATCCCGGACACCGGGTTGGCGCTCGGCGCCTTGTCGCTGTCGCCATGGTGCAGCTGGACGTGGGTGAGCTGGGTGAAGCGGATGCAGTGGCTGTTCTTCGCCCCGTGGTTGACGTAGAACGCCACACGCAGGCTCGGCACCAGCGCCTCGTCCATCGCCCGCAGGGTGGGGCAGTAGACCACCGGCGCGTCGGTGGCGGCGGCGATCGGGGCCAGGAACTCCGGTTCGCGCAGCACCACCAGGAACGGCCGGCCGATCCGTTCCAGGTACGGCAGCCACATGGTGACCTGGTATTCCGAGCCGGGCGGCGCGGAGAAGTAGAGCAGGAACTCCGGCTGGTGCCGGCGCAGCGCCCGAGCCACCGGCCCGCCACCGGCGCCCGGCCGGAACCGCCGCCGGGCCAGGTCCAGGGCGACCACCCCGGTGCCCGCGCCGACAAGCAGACTCACTGCCAACGCCACGCCGGCCGGCAGGGTGAGGGCGGCAGCGAGCGCCAGCACGGCGAGCAGCCCGAGCAGGGCGGTGCCGAGCCGGTCGGCGAGCAGCGGCGTCCAGGCGCGGACCGGCAGGTTCGCCGTGCGGACCTCCAGGTTGCCGGCGGTACGCAGAGGCCCCACCAGCAGCACCAACCCCAGGAGGACCAGGGCGGTGGCGACGAGCGTGAGGTTGAACCCGTCGTCAAGACGCCGGGAGTAACCGACAAGGATCGCGGCGGCGATGAGCGTCGTCTCCGCGACCAGGTCGGCGGTGGGTCGGATCCGCTGTTCGGCGGCCGCGGCGGCCAACGCGGCGACGGCCAGCGCCAGCCCCCAGCCGGTGGCGCCGGTGAGTGCCAGCACGACAAAGGCCAGCACGGCCAACCCGGTGCTCAGGCACCGGGCGGCCAGCTTTCGGACCAGGTCGCCGCGCATGTTGCTCCGTTCGTGGTTCCGCCGCCGGTCGGTGTCAGCTCGTCGACGCCGCGCCGGCCGGCGCCGCGACCTGACTGGGCCCGCTCTGGGCCGGCACGCTCGGCGTGGGCCCGTCCCCGGGTGCCCGGCGTACGTCGATGACCTGACCGGTCAGGTCGGAGATCAGCACGTCGAGTGACGACTGGGCGACGGCCTCGGCGGCGAGCAGGGTGTGCTCCGGCTCCTCGCCGAAGGCCCGCGTGCGCATCGGCGTGGCGGTCCGCTCCGGGTTGATGCAGTTGACCCGGACGCCCACGTCGGCCCACTCGTCGGCGAGCGCCTGGGTGAGGTTGACCAGGGCGGCCTTGGTGGCCGAGTAGAGGGCGTAGCGGGCCCGCCCCCGGGTGTAGGAGCTGGACGTGTAGAGCAGGAGCTGGCCCTTGGTCTGTTGCAGGTAGGGCAGCGCCTGGCGGGCGATGGTCACCGGGCCGACGAAGTTGACCTGGAGCACCCGGTCCATGGTCTCCTCGTCCATCTCGGCGAGTTCGCCCCGCTCCAGGATGCCGGCGGTGACCACCACGTGGTCGATCCGGCCGGTGGCCTCGAACGCGGTAGTCAGCGCGGCCTCGACGTCCTCGGCACGCTCGACGTGGGTGCCGGTGCTGGAACGGCTGAACGGGAAGACCTGGGCGCCGTAGCGCCGGGCCAGCTCGGTCAGCTCGTGGCCGATGCCGTAGCTGCCGCCGAACACCACGATGGTGCGGCCGGTCAGCTCCTCGCTGTAGCTGCGGTGGTCGGTCAGCCGGGGCGCCTGGGCCGCGGCGAGCTGGAAGAGCTTGTCGGCCAGGTGCACGTCGACCGGGTGGGTGACCTTGATGTTCTCGTCCGAGCCGTCGATCACCCTGATCGGGGTGCCGGGCAGGTAGCGCAGCACCACGCCGCAGTCGTCGGTGGCGGCGAAGTTCGGGTCGCCCTCGGCGATCCGGTACGCCTCCCGGATGGTGGGGGAGCGGAACGCCTGCGGGGTCTGCCCCCGGCGCAGCCGGGACCGCACCGGGATGTCGGTGATGCAGTCGTTCTCGTCCACCTGGATGATCGTGTCCGCGGACGGGATGGCCACGTCCACGGCGTCGTAGGTCCACAGCGCGTTGACGCACTCCCGCACGATCCGACCGCTGAGCAGTGGGCGTACCGCGTCGTGGAAGAGGATGTTGCAGTCCTGGGGGCCGACCGCGTCAAGCGCGATCCGGGTGGTGGCGTTGCGGGTGTCACCGCCCTCGATCACCTTGGTGACCTTGCGCAGGCCGGCCTTCTCGACGATCTGCCGGGCGTCGTCGACGTGGCCGGTCGCCATCAGCACGATGATCTCGTCGATCTCCGGTGCCGCCTCGAAGACCGCCAGGGTGTGCTCGATGATCGGCTTGCCGGCGATCTTGAGCAGCTGCTTGGGGATGCCGAGGCCCAGCCGGGTCCCGGTGCCGCCGGCCAGGATCACGGCCACCGTCCGCGAGGGCCGCCACGGCGTCGGGTGCTCCGTTGCGGCGTCCGGGCCAGTGGTCTGGTCCTGCGTCATTGCCGGATCCTCACTCTCAGGGATGCGTTAACGGAAGGTTCCGCCCGAGCGGCGACGGAATGAACCTTAACGCGCGGATCGCGCCGCCCCAACGCGGGCGACGCGGTCCATGGCGCCGTGTCGATGCCGGACGTTCGCCGGCGCTCTACTTGCTGTTCGCGTACGCCTCGTAGGCCCGAATGACCTCGTCGGTGGGCCCGTCCATCCGCAGTACGCCCGATTCCAGCCAGATCGTCCGCTCGCAGGTGTCCCGTACCGAGGAGAGCTGGTGGCTGACGAGGAACACAGTGCCCGCGCCCTCGCGCAACTCCCGTACGCGCTGCTCGCTGCGCTTGCGGAAGCCCTTGTCACCGGTGGCGAGCGCCTCGTCGATGAGCAGCACGTCGTGCTTCTTCGCGGCGGCGATGGAGAACCGCAGCCGGGCCGCCATGCCGGACGAGTACGTCCGCATCGGCAGGCTGGCGAAGTCGCCCCGCTCGTTGATCCCGGAGAATTCGATGATCCCGGCGGCCTGGTTGGCCACGTCGTCCGGGTGCATGCCCATCGCCAGGCAACCGAGGGTGACGTTGCGCTCGCCGGAGAGGTCGTTGAGCAGGGCGGCGTTCACGCCCAGCAGCGACGGTTGCCCCTGGGTGTGGATCGCCCCCCGGTTGACCGGCAGCAGGCCGGCGATGGCCCGCAGGATGGTGGACTTGCCGGAGCCGTTGCTGCCGATCAGCCCGATCGCCTCGCCCCGGTACGCGGTGAACGAGACACCCTTGACCGCGTGCACCTCCCGGATGTTCGGCGCGTGGGTGCGCTTGACCAGCCGGCGCAGCGCGGCCACCGGGGTGGTGCCACCGGTGGCACCCTGGTGCACCCGGTAGATGATGTGCGCGTCGTCCACGACCACTGTCGGGATGCGCTCCTGGGTCGACGTCATCGTCGCGGTCGCCTCGATGGGGGCGTCGAACTGCTCAACCACGGCCGTACTCCTGTTCGCCGCGCCAGAAGTAGAGGAAACCGCCGACGCCGGCGACCACTGCCCACCCGCCGCCGACCAGCCAGAGCTGGGCCAGCGACTCGTTGAGCAGTGGTGCTTCCTCCAGCAGCGTGTACCGCGCGAGCTCGATGTAGACGAGCAGCGGGTTGTACTGCACGAGCGTCGTCGCCCAGGCGGGCAGCCGTTCGAAGAGGCTGACGCTGTAGAGGACGCCGGAGCCGTACATCCAGGTGCGCAGGATGAACGGCATGACCTGCTTCAGGTCGCTCGACTTGCTGCCCAACCGGGCCACCGCGAGCACGACACCTGCGTTGAACACCGCCTGTAGGAGCAGGGCCGGCACCAGCAGCAGCCACTCCAGCGTGATCGGCTCGCCGGTGACGAGCACGATGCCGATCAGCACCACCATCGAGGCCAGCAGCTGCTGGAACTGCGTGAGCGTGGTGGACAGCGGCAGGCTGGCCCGGGGGAAGTGCAGCGCCCGGATCAGCCCGAGGTTGCTGCTTATCGACTGGGTGCCGGCCAGGACCGCGCTCTGGGTGAAGTTGAAGATGAACAGCCCGGTGGTGAGGTAGGCGATGTAGTTCGGCATGTCGTTCTGTGCCAGCACCACCCCGAAGATCAGGTAGTAGACCGCCGCGTTGGTGAGCGGGGTGAGCACCTGCCAGAGCTGGCCCAGCTTGGCGTTGCTGTACGAGGCGACCAGCTTGGCGTTGGCGTACGCGGCGATGAAGTGCCGGTAGGCCCATAGTCGGCGGCTGTACTCGACGACGCTGGGGCGCTCACCGGCGACCCGTAGCCCGTGCCGAGCGGCCAGCTGCGCCTGGGTCAGGCCCGTGTCGGGGTCGACCAGCGCGGTGGTGGCCATGGAAATGGCGCTCCGATCTTTCGTGCAGACGGGTGGCTCGCGACGATGGAATCCTAGTGGGAACTGTGCGCGGGGCGCCGCCTCGTCGCTGCGTGGACAGTAGTCCGAAACACGTCGGGACGCAACCGTATCGTCGTTGCGCTACTCTGGGCACCGTGACCTGCGATAAGAGTGATTGTTGACGACCGAGAAGAGGCGTGCCCCGGCCGGAGCGGCGGTGCTGCGCGACGAGATCACCGCGGCGATCCGGCGCGCGCTGACGCAGGAGCTCGCCGCCGTCGGCTACGGCCGGCTCTCCATCGAGGCGGTGGCCCGCCGGGCCGGCGTCAGCAAGACGGCGATCTACCGGCGCTGGAACTCGAAGCTCGACCTGGTGCTGGAGATCGTCGCCGCGGCGGCGCACGGCAAGCTGCCGGCCCTGGACACCGGCACCCTGCGCGGCGACCTCGCCCTGCTGTTCCAGGCGGTGGCGCACGCGCTGCGCCACCCGCTGGCCTCGCAGATCATCCCGGACCTGCTGGCCGAGGCGGCGCGTAACCCCAGCATCGACGCGACCCTGCGGCAGGTGCTGCACGCCCGTCAGCAGGAGATCGGCGGTCGCCTGGTCACCCGCGCGGTGCAGCGCGGCGAGCTACCCGCCGACACCGACCCGGACGCGGCGATCGACCTCATCGTGGGCCCGCTCTACTGGCGGCTGGCCATCGCCCGGCTCCCGCTCACCGACAGCTACCTCGACAACCTGGTCGAGTCCGTGGCCACCGGGCTCGGCGCCGACAGCGCCCTACCGCGTCCCCGGGCCGCCCCGATATCGGGTTGACCAGCGTCCGACACTCCGTCGCCCGCTGCGCCGGTCACCCGGTCCGACTCCGCTACGCTGCCCCCTGAAACCCGGTCGGCAGCGTGCCGAAACCCCTCATCCGCCTGACGAGTAAGGACGACCGTGGCCAACGTCGACAGCATCGCCGTAGCGCCCGCCGACCCGGACCCGGCACGGCCCGCACCGGCATCCCGTCCCGGCGGCCGGCCCGCGGCGATGTCCCGGGTGCGCGCGCTGGTGGCCGTCGCCCCGGCGGTGCTCACCGACGGTGCCGTGCTCGCGTTCGCGCTCTTCACGGTGATCTACCACCTGGCTTTCCTGGGTGACCTGCGTCCGTCGGTGACCTTCAAGATCTGGCTGGTGGCCTGCGTGGTGCTCGCGGCCGTGGTCCTGCTGCGCGCCCGCCGCCGGTTCGTCGACGTCGCGGCCCGCACCGAGCGGGCGGTGCCGGTCGACCCGGCACCGGCCGAGCCGGACGGCCCACGGCCCGCCGTCGACCGCCGGTTGCTGATCGGGGTGCTGGTCGCCGCCACGGTGGCCGCCGTCTCCGCCGCCGTCACCGCCGGTGAGCGGATCACCGTGTGGTGGTGGATTCCGGCGGTGACCGGCCTGCTCGCCGCGATCGGCGGGATGGTGCTGGTGCGCAAGGTCTGGCTGCGCGGCCCGGTGTCCAGCACCGTCGCCCCGGCACCCACCGCGGCCCAGTCGGCGTACGCGCTGATCGTCTCGGTGCTTGTCGGCATCTCCTCGTTCTTCATGGCCCGTAACACCCCGGACGACGTCTACTACGTCGGCAAGTCGGTCTGGATCGCCGATCGGGACCTGATCCCGATCAACGACTTCCTGTTCTCCGAGAACGTGCTGCCGGCCATGGGTTCGCAGCCGCCGATCCCGTCGATCGAGGCCTTCGACGGCGCCTTCGCCAACGTCGTCGGCATCCACGCCAGCTCGGCCCTCTGGTACGTGCTGCTGCCGATCATGGCGGTGATCGCGGCGCTGGCGCTCTGGCGGCTGACACACCGGTGGGCTCCGCGCCGTCCGGTGCTCGCCTTCGCCGTGGCGCTCGCGTACCTGTACCTCGTCGCCGGTGGGGACGCCGCACTCGGCACGTTCCACCTCCTGCGGCTGCACGAGGGCAAGGGCATGTTCGTCTCGGCGGTCATCCCGCTGATGTGGCTCTATCTCACCGAATGGTTCGACACCAGGTCGCGGCGCAGCCTGTTGCTCATCGTCGCGCTCTCGATCACCGCAATCGGTCTCACCAACACCGCGGCGATCATCCTGCCGATGCTCGTCGCCGCCGCCGGCTTCGCCATGCTGCTCGTCGGCCGCGGCAAGGACGCCGTCATCGCGGCCGTCGCCGCCCTCGCGTACCCGATCGGCTCGCTTGTGGTCTCCCGCCTGCTGCTCGGCGGGATGACAGCGGCCGGCGCGGACGACGCCTTCTTCGACGCGGCGTACACCTACCGGCGGACCCTGCTGTTCGGGGTGGTGGGGGTGATCAGTGGACTGGCGCTGTGGTGTGGCCCACTGCTCGCCCGTCGGCGGACGCCCGCGCTGCTCACCGCCGGTGCCACGCTGGCGTTGAGCGTGATGTTCGTGCCCGGCGTGCTTGAGGTGATGAGCGCGTTGAGTGGGATCTCGGTGGTGCTCTGGCGCGTACCGTGGCTGCTCGCCCTGCCGACGCTCATCGGTCTGCTCAGCACCGTGCGCGTGCCGACGCCGAAACCGTCGCGCTACCGTGCGGCGGCCGGTGGGATCGCGGTGCTGCTTGTCGCCTCGTTCGCGCTGTTCGCCACCCCGATGTGGTCGGCGAAGAGCTGGGTCGAGGTGCACGAGCGCCCCACCTGGAAGCTTCCGCAGCAGCGTCAGGCGATCTCTTTCTGGATCAAGGACCTGGACCGCCCGCAGGGCATGCTGCTCGCACCGAAGACGATCATGCGGACGTTGCCGGTCGTCACCAGCGAGGTCCGGGTCGTCCTGCCCCGGGACTTCTACCTCGTCGAGTACGACCTCACCTCCCAGTTCGCCAAGGACCGGCTGTTGCTCGCCGATTTCGCCGACGGCACGACCAGCCCGTCGCCGGCCGAGCTGACGCCGGCACTGGACCGCCTGAACGTCGGCACCATCTGCGTCTACAACGGCAACCACTACGCCCGCGACACCGCGCCGCAGCTCGGCTACCAGGAGTTCGCCACCCGCAAGGCGCCCGGCGCGATGACCTGCTTCGGACGGGTCGGCTGACCGCTCGCCCAGCGCCGCGCGGCGGTGCCTGGTGCGCCGGGCCCGCGACTTTGACCGAAATAGTGCGGGATACCCGAGCGACACCGAGCTGTCCCTTCGCGTTAAGGTCGCAGTCGTGCGCAGCCGGCTGCGGTTGACCCGCTGCGCTACGGGGGAGTGACGTCGGCCCATCACGGGCGCCGCCCGCAACGAAATCTCGTAGGGAGCGAACTCGTTTGTTCGGCACGTTGACAGGACGCCTCGGAGTGGCCGCCCACAGTGCGCTACTGGTTCTGGCCTACCTGGTCATGCTCGTCGGTGGTGTGTTCGGCTGGATCGGCCTGTTCGCCATCGCCGGGCTGGCCGCCATCATCGGCGAGTTCGCCGTCGCCCGCTGGTCACCCCCGTCACAGCTGCTGCTGGAGAAGGTGGGCCTGCACTGGTCGTACCGACAGCTGACCCGGGACCTCGCCGCCGTGTTGCTCGTCGTCGCCGAGGTGCGGCTCAGCGGCGGTGAACTGACCCTGCTGCTGGCGCTGCCGGCCGCGGTGTGGGTCGTGTCGGTCTTCGCCGGGGCACTCTCCATCATGATCGAGCGCCGTAATCCGCTCTCCGCCATGGTGCGCAACATCGAACTGGGTGAGCTGCGCTCCGCACCCCAGCTGCCGGGCTGGGTGGCGGCGGTGGCCGGGGACCGGATGCCCCTGCTCAACCTGCTGCTGGTGCCGGCCGCCGTGGCCGCGGCGGTGCAGCACGACGCGACGCCGTTCTTCGCCGCCGCCGCGGTGGCGGTCGTGGCGACCGGCGTGGTGGGCGCCATCACCGCGCTCACCTGGCTGCGCGGCCGGGGCCGGAGCACGGGCGAGGGCCCGCTGCTGCCCGCCGTGCAGCGTTGGCTGGACAGTTACCGGCCCGAGGTGGCGCTCTACTTCGCCGGGCCGGCCAAGGACGTCTACCAGGCCAACATGTGGCTCGCCCCGACCGAGGCGCTCCAGCAGCGCGCGGTGGTGCTGCTGCGCAGCCGGGACGCGTTCCTGGAGTTGGCCGACACCCGGCTGCCGGTGATCTGCGTACCGGCCGGGGTCGACTTCATGAACCTCGACCTGCGCGGCATCCGCGCGGCGCTCTACGCCGCGAACGTCGGCGCGAACATCCACATGCTGCGTGAGCCGGGCACCAAGCACGTCTTCGTGGGGCACGGCGACAGCGACAAGCAGGCAAGCGTCAACCCGTACAGCAAGGTGTACGACGAGGTCTGGGTCGCCGGCCTGGCCGGCCGGGAACGCTACGCCCGCGCCGGTGTGGGGGTCCTCGACTCGGACATCGTCGAGATCGGCCGCCCGCAGCTCGCCGGGGTGCACACCTTCGGCGCCGAGTCGGTGGACCGGCCGTTCACAGTGCTCTACGCCCCCACCTGGGAGGGTTGGCTCGACGACGACCCCTACCACACCTCGCTGGTGCTGATGGGCGAGCGGATCGTCAAGGGGCTGCTCGCCACGACGCCCCGGCTGCGGCTGGTCTACAAGCCGCATCCGCTCACCGGGTCGCGCTCCCGAGCGGCCAGGGCGGTCCACGACCGGATCGTGGCGGCCATCCGGGCCGCCGGTGGTGACCCCAACGCGTCCTCCCTGGACGGCACCGCTCACCTGGTGGTCACCGGCCGTACGCCGGCGCTGTTCGACTGCTTCAACCAGACCGATCTGCTGATCAGCGACGTGTCCAGTGTGGTCTCCGACTTCGTGCAGAGCCAGCGGCCGTACGTGGTGGCCAACCCGTCCGGCCTGTCGGAGGACGACTTCCGCCGGGAGTACCCGACGGCGCGGGCCGCGTACCTGCTCTCCAAGGACTGCGGCGAGCTGGAGAAGATCGTGGCACTGACCCGGGCCGGCGACGACCCGATGACCGAGGCCCGGCGGGAGCTGAAGACCTACCTGCTCGGTCCGGCCGAGGCGAACCCGATGGACCGGTTCCAGGAGGAGATCACCCGCCTCTGCCGCTGAGCGGCAGGTACCGCCCCGCGCGCCCGGCCCGACACCGATCGGGCCGGGCGCGACCGGTTCAGCCCAGCAGGTCGGCCACCGCGTCGGCGGCCGGAGTGTCCGCCGGCAACGGCTGCGCCGCGACGACCGCCGCGACCGGCAGCGGGCCGTACAGGTGCGGAAAGAGCTGCCCGCCGCGCGACGGCTCCCACCGCAGCGCGTCACCCAGCCCCTCCTCGGCCACGCTGAGCAGGGTCAGTCCGGTCGCCCCGGCGAAGTGTCGGCGGGCCGTCTCGACCACCTGGTCGGCGCCGGACAGGTGGATGAAGCCGTCCTGCCGGTCCACGGCGGAGCCGGGGAACGCACCTGCGACGAGGGCGTCGTCCCACTCCGTGCTCGACAGCAGTTTGTAGATCATCACGGCAGCCTACGGGTGCGCCCGCCGCTTTTCGCCGGTACCGCCGCGCCCGCCACCCCGGGCCGGGCATGCTCAGGTCAACGGCCGCGGAGGGATGGGCGATGCAGAGCTACGACGACGACTGGACCGACAGCCAGCGCGCGCTGTACGACGAGTGCTACCGGGCTGGCGGCGAGTGGGCCGAAGATCCGGACACGCCGTCCGATGACGTACAGCACGTGATCAACCTGGCCGAGGCGGACGACGACGCCTTCACCGACGCCGAGATCGACTACCCGCCCCTCGTCGACGCGGTCACGCAGGCCAGCGGGGTCACCGTGACCAGTGTGCCGGCCAGCCACGAGGACCCGGGCTTCCGCGGCTTCACCGACGGCGTCCGGGACGCCACCGCCGACGACGTGTTCGGCCTGTAGCCGGATCCGACGCAACACGCGACTTCCCGCCGGGCGCGCGCTTCTGCCACCATTCGCAGAACAGCGCTGCGACGGACGGGGGCACGGGTGCGGATCCTGCTGGTGGAGGACGACCGCCGGGTGGCCGCCGCGCTCTCCTCAGCCCTCACCCGCCGGGGCTACGAGGTCGAGCACGCCTCCACCGTCGCCGCCGCGCTCTCCGCCGCCCCGTGCGACCTGGTGCTGCTCGACCTGACCCTGCCCGACGGGGACGGCACCGACCTGTGCCGGGAGCTGCGCCGGCGCAGCAGTCAGCTCGGCATCATCGCGGTGACCGCGCGAGGTGAGGAACGCGACCGGGTGCTGGGCCTGCGGCTCGGCGCGGACGACTACGTCGTCAAGCCCTTCTCGATGGTGGAGTTGCAGGCCCGGATCGAGGCGGTGCTGCGCCGGGCCGCGAACGCCGCACCGGAGCGGCACGTCATCCAGGTCGGCTCGGTGCACATCGACGTGGCCGCGCGGACGGTGACAGTGGACGCCCGTGCCGTCGCGTTGACCCGCAAGGAGTTCGACGTGCTGCTCTCGCTGGCCCGCCAACCCGGGGTGGCGGTGCCCCGCGACCGGATCCTGCTCGACGCCTGGGGCACCACCTGGGCCGACCGGCACACCGTCGAGGTGCACGTCGGGTCCCTGCGCGGCAAACTCGGCGACGCCCGCCTGGTGGAGACCGTCCGCGGCGTCGGCTACCGGCTGCGCGACGCGTGAGGGGCTGACGTGCGTCGTCGACTGGTGATCAGCTATCTGCTGCTGATGGTGCTCGTCCTCATCGCGTTGGAGACGCCGCTGGCGGTCACCATGGCCAGCCGCGAAACCGAACAGGTCCGGGCCGACCGGCTCGCCGACGCGACCCGGTTCGCCTCGCTCGCCGGGCCCGCACTGCGCGACGGTGGGCCAGGTCCGATCGAGCCGGAGCTGACCAGCTACGACGACCTGTACGGGATCGGAGCCGCGATCGTCGACCGGGACCGGAGCACACCCGTCGCGTCGCCGCGGTGGCGGCCCACCCCGGGCACCGCGTCGGTGCTGGACGTCGCGCTGTCCGGGCAGCAGACAAGCGCCCCCGAGCTGGTCTGGCCGTGGACGACCGGCCCGGTGGTGGTGGCGGTGCCGATAAACGACGGTGGTGAGGTGCTCGGCGCGGTGGTGATCGTGACCCCGGCCGACCCGATCCGTCGGGAGGTCGCCGCGTGGTGGTCGCTGCTCGCCCTGGCCGGCCTGCTCGCGGTGCTGGCCTGCGTGCTCACCGCGTTCGGGCTGGCCGGTTGGGTGCTGCGCCCGGTCACCGAGCTGGACGCGGTCACCCACGAGATCGCCGAGGGTGACCGGGGCGCCCGGGTGCAGCACCGGCCGGGCCCGCCGGAGCTACGTCGGCTCGCGGCCAGCTTCAACCACATGGCCGACGTCGTGTCCGACGTGATGGACCGCCAGCGCGCCTTCGTCGCGCACGCCAGTCACCAACTGCGCAACCCGCTCACCGCGCTGCGGCTACGGGTGGAGGAGCTGGGCCCCAGCCTCACCGACCCGGAGGGTCGGGCGGAGCACCAGTTGGCCCTGGAGGAGACCGACCGGCTGGCGTTGGTGCTCGACGCGCTGCTGACTCTGGCCCGCGCCGAACGGGAGGAGAACGAGCGGGTCACCGTGGACGCCGCAGCGGTGGCCGCGTCCCGGGTGGCGGCGTGGGCGCCGCTGGCCCGGCACCGTTCGGTAGCGTTGCGGCTGACCAGCACCGACGCCCCGGCGTACGCACAGACCGTGCCGACAGCTGTCGACCAGGCGCTGGACGCGCTCATCGACAACGCGGTGAAGTTCAGCGGGGCGGGCGGGGCGGTGACGGTGTCCGTGTCCCGTCGCGACGACGGGGTGGCCCTGGAGGTGCGCGACTCCGGTCCCGGCATGACCGGGAGTCAGCTCGGCCAGGCGACCGAGCGGTTCTGGCGGGCGCCGGACGCGCAGAACGTGGATGGAGCGGGGCTCGGCCTGACCATCGCCGCCGTGCTTGTGGACGCGTCCGACGGGCGGCTGACCATGCGCCCGGGGGAGTCGCGCGGACTGGTCGCGGCCCTGTGGTTCCCCGCGCCGGACCCGGACGGGTCGGCGGAGCCGGTGACCGGCGAGCGCGCCACCGACCTGCGGCAACCCCTGTCCCGGTAGGGCCGCCGTCAGGGTTTCTCCGCCCGGTACCAGGCGGCGGCGCCGGGGTGCAGCGGCAGCGGCGCGGTCACGATCGCCGAGCGAGGGCTCATCCGCCCTGCCGCCGGGTGCGCGGCGGCCAACTCGGCCCGCCGGTCCATCAGCAGCCGGGTCACCTCCCGGACCAACGAATCCGGCAGGTTGGCCCGGACGATCAGATAGTTCGGGTCGGCCACCGTGGTCACCGCGTCCAACCCGTAGACCGAGCGGGGAATGTCCCGGGACACGTACACCTGGCCGTAGCGCGAGCGCAGCTTCTCGGTCCAGCTGCTGAGGTCGACGATCCGGGTGGCGCTGCGCCGGGCCAGGTCCGCGATGCCCCGCACCGGCAGCCCACCGGAGAAGAAGAACGCGTCGATCTGCCCCGAGCCCAGCGCCGCGACCGAGTCGTCCAGCCCGAGCCGTTCACGGCGTACCGCGTCGCCGCCGAGGTCGGCCACCTCCAGCAGCCGGGTCGCGGTGATCTCGGTGCCCGAGCCAGGTGCGCCGACGGAGACCCGCCGGCCACGCAGGTCGTCGAGGGTGCGAACCGCGCCGCCGCCCGTGGTGACCAGGTGCAGCTGGTCGTCGTACACCCGGGCTATCGCCTCGACCGAGGAGTTTTCCGCGGCGTTCGTGGGTAGCACGTCGGCCTGGGTGAAGCCCAGCTCCGCGTCGCCGGAACCGACCAGGTGGATGTTCTCCGCCGAGGCGGCGGTGATCACCACGCTGGCGTGGACGTCGGGCAACTCCCGGTTGAGGATGGCCGCCAGCGACTGCCCGAACGCGTAGTAGACGGCGGTGGGGCTGCCGGTGGCGATTCGGATCGACGTCTGCTTGGTCGGGGTGTCCGGGCAACCGGCAGCGCCCAGGGTCATGGTCAGCAGCACCGTCAACAGGGCTGCCGTCCGCGCGTACGGACGCCGGGGCCGGCTGGAGGAGGTACGTCTCACGCGGTGCACTGTGCGCCGTCGGACCGGTGCGCGCAAGCTCCGGACCGCCGGTGTGCCGGGTGGGTGTGGCCCGGCCGCCGGTCAGCAGGCCGGGTGACGGGCCGCCGGCCCGGCCGCTCCCGCCGACCGAACCGGGCCGTGCGTTGATGTGCCCTGCGTCGGTGTGCCGTGCGCCGGTGTGCGCGCCGGCTCCACCGCCGCGTTGCTCAGGATCCGCGCCCGGTCCGGGCCGTCGGCCACGCTGACCAGGAAACAACCAGTACCGGCGCGCAGCCGGGCCGGGACGTCGAGCACGGCGGCGCTCCGAATCAGCACCGCGGCCAGCTCCCGGTCGGCGAGCCGCACACCCAGGATGTGCCGGCGGACGTGCCGCCCGGCGGCCAGCAACGCCGAGCGCCAGGCCGCCGCCGCGAGTCGGGTCACCAACAGTCGGCGGGCCGGCGAGGTGCCGGACAGCGGCGCACCGAGCAGCGCGCGTCGCCCCTGCCGCCAGCCCGCGTCCAACATCAAGGTGTACGCGCTCCGCTGCTCCTGCGGCACCCAGAGCCGGTGCAGCTCGTAGCGGCGGCGCAGGCCCCCGACGGCTACCTCGTGCGTGACCGGAATATCCAACCGGGCGAGCAACTGTCGCATCCGCTGCGCGGCGTCCTCCCGATTGAACTCCACCCCCGGTACGGGTGCCGGACTCGGCCGGGCGGCGGTCGGCGGCGGCGTGCAGCGCAGCAGGCAGGCGGCCTCGAACGCGTCGCCCAGCGTCAGCCAATCCAGCGGGGGCGGCGGCGCCGGCGAGCGCGGCCGGTCGAGCACTGCGGGTTCGCGGGTCAACGAAGGCTCCCTCGTCGGAGTCTGGGTTCCCCTACCGTGGCCCCTGACGCCTGGTTACGGAACTCCTCCGGCCCAGCCTTGAGCAAATCTTGCGGCTGATCGGACCGCCAGCTACAGCTCGGTGACCACCAGGTCCACCTGCCGCACCCGGCCGGGTGCGGTGGCCTGCTCCTCGACTGTGTGCTTCAACTCCCGCAGCGTGCCGAGCAGTTCCGCCGCCGAGCGCGGTCGGGCGCCGGCCACGAGCAGGTCCCGGACCAGCCGGCCCTTTGTCGCCTTGTTGAAGTGGCTGACCACCGAGCGGACCGGCACGCCGTCGACCTCCCGTTCGTGCAGCACCCGCAGGCTGACGGTCCGGTCGGCCACCTCGCCGCGCGGCGTCCAGGTGGCCGCGTACGCGCCGGAGCGTAGGTCCAGCACCGGGCCGCGCCCTGCGGCGGCGTCCACCGCCGGGGTCAGCTCCCGGCGCCAGTACGTCGACAGTGCTCCGACGTCGGGCAGGCGGGCGCCGATCGGGCAGCGGTACGGGGGGATCCGGTCGGTCAGCCGGACCGCTCCCCACAGCCCGGAGCTGATCAGGATCGACCGGCGGGCCGCCCGTTGCGCGGTGGCCGGCAACGAGGCCAGGTCCAGCGCCTCGTAGAGCACCCCGGTGTAGAGCCGTTCGGCCGGCGCGGTGGCCGCCGCCCGCAGTCGGGCGTTGCGGCGCAGCTCGCCCCGCTGGCCCCCGCTGAGGCCGAGCGCCGCCAGTGCCGTCGCCTCGTCCGGCCCGGCGCTGAGCGCGACAAGCGCGTCCAACACCCGCTCCCGGGCCGGGTTCAGCTCGGGCAACGAGAGCCGGTCCGGGGTCCAACGCCGCCCGGTGCCGGCGTCGGCCTTGCCCTCCGAGGGCGGCAGCAGGATCAGCATCTGGTCTCCTCGACGGGCGGTTCGGCGGCCCGGCCAGCGTACGACCTGTCGTCAGCGCCAGGGCCGCACCGGGGTCTCGGGGTGGTACACGCGATAGCCGCCGACCTCGCGGACCGGTGCGGCGTCGGCCCGGTCGGCGAGCAGCCGGCGCAGCCGACGCTCCATCGGCGAGTCGATCTCCACGACGTAGCCCGGCCGGGCGGCCCGCCCGACCTGCCGCCAGTACGGGCGGTACCGGTTCTGCCCGGGGGACAGGTCGGCGTCCAGCACCGCGCAGACCACCGTCTCGTCGGTGTTGAAGATCAGTCTGTTGCAGGTCCAGTAGTCCCCGTACACCTGGTGGGGTCCGTTCTCGCGCAGCGCGGTGGCCAACTCCCGGGCCTGGCGTTCCTCGGTCCGTGACGCGGCGGTGCCGGTGGCCGCGAAGCGCACGGTGACCACGAGCGTGGTGGCGGTCAGGGCGACCAGCACGACGGTGGACAGCACCCCGGCGAGCCGGCCCAGCGTGCTGCTGGTGCCCCGCCAGGCAGTCAGCGCCGCCACCCAGAGCGGCCAGAGCGCCGCCGGTAGCGACAGTTGCAGCACCGACAGGTAGCGGGCGTTGTCGAGCGGGCTGGTCGCGGCGAGCGGGCTGCGGACGTACGACAACAGGGTCAACGCGGCGCCGACGACAAGCGCGAGTTGCACGACCGGCCCGACCCGCTCCCCGCGCGACGCCGCCCGACGGTACGCGAGCACCGCGAGTGCCGCGCCGGCCACCAGCAGCACCGGGTACAGCACGCCGAACCACTGCTGCCACCGGCCGCAGCCGTCCACCGGGCAGAGCCCGTGCGCCAGCGGTACCCCTTGCAGCAGGCCACCCCGGAGCCGGTCGGACCAGGGCGGCTGCGGCCCGGCCTTGGTGCTGACCTCCCGGAACACGGTCAGCGAGTCCTCACCCGGCCCGGCACGCAGGTTGTCGAGGACCATCGGCGCGATCCCGACCACGACCCCCGCGACAAGCAGCAGGCCGGACCAGCCGAGCAGTTCGCGGCGCAGCGCCCACACCAGCGCCAGCCCGGCCACCGCCAGGTACGGCAGGATCAGCCAGTCCGACCAGGCGGCCAGCCCGACGAGCAGGCCGAACAACGCGGCCGCGAGCCGTCGGCGGCGGATCGTGCCGACGGCCAGCCCCACCGTGATCAGCAGCATCAGCAGCACCGCCGGCTTCACCTCCGGCCGTCCCCCGACGACGGTGAGCTGGTCGCGGACCACCCGCTCGCCGCCGAGCGCGAGCAGGCCGACGACGACTGTGGCGAACCACGGCGCGCAGAGCCGGCGGGTCAGCCGGTGGATCAGGTAGAGGAACAGCGCGTACAGGGCGAGCATCGGCAGCCGCAGCACCGGCCAGCTCGGCCCGGCCACCGCCACCAGCGGGGCGGCCAGGTACGACTCCAACATCCCCATGTAGTGCTGGCCGTAGAGGAAGACCGGGCGCTCCCGGCCGTGGCCGATGTGTAGCGCGGCGAGGCCGAAGGTCGCCTCGTCGCTGTTCGACACCGGCACCGTGTACAGCGTCAGGACCAGCCGGTACCCGACGCCGGCCAGCCCGAACAGCAGCGCGACGAGCGCCGGCCGGTCGAGTCGCGGGCGCCATCGCCCACGGTGCTGCTCTGGATGCGACACGACCAACGCCCCCGTCGTCGTCCCGACCGGAGTGTTTCACGTTCGGCCGGGCCACCGAGGTGGATCGGCGCAGCCGGGCCGGGCCGGTTCGGCTCGACAGCGGCCGGCTTGGATCGGCGCAGCGGGGGCCGCTCGCGTGGCCGCGGCTGTCGACGTGTGGCAGGGTTGGCGCGTGCCACCCACTCCTGCCGGCCAACTGGCCATTCCGAGCCTGCATCGGGCTGCACGGATCGAGGACGCCGTCCACCAGCTCGTTCAGCGCCGGCTGCGGCGCACCGGCTGGCGGGTCAACATCGTCGCGTACACCGGCTACGGCGCGCCGGGGTGGGTGCGGGTGATGTGCCGGGTGTTGCTGGGCCGCCCGGACACCCGCCAGCGGGGCCGGCTGGACAAGGTCCGCGGCTGGCGTAGCTTCACGACACTGCCCAACAAGCACGTCACGGTGACCATCGAGGCCGGCGGGGTGCGGCACGAGACGCAGGCCGACCGCAGCGGCTTCGTCGACACGCTTGTCGAGGCGGACCTGCCACCGGGCTGGGGCACGGTACGCCTCAGCGTGCCGGACGCCGACCCGGTCGACGCACCGGTGCGCATCCTCGACCCGGAGGTCAGGTTCGGCATCATCTCCGACATCGACGACACGGTGATGGTGACCGCGCTGCCCCGACCGCTGCTCGCCGCGTGGAACACGTTCGTGCTCGACGAACACGCCCGCAACGCGGTGCCTGGCATGGCGGTGCTCTACGAGCGGCTGGTCACCGCGCACCCCGGCGCACCGGTCTTCTACCTCTCCACCGGCGCGTGGAACGTGGCACCCACCCTGACCCGCTTCCTGTCCCGGCACCTCTACCCGGCCGGACCGCTGCTGCTCACCGACTGGGGCCCGACCGCCGACCGCTGGTTCCGCAGCGGGATGGAACACAAACGGTCCACGCTGGCCCGGCTGGCCAAGGAGTTCCCCGAGGTGCGCTGGCTGCTTGTCGGCGACGACGGCCAGCACGACCAGGAGATCTACCGGGAGTTCGCGGCCGCCCACCCGGAGAACGTCGCAGGGGTGGCGATCCGCCGGCTCTCGCCGACCCAGTCGGTGTTGGCTGGCACCCTGCCCGCCCCGGCGGGTCGCCCGTCGTCCGGGCCGGTGGGGCAGAAGTGGCTCTCCGCGCCGGACGGCGCGGGTCTCTGGAAGTTGCTCCGCGACGCCGGGCTGGTCTGAGCGCACCGGTCGGCGTGTCGGCCGAGGGTTGCCGCGCTGCGCTATCTGGAGGATCCGCAACCCCGCAGAGGGCTGGGTCCGCGCCAAGTCGATGAGCCCTCCCATGATCGTGCTCGATCCAGGAAACAGGCCCCTTCGGCGGGAACGAGGCCACTACAACCAGGATCGAGCACGATCAAGCCAGGCAGGCATCGCGGCGCGGGTCAGCCCTGGCGGAGCCAGACGGCACCCAGCGGCGGGATCTGGAGGGCCGCCGAGGCGACCATGCCGTGCCACGGCACGTCCTCGGCCCGTACCTCGCCCAGGTTGCCCACCCCCGACCCGCCGTAGTGGTGCGCGTCGGTGTTGAGCACCTCGGTCCACGTGCCGCCAGCCGGTAGGCCGATCCGGTAGTCGTGCAGGGGCTGGGCGGAGAAGTTCGCCACGCACACAAGTGTCGAGCCGTCCGGGGCGATCCGGACGAACGACACGGTGTTGTTGGCGACGTCGTCGCCGGCGATCCAGCGGAAGCCGGCCGGTGCGGTGTCCTGTGCCCAGAGCGCCGGGGTGTCCCGGTAGACCCGGTTGAGGTCGGCGACGAGGCGCTGCACCCCGGCGCGGGCCGGGTCGTGGAGTAGGTACCAGTCGAGGCCGCGCTCCTCGCTCCACTCCCGGTCGTCGGCCAGCTCGGAGCCCATGAAGAGCAACTGCTTGCCCGGGTGCGCCCACATGTACGCCAGCAGCGCGCGCACGTTCGCCAACCGCTGCCAGGTGTCGCCGGGCATCTTGCCGGCCAGCGAGCCCTTGCCGTGCACCACCTCGTCGTGGCTGATCGGCAGCACGTAGTTCTCGCTCCAGGCGTACGCCAGGGAGAAGGTGAGCTGGTGGTGGTGGTGCTGGCGGTAGATCGGGTCCTTCGAGGTGTAGAGCAGGGTGTCGTGCATCCAGCCCATGTTCCACTTGAACCCGAAGCCCAGCCCGCCCTCGGCGGTGGAGCGGGTGACGCCCGGCCAGGCGGTGGACTCCTCGGCGATCATGACGACGCCGGCGTGGTGCTTGTAGACCGTCGCGTTCACCTCCTGCATGAGCGCGATGGCCTCCAGGTTCTCCCGTCCGCCGTACTGGTTCGGGGCCCACTGGCCGTGCTCGCGGGAGTAGTCCAGGTAGAGCATCGAGGCGACGGCGTCCACCCGCAGCCCGTCGACGTGGAACCTGTCGCACCAGTAGAGCGCGTTGGCGACCAGGAAGTTGCGCACCTCGTTGCGGCCGAAGTCGAAGACGTACGTACCCCAGTCGGGGTGTTCGCCCCGGCGCGGGTCGGGGTGCTCGTAGAGCGGGGTGCCGTCGAAGCGCGCGAGGGCCCACTCGTCCTTGGGGAAGTGCGCGGGCACCCAGTCCAGGATCACGCCGATGCCGGCGGCGTGCAGCCGGTCCACCAGGTGCCGGAATTCGTCCGGGTCGCCGAACCGGGAGGTCGGCGCGTAGTACCCGGTGACCTGGTAGCCCCAGGAACCGCCGAACGGGTGCTCCATCACCGGCAGAAACTCCACGTGCGTGAAGCCCAACTCGGTGACGTACTCGGTGAGCTGCTCGGCCAGTTCGCGGTAGCTCAACCCGGGCCGCCACGAGCCGAGGTGCACCTCGTAGACGCTCATCGGCTCCTGGTGCGGCTGCCGCTCGGCCCGGCGGGCCAGCCAGTCCGCGTCGTTCCACAGGTACGTCGAGTGGTGCACCACGCTGGCGGTGGCCGGCGGCACCTCCGCGTACGCCGCGAGGGGGTCGGCCTTGTCGCGCCACTGCCCGTCGGCGCCGAGGATCCGGTACTTGTAGCGGGCCCCGACCCGGGCGTTGGGCACGAACAGCTCCCACACGCCGGTGGAGCCGAGTGAGCGCATCGGCCAGCCGTCGTCGGGCCCCCAGCCGGTGAAGTCGCCGACCACCCGCACGCCGCGGGCGTTCGGCGCCCACACGCTGAACGCGACGCCCTCGTCGAAGACCCGGGCGCCCAGCGCGTCCCACAGTCGCTCGTGCCGGCCCTCGCGGATCAGGTGCAGGTCCAGCTCACCGAGGGTCGGTGGATAGCGGTACGGGTCGTCGTGGGTGGTGCCGTCGACCTCCACCCGGTAGTCGAGCACCGTGCCGTCGACCTGGGTCTCGAAGACACCCGCGTCGTGCACCCGCTTCATGGGATGCCGTTCGTCGCCGACGAGCAGCACCACGTCACCGGCACCTCGGCGCAGCGTGCGGATCGTCGTTGACGCGTCGGCGGGGTGCGCGCCGAGCAGCGCGTGCGGGTCGTGCGTCGCGCCGGTGATCAACTGGTCCATCGGTCGTCCTTCGGGGCGGCGTCGGTCGGTGCGGAGGCGGGCGGGCGGGGCTTCGCTGAGCGGGGAGGGGCCGGGCGGGGAGCGGCCGGCCGGGGAGCGGACGAACGCGAGGCCGCCGCCGTGCCACCGTCCGCAACCGAGCCACCGTACGCTGCCGTGCCAGTGCTGGCGGTCGGGTCAGCGCCGGTCGTCGGCGTGGGGGTCGTCGGCGCGGTGCCGCCGGACAGGTCGTCCGGGACGTCGGTGACGGTGAGGTCCGCCGGTTCGACGACGGCGGGTGCCGGAGCGGAGGGCGCGACCGGGCGGCGGACGGTCAGCACGTGCGCCGGTTGCAGGTACGGGTCGAGCCGTACCGCGTTGCGTTGACCCCAGTCGTAGCTGGTGCCGGTCAGCTCGTCGTACACGGTGAACCGCTCGTGCCAGTCGAAGCCCAGCTCCGGCATGTCCAGCGTCGTGTTGCCCCACTGCACCTCACGCGAGTCGAACGAGCAGATCACGATGACGGTGTTGCCGGTGTCCGGGTCGTGCTTCGACCAGCACAGCAACGCCGGGTTGTCGATCTCGTGGAAGCGCAGGTTGCGGAGCTGGTGCAGCGCCGGGTTGTCGCGGCGTACCCGGTTGAGGGTGGTCAGGAACGGTGCCAGCGAGCGGCCCTGCGCCTCGGCGGCGGCCCAGTCGCGGGGACGCAGCTCGTACTTCTCGTTGTCCAGGTACTCCTCGGCCCCCGGCCGGGCCACGTGCTCGAACAGCTCGAAGCCCGCGTACATGCCCCAGGAGGGGGAGAGCAACGCGGCAAGCACCGCCCGGATCTTGAACATCGGCGGGCCGCCGTGCTGCAACGAGGAGTGCAGGATGTCCGGCGTGTTCGGCCAGAAGTTCGGCCGCATGTGGTCGGCCGACGCGACAAGCTCCTCGCAGTACTCCCGCATCTGCGCGGCCGTCGTGCGCCAGGTGAAATAGGTGTACGACTGGGTGAAGCCGATCTTGCCGAGGCCGTGCATGATCGCAGGCCGGGTGAACGCCTCGGCCAGGAACAGCACGTCCGGGTCGACAGCCTTGACTTCGGCGATCAGCCAGTGCCAGAAGTCGAACGGCTTGGTGTGCGGGTTGTCCACCCGGAAGATCCGAATGCCCTCGCCGACCCAGTGCAGCACCACCCGCAGCACCTCGGCCCGGATGCCCTCCGGGTCGTTGTCGAAGTTGACCGGGTAGATGTCCTGGTACTTCTTCGGCGGGTTCTCCGCGTACGCGATGCTGCCGTCGGCCCGGGTGGTGAACCACTCCGGGTGCTCGGTGACCCACGGGTGGTCCGGCGCGCACTGCAACGCCAGGTCCATCGCCACTTCCAGGCCCTGTGCCGCAGCCGCCTGGATGAAGGCCCGGAAGTCTGCCGGCGTACCCAGGTCGGGGTGGATGGTGTCGTGGCCGCCCTCGGCGGCGCCGATCGCCCACGGCGAGCCCACGTCGGTCGGCCCGGCGGTGAGCGCGTTGTTGCGGCCCTTGCGGTTGACCCGACCGATCGGGTGGATCGGCGGCAGGTAGAGCACGTCGAAGCCCATCGCGGCCACGCCCGGCAGCCGCTCGGTGGCGGTGGCGAAGGTGCCGGAGCGGCCACCCACCGCACCCTCGGAGCGGGGGAAGAACTCGTACCAGGCGGAGAAGAGGGACCGCTTGCGGTCCACCCAGATCGAATACGTGTCACCGGTGGTGACCAGCTCCCGCACCGGGTGCGCCCAGAGCAGGTCGGCCAGGGCGAGCGCCGGGCCGACCCGCTGCGGCAGGGGCAGGTCGGTGTCCGCGACGGCGGTGAGCGCCTCGGCGACCCGCTGCCGGTCGGCGGGCGGAACGAGGTCCCGGGCGGCGGTGAGCACCCGCGCCCCCTCGGCCAGGTCGTTGGCGAGGTCCTCCGGGCCCTGCCCGGCGGCGATCTTCTTGGTCACCGCGTTCTGCCAGGTCAGGTACGGGTCTCCGAACGCCTCGACGGAGAACGTCCACTCGCCGACGGCGTCCGGCGTGATGACGGCGTGCCAGCGATCCTGGCCGGGTTCACCGGGGCGCATCCGGGTGAACGGCAGTGTGGTGCCGTCGGGGCCGGCCCACACCACGTTGCAGCCCAGCGCGTCGTGCCCCTCCCGGTAGGCGCGCGCCGACACCGGAACCGGTTCGTCGACCACCGCCTTGGCCGGGTACCGCCCGCACGAGACGACGGGGGAGACGTCTTCGATCGGGAACCGTCCAGTCACCCCGCCAACCTACTGCGCGAGATCCGTTCGCGCGCGGCCAAGCACCCCAGGTGCCCTTCTCCGCGATGATCGGATGCCCAGGTGTTCCAGGAGGTGTCGCGGGACCTACCCCGCGCGCCGGCCGGTGTTCGTCGCCCGCCAGGACGGCCAATCCTGTGGCCAGGTGTCGGGCCAGTCGTCGACCCGGGCGGCCAGCCCGATCCCGGTAGGGCCGAGCACACCTCTGGAGACCCGTTCGGCGACACCGGAGATCTCCACCGCCGTCAGCGGCGCCCACCGGTGGAGCCGTTCGCCGAGCGCTCCGTCGACGAGAGCCTGCGCGTGTTCCGCCGGCATGCCGGCGGCCGTGAGGAACCACCGCAGGGTGATCTCGCACCATCCCGGCCAGTCGTCGTCGTACTCGGCGACGGGGGCGGCGGCAAAATTCATCAGCTCCGCGACGGCGGCCTCCCAGGCGGCGGCGGCGTCAGCCGCGCCGGCGGCCCGCGCCGGATCGAGCGACGGCAGAATCCGGTTGAAACGCTCGGCCAGACTCTCCAACCAGCGCCGCCAGGCCGCCAGCGAGTCGGCGACGAACACCGGTGCGTCAGTCGGCGTCGGGATGCGGTCGATCACGAAGCCCAACCGCTCCCTCTCCCAGGGCCCCCAGTACCAGCGGTAGGCCCACTGGCCGTACCGCTCGGACAGGATCACGCTGACGGCGTCGACCCAGGCGAAGGTTTCTGACTCCCCGAGCCACCCAACGCCGTCGCGGAAGGCCGGCGGGGGAGGCGGCGGAGGAACCAACGCCCGGACCGTTACCGACATATCGACCGGGTCGAACGGGTGCCGCGCCGGATCGACGTCCGCCCACGTCGCGAGAAGTGGTCCGTGGTCCGCCATGGCTCAGCATGGTGCCAGCCGGCCGTCCTGACGTGAAACCAATAAGCACGAGAGACCCAATGCCGCACAGTTGGACGAGCCTTCGTCGGATAGTCCGTTGCCGCCCGAGCACCGTGCCGCCTACCTCCTCGACGTGGCCGGCGTCCATGCCCGGGCAGGTGACATGCTCAGGGGCGGGCCGGACGCTGCTTGACGCGGAGCGCGTCGCGCACAGCGAGGTGCACTACCGCCCGGCGATGCGGAACATGGTCGCCGTCGTGTGGCGAAACGCCGCCGCGCCAGCCGAACTGGCCCAGCTCGCCGCCGCCCTCCACGTTGCCTGACGAACGTCGCTCGCTCGCCCCTAACTGCGTCGGTGGTAGTGGTTGCGGCGGGGGACCTGTGTGGGGTCGAGCCAGGCGGGTGGGACGAACTCCGGGTGCCCGTCGCCGCCGAGCCGGATGGCCCAGTCGCCGTGGTGCAGGTGTCGGTGGTGGTGGCCGCAGAGCAGGACAGCGTTGTCGAGGCTGGTCGGGCCGCCGTCGGCCCAGTGCCTGATGTGGTGGGCGTCGCACCAGCGGGGTGGGCGGTCGCAGCCAGGGAACGCGCAGCCCCGGTCGCGGAGCACCAGGGCGCGGCGTAACGGCCCGGTGATGAGGCGGCGTTGTCGGCCCACGTCGAGGGGTTGACCGGCGCCGCCGAGGACGGTCGGCAGGAGGGCGGCGTCGCAGGCGAGCCGGCGAACGGCCTCGGGGGTGAGCTGAAGGCCGGTGTCGAGGGCGCCGACGCCCAGCTCCCGCGTCAACCCGTCATAGGCCGTGGTGATGACGATCTGGGTGGGGTCGCCGCCGTGCTCGGGCAGCTCGCCGGTGCGCAGGGCGAGTCGGCAGACGTCGGCCAGGGCGTCGTGGCGACGTTGGCCCGGGGTGCGGGTGTCGTCGGGGCCGGTGGGGGCGGTGAGTGGGTCGATGGCGGCGCGCAGCGCGGCGGCGGCTTCGGCGTCGAGGACCCCGGAGAGGCGCAACCGTCCGTCGGACTGTTCGCTGACGGTGATGTGTCGGTCGCGGCCGGCTCGTGACTCCTGCGCCCGCAGGGCCGCCTCGGCGGCGGCGTCGGCGACCTCCGGGGCCACGTGGTCGAGGATGCGGGTGCCGAGCCTGCGCAACTGGGCGGCGTCGAACTGTGCCGCCCAGTCGACGAGAACGCCGACGGCCTTGTCGGCGGCCTCCGCGCCAGCGACGACGTGCACAGTCTCGACCGTCTCGGCGATGACCCGGACCTGCTCCTGATCGGCCACCCCACCGGCCAACGCGTCACGCACCCCCGCCGGTGCGGCGTCGAGCGTCGCGGCCAGCTCGACCAAACGGCGGGCGGCGCCGACCCCGAGGCGCAGCCGGTCGCGCAGCCACACGGCCGTCGAGGACGCGCCCTGTGCGGTGGCGGTGCCACGCCCGTCCAACTCGCGCACCAGGGTCAGCTTGACTGCGGCGAGGCGTTGCTCGATGCGGTGCGTGGCATCCAGGGCCGCCACGAGGTCGCGCTCACCAGCGGCCCAGACGGCCGTGTCGAAGCAGGCCGTCACCGCGGCCTCTGCCTGCTCCAACGTATCGATCACCACCAGAGAATAGAACAGGTGTACGACATTTTCCGGATCGACGCTCGCCCCTCCGGAGTGGGTCGGCGCGCCACGGCGTGCGCGGCGGTGGCGTAGCCTCCGGCCATGATCGAACGGGTGAAGGTGGCGGTTGTCGGCGTCGGCAACAACACGTCGGCGTTGGTGCAGGGGCTCGCTCTGCACCGCCACAGCGGCAGCCTGGTCGGGATTCGCAGGCCGATGATCGACGGGCTCGGGGTGGGCGACATCGACGTCGTCGCCGCGTTCGCCACGTCCGAGGAGAAGATCGGCAGGGACCTGACCGAGGCGATCTTCCTGCCGCCCAACAACTTTCCCCGGCTCAACTGCGACCTGCCCAAGGCGGGTGTGCCGGTCACGAGAGGCCTCGTCGACGCGACAGGGGTGCAGTGGGTGGCGGCGGCACTGGCCGGGGCGGAGGTGCTGCTCTACTCGGCGCCGAGTGGCCGACCGGACGTCGCCCGGGCGTACGCCGAGGCAGCGCGTACCGCGGGCGTCGCCTTCATCAACACCACAGCCGACCCGATCTCCCGCGATCCGGACGTGCTGAGCGGTTTCGAAGCGGCCGGTCTGCCGCTGATCGGCGACGACCTGGCCAGCCAGTTCGGCACCTCGGTGCTGCACAACGCGCTGCTGCGGCTGCTCAAGGAGCGGGGCCTCACCCTGGTCAGCTCCTACCAGGTCAATCTGGGCGGCACCGAAGACTTCCGCAACCTGGTCGAGAACCCCAACACCAAGAAGCAGTCCAAGCTCAACGCCCTGGCCGGGGCGGACCGCGTCGAGGTGGCTCCGCTCGGTTACCTGCCGCATCTCGGGTCGCAGAAGGTGGCTCACCTCAACCTGGAGGCGCAAGGCTGGGGCGAGACAACCGTGAGCCTCGACGTGAAGCTGAAGGTGCACGATCCCAGCGGCGCCGCCGGGGTCAACATCGACCTGATCCGCATCGCCGCCGCCGCGCTACGGAACGGACGTGGTGGTCACTGCGCCGAGGCGACCTCATTGCTGAAATCTCCGCCTGGAACGGCGATCTGAGCGTGGCTCCCGCGTCGCGTCAGCACCAGGACCGCGCGGGTGGGGTGTCGACCGTACGGGTGAGGAATGCTCGGCCCGGGGCGGCGGCGCGGGCTGGCGGTGAGTGAATGGGCAGATGACAATCCTCGCGATCGTCGTCGGCGGTGGTATCGGCGCTACCCTGCGTTACCTGCTGGGCCTCGGCTTCGCGCCGTCCACGCCACCTGACTTCCCCTGGGTCACCTTCGCTATCAACATGGTGGGCGCCTTCGCTCTCGGCGCCGTGATGACGCTGCTGGCGGCACACCGGCTGCCCGGCCCGTGGGGCAAGCCGTTCCTGTCCACCGGGCTCATCGGCGGGTTCACCACCTGGTCGCACTTCATCGTCGAGTCCGACCAGCTGATCGGGGCGCGGCGCAGCGGAATCGGCATCGTCTACCTGGTGGTGTCCATCGTCCTCGGAGTGATCGCGGCAGCGCTCGGCGCCCGCCTCGTGGAACTGCGCACCGGGCGTCCGACGGGGAGGGGCGCCTGATGTGGGTGGGCATCGGGGTGTTCCTGGCCGGCGGGCTCGGAGCGCTGAGCCGCGCCGGCATCGATGCCCTTGTCAAGCCGTGGTGGAAGGCGCGGGCCACCGGGTCCAGCAAGGCGTTCCCGGCGAGCACCTTCCTGATCAACGTCTCGGGCGCTTTCGTGCTCGGCATCGTCACCGGCTACGCGGTGAAACACACCGCCGCCGGCGCGCAGGACTTCGCCACGATCGTCGGGGTCGGCTTCCTCGGGGCGTACACCACCTTCTCCACCGAGGAGTGGCACACCCTGGGACTGCTGCGCAGGAACGCCGCGGTCGAGGCGTTCAACGTGCTCGGCAGCCTCTGCGCCAGCCTCGTGCTGGCCGCGCTCGGCCTGTGGATCGGCAGCAGCTCTAGCCCGCCAAGCCTGACTACCGCAGCGCGCTCGGGTCAGTGAACGAGACCACCGCACGGGGCGCCGGGCACCCGAAACGAAGGCGGCCATGCGCCCCGGCAGAAAGGCGGCCGTGCGCCCCGGCAGAAAGGCGGCGTGCGCCCCGCGCGGCGGACTCGTCGTCACCTTCCGATCTTGTCCAGGTCGGCGAGGTCCTCGTCGGAGAGCGACAGCCCCGCGCCGGCGACGTTCTCGCGCAGGTGCGCGACTGACGACGTACCCGGAATGAGCAGGATGTTCGGCGAGCGCCGCAGCAGCCAGGCCAGGGCGACCGACATCGGTGTCGCGGCCAACCTGTCGGCCACGGCCGACAGGGCTGCAGACTGGAGCGGGCTGAAGCCGCCGAGCGGGAAGTAGGGCACGTAGGCGATGCCCTGTTCGGCGAGCGTGTCGATCAGGTCGTCGTCCTGGCGGAAGGCCAGGTTGTACATGTTCTGTACGCACACGATCGGCGCGATCGCCTGCGCCTCGGCGACCTGCTGCGCCGTCGCGTTGCTCACCCCGAGGTGCCGGATCAGGCCCTGCCGCTGGAGGTCGACGAGCGTCTCGAACGGTTCGGCGAGCGAGCCGGGTTGTGGGCCTTCGGCGTTGCCGAGCCGCAGATTGACCAGGTCGAGCACCTCGACGCCGAGGTTCTCCAGGTTCTCGTGGACCGCCCGGCGCAGGTCGTCGGGCTTGCGGGCGGGGGGCCAGCCGCCCTGCTGGTCGCGGGTGGCGCCGACCTTGGTGACGATGTGCAGCGATTCGGGGTACGGGCGCAGAGCCTCCCGGATCAGCCTGTTGGTGATGCGTGGCCCGTAGGCGTCGCTGGTGTCGATGTGGGTGATGCCGAGTTCGACGACCTCGCGCAGGACGGCGAGCGCGCCGTCGTGGTCGGCGGGCGGCCCCATGACCCACGGCCCGGCGAGCTGCATGGCGCCGTAGCCGAAGCGGGTGACGCTCAGGTCGCCCAGCATCCAGGTGCCGCCGGGGAGGGAAGGCTTGCCGCCTTGAAGGGCGTGGGCGTCGTCGGTAACGGAAGTGGAGCGCATGTGCAGGCCTCGGATTTCAGGTGGAGTGCGGCGCGATCAGTGCCGCGCAGGTACCTGCTTCACTCTGGTCGGGTAACTTCCTGCTGGGAAGTAGGCACTTCAAAGTGCGTAACACACCGACAGGTGGGGGAGTGGCGCGGATGGCGACGACGACGGCGGCCCAGCAGAGAGCACAGACCAGGGCGCAGTACGACGTATTCCTGGCCGAGTGCCCCAGCCGCAAACTGCTCGACCGGATCTCCGACAAGTGGGTCACGTTGATCCTGGCCGCGCTGGGCAGCGACGGCTCCCACCGGTTCGGCGCCGACTGCGCCGGTGAACCCCGCCCGCTGCGCTACTCCGAGCTGTCGCGCCTCCTGGCCGGCGTCAGCCAGAAGATGCTCACCCAGACGCTGCGCTCCCTGGAACGCGATGGCCTGATCACGCGAACGGCGACGCCGACCGTGCCCGTCACTGTCACCTACGAGCTGACCGATCTCGGCGTCTCGCTGCACCAGATGATGCGCGGCCTGAAGGGCTGGGCCGAGACACACATGGACGAGGTGCTCGACAACCGCGCGACGTACGACACCCGCGCCTCCGCGGGATGACCTGGGCGGGTCAGGCCTCCAGCAGCGAGCGGTAGACGTCGAGGGTCTGGCGGGCGACGGAGTCCCAGGAGAAGTGCTCGACCGCGCGCCGACGACCGGCCTGACCGAACCGACCGGTACGCGCCGGGTCGGCGAGCAGCGTGTTGATCGCCGACGCCAGGTCCGCGACGAACTTCTCCGGCTCCAACGGGGTCCCCGACCCGTCGCTGACCTGCTCGATCGGCACCAGCAGGCCGGTCTCGTCGTCGGACACCACCTCCGGGATGCCGCCGGTCGCGGTCGCCACCACGGCCGTCTCGCAGGCCATCGCCTCCAGGTTGACGATGCCCATCGGCTCGTAGATCGACGGGCAGGCGAAGACGGTGGCGTGGGTGAGCACCTGGATCACCTCCGGCTTGGGCAGCATCTCGGCCACCCAGACCACGCCGGAGCGGTTGGCCCGCAGCTCCGCGACAAGCCCCTCCACCTCGGCGGCGATCTCCGCCGTGTCCGGCGCGCCGGCGAGCAGCACGAGCTGCGTGTCGGCAGGCAACTCCCGGGCGGCCCGCAGCAGGTAGGGCAGCCCCTTCTGCCGGGTGATCCTTCCCACATAGACCACGCTGGGGCGGGACGGGTCGATGCCCAGCCGGTCCAGCACGTCGGTGCCGGGGTCCGGGGCGTACTGCACGGTGTCGATGCCGTTGTAGACCACCCGGACCTTCGACGGGTCGATCTGCGGGTAGGCGGTGAGCACGTCGTTACGCATCCCCCCACTGACCGCGATCACCGCGTCGGCGGCCTCCATCGCGGTGCGTTCGATCCAGGACGAGAGCGCGTAGCCGCCGCCGAGCTGCTCGGCCTTCCACGGCCGCAGCGGCTCCAGGCTGTGCGCGGTCACCACGTGCGGCACGCCGTGCAGCAGCTTCGCGGTGTGCCCGGCCAGGTTCGCGTACCAGGTGTGGCTGTGCACCACGTCGGCGCCCGCCGCGCCGGCGGCCATCTCCAGGTCCACGCCCATCGTGCGCAGCGCGGCGTTCGCGCCGGTCAGGCCGGGTGATTCGGCGTACGCGGTGACGCCCGGCTCGGTGCGCGGCAGGCCGAAGCAGTGCACCCGCACCTCAGCGAGGCGGCGCAACTCCCGGGCCAGGTACTCGACGTGCACCCCGGCGCCGCCGTAGACCTCCGGCGGGTACTCGCGGGTGAGCAGATCGACGCGCAGCGGGGTGGGTTCCGTCATGACCCCGCACCCTAGTGCAGAAGAGTCCCCGTACGAGTGGTGAAGTGCGACGCGGGTGGATAGCGTCGGGGCATGGCTGCCAAGGTGCTCGCGATCGTCCTGGCGGGTGGGGAGGGCAAGCGCCTGATGCCACTCACCACGGACCGGGCCAAGCCGGCCGTCCCGTTTGGCGGGATGTACCGCATGGTCGACTTCGTCCTCTCCAACCTGGCCAACGCCGGCTATCTCAAGATCGTCGTGCTGACCCAGTACAAGTCCCACTCCCTCGACCGACACATCACCAAGACCTGGCGGATGTCCACGCTGCTCGGCAACTACGTCACCCCGGTGCCCGCGCAGCAGCGTCGTGGCCCGTGGTGGTTCGCCGGCTCGGCCGACGCCATCTACCAGAGCTTCAACCTGATCAATGACGAGCAGCCCGACTACGTGATCGTCTTCGGCGCCGACCACATCTACCGGATGGACCCCCGGCAGATGGTGGAGGACCACATCGCCTCCGGCGCCGCGGTCACCGTCGCCGGCATCCGCCAGCCGCTGTCGATGGCCGACCAGTTCGGCGTCATCGAGGTCGGCGAGGACGGCCGGAAGATCCGAGCGTTCCGGGAGAAGCCCACCGACGCGGTCGGCCTGCCCGACGCGCCGGACGAGATCTACGCCTCGATGGGCAACTACGTCTTCACCACCCGGGCGCTCTGCGAGGCGGTCGAACGCGACGCCGCCGACAAGAGCAGCAAGCACGACATGGGCGGCAGCATCATCCCGATGCTCGTCGAGCGGGGCGAGGCGAACGTCTACGACTTCCGCGACAACGAGGTGCCGGGCAGCACCGACCGGGATCGTGGCTACTGGCGCGACGTGGGAACGCTCGACTCGTTCTACGACGCGCACATGGATCTGATCAACGTGCACCCCGTCTTCAACATGTACAACTTCGACTGGCCGATCTACACCGAGCAGCCGCCGTGGCCACCGGCGAAGTTCGTCCACCAGTGGGGTGAGCGGGTCGGCCGGGCGGTCGGCTCGATGGTCTCGCCCGGGGTGGTGATCTCCGGATCGCTCGTGGAGAACTCGATCGTCTCGCCGAAGGTGCGGGTGCACTCCTGGGCGCACGTCGAGGGCTCGGTGCTGATGGAAGGTGTGGAGATCGGCCGGCACGCGGTTATCCGGCGGGCCATCCTGGACAAGAACGTGTTCGTCCCGGAGGGCGTCGAGATCGGCGTCGACCTGGAAAAGGACCGGCAGCGCTACACCGTCTCCGACAATGGCATCGTGGTGATCGGCAAGGGCCAGAAGGTCGTGCCGTGACCGACCCGCACTCCCCGAGGAGGATCCCGCAGTGACCCACCCCCGTGCCGGCCAGCCCGCGGAGCCCGCCGACCTGGTCGACGTGCCGCGCCTGGTGACCGCCTACTACGCCGAGCATCCGGACCCCACGGACCCGGCCCAGCAGGTCTCCTTCGGCACCTCCGGGCACCGCGGCTCCAGCCTGCGCAACGCGTTCAACTCCGACCACATCCTGGCGGTCACCCAGGCGCTCTGCGACTACCGGCGGGAGCAGGGGCTGGACGGGCCCCTCTTCCTCGCCCGGGACACCCACGCGCTGTCCGCGCCGGCGGCCGTGGACGCCCTGGAGGTGCTCGCCGCCAACGGGGTCACCGTGCTCGTCGACAGCCGCGACGGCTACACCCCCACCCCGGCGTTGTCGCACGCGATCCTCACCCACAACCGGGGGCGCACCAGCGGGCTCGCCGACGGGATCGTCATCACCCCGTCGCACAACCCGCCGGACGACGGCGGCTTCAAGTACAACCCCACGAACGGCGGGCCGGCCGACACCGACGTGACCCGGTGGATCCAGGACCGCGCCAACGCGATCCTCGCCGCCGGGCTCAAGGAGGTCCGCCGGATCACCTACGCGCGGGCTCGGGCCGCCGACACCACCGGGGAGTACGACTTCCTCGCCCACTACGTCGACGACCTGCCCGCGGCGATCGACATCGACGCGATCCGCGACGCCGGGGTGCGCATTGGCGCGGACCCGCTCGGCGGGGCGAGCGTGGCGTACTGGGGCGAGATCGCCGAGCGGCACCGACTGGACCTGACCGTGGTCAACCCGACGGTCGACCCGACCTGGCGGTTCATGACCCTGGACGGCGACGGCAAGATCCGGATGGACTGCTCCTCGCCGAACGCGATGGCGTCGCTGATCGCCGCCCGCGCCGACTTCCAGATCTCCACCGGCAACGACGCGGACGCCGACCGGCACGGCATCGTCACCCCGGACGCCGGTCTGATGAACCCCAACCACTTTCTGGCGGTGGCGATCGGCCACCTGTTCCGGACCCGTAGCGAATGGGGTCCGGCCGCCGCCGTGGGCAAGACCCTGGTCTCCTCGTCGATGATCGACCGGGTCGCCGCGGACCTGGGTCGGCCGCTGCTGGAGGTGCCGGTCGGCTTCAAGTGGTTCGTGCCCGGCCTGCTCGACGGGTCGGTCGGCTTCGGCGGCGAGGAGAGCGCCGGGGCGTCGTTCCTGCGCCGCGACGGTTCCACCTGGACCACCGACAAGGACGGCATCCTGCTCTGCCTGCTCGCCTCCGAGATCCTGGCCACCACCGGGCGTAGCCCGAGCGAGCACTGGGCGGAACTGGCCGAACGCTTCGGCGCGCCGTCGTACGCCCGGATCGACGCCCCGGCCAGCCGGGAGCAGAAGGCAGTGCTCGCCAAGCTCTCCCCGGAGCAGGTGACCGCCACCGAGTTGGCCGGTGAGCCGATCACCGCGACCCTGACCACCGCCCCCGGCAACAACGCCCCGATCGGTGGCCTCAAGGTCAGCACCGAGTCCGGCTGGTTCGCCGCCAGGCCCTCGGGCACAGAAGACGTCTACAAGATCTACGCCGAGTCCTTCCAGGGCCCCGACCACCTCAAGCAGATCCAACAAGAAGCCAAAACCCTCGTAGACCAAGCCCTAACCCAGTCCTAACCCCAAACCCCACCCCCCACCCCACACCCGCGTTGATCATGAAGTTATTGCCACGACACGCCGCGCGGCATGGCAATAACTTCATGATCAACCGTGTCGGGTGGGGTGGGGTGGGAGGTGGGGGAGGGGGTGGGGGTTTAGCAGGGTGGGGGGATTTCTTGTTGGGCGCGGCGGCGTAGTTCTTCGGGGAGCAGCTCGCGGAGCTGCTCGGGCAGGAACGGCAGGTCGAGCAGGGTCATCTTCAACTGGTTGCGTTCCTGGTAGCGCAGCGGGTCGAAGCGGACCACCAGACCGGCGTTGCGGCGGTACGTGATGTCCACCGCCCCCTCCGTTGCCGCGTCGCGGAACACCAGCCCGTCCATCTCCACCACGACCGGCGACGAGTCGGGCCGCAGCTCCAAGCGGATCTTCTCGTCCGGTGAGAGCACCACCGACCGGGAGATGCCGGCCATCGGCGCCGACGGCGTGATCACCACCGAATCGGCGGCGGGGGAGATCAGTGGGCCGCCTGCCGCGTAGCTGTACGCCGTCGAGCCGATCGGGGTGCTCACCACCACGGCATCGCTGCGGTAGTAGCCGTACTGCTGACCGTCGATGCCGAGGGTGACGCTGACGAAGCCGGAACCGGGCTGGCGGACCAACGCGATGTCGTTGAACGCCACCACGTCGTCGCCGCACACGTCGCAGGCGAGGCAGGCGTGCGACTCGACTGTGAAGTCCTTCGACAGCAGCCGACTCAGCGCGTCGGGCAGCTCCGGCGGCTCGATTTCGACGAGAAACCCCAGGTGACCCAGGTGTACGCCGAGCACCGGCTTCGGGTCGCGGATGGCGGAGCGCAGCGCACCCAGCATGGTGCCGTCCCCACCGATGCTGATCAGCGCGTCGGCGCGGGTGGCAACCTCCTCGGCCGGTACCGGTTCGACGCAGGACGGCACGCGGTGCTGGTCCTCCTCGCTCACCATGAGCGTCTTGTGGTGGCGCGTCGCCCACCGCTCGATGATCCCGACCACCTCGGTGACATCCCGGGTGGGGTGCAGCACAAGTCCCAGCCCCGACACCCGTACAGCTCATCACATTCGTGGTGGCCGCACCCGTCGTACACCGAAGGTGCGCCGACGGTCGGGGACCGCCGGCGCACCTCGCCGCCGTCAGGGCCGGGGTCGACCGCTGAGGTGCCTCAGCGAGCGGGCGACCAGGTCGTCGCGGGCAGCCGGGGGCAGCCCCTCCAGCCCGAAGCCCAGATAGACGGTGTCGTCGGTGACCACCACCGAGCCCTCCTCGAACGCCCGCTGGCTGCGCGACCAGTCGGTGGCGTTGCCACCGGACCCGGCCGGTGGCCCGGCCACCGTCCAGCCGCCCAGGTCGGCCGACTCGAACGAGGTGTCGGCCACTGTCGCCCCGTCGACAACCACTCGGGCGTCGTCCAGGAAGACGCCGAGCCCCTGGGTCGACCAGTCCGAGGCGTACGTGATCGACACCTCGACCTGCTTGCCGGCATAAGCGGACAGGTCCGTGACGAACTCCTTCCAACCGCCGGAGGCGCCGGACGCCGCGTTCCAGCTGCCGGTGCTGCCGGTGGGCGAGCAGTCCGCGCCCTGGTAGTGCGTCAGGAACGGGTGCACCTCACTCCAGTTGCTGAGACAGCTCTCCCCGGTCGCCGTGCTGGTCTTGCCGTTGACGTCCGGCAGGGTCGTCCAGTTGTCGCTGCCCACCTCGTGCGCCTCGACGAAGAGGAAGTCCCAGTCCTGCTCGATGTCGTACGAGGTGAAGAAGCGCAACTCCGCGGCGCTCGCCCCGGTCAGGTCAACAGTGCGGGTGAGCCGCTTGTACGACTCGTCGCTCTGCCCGCTGTGCAGGTACCACTCGCCGGTCCGCGGATCGAACGGCGCGCCGCCCGGCCGGGTCCAGCCCACCGGCGCGGAGCTGGCGAACTGGGGGAACTCGTCCGGCGGCAGGAAACTCGACGTGGTCAGGAACGATGCGCTGTGCTCCTGGTTCTGCGCCGACCCGGGCGCGTTGAGCTGCCCGCTGAAGCCGGTGAACGCCCCGTCGATCCCGGCGACCGGGTACGGTCCCCCGTCCGGTGAGGTGCCGCCGTCACTGACGTAGGTGTGCGCGCCCAACCAGTACTGCTGGAAGTCGTTGAGCAACGGCAGGCAGCTGGCGGAATCGGCGTCGGTGCACTCGGGCGGTGCGTCCGGGTGATAGACGTACGACCCGTTGGCGCCCTGGGCGTACAGCGCGTACTGGCCGCTGACCAGGAGCTTGCCGCCCTCGTTGAGGTAGTCCCGGACGGCCAGCTCGGTGGTGAGCGCCGCCTTGGCCGTGGTGCCGGGCACCTGCCCGGGGGAGCGCAGGATGACGTCGTCGCCGGTCTCCCAGACCACCGCCTTGTAGTGCGACAACACGCCCAGCGGGTGGGGTGCCTCGCGTCCCATCGCGTCGAAGTCGTACACGTCGCTGCTGCGTCCGGCGGCACGCAACGACGCCGCGACCTCGTCGGCGTACTTCGCGGTGGTGCCGGTCTGCGTCGGGCTGAGGCCGGTGACGTCCTCCATCGCGAGGACCAGCACGTCGCCGCCGATGTCGTTGTGCACCCGATAGGTGAAGTGTTCGCTGGCCACCACCCCGGCTCGCGGTTTGTTTCCGGTGAACCAGACCTCCACCCGGTCACCCGGCTTCGCGCCGGTGACGGTGCCGCGCAGTTCGGCGTAGTAGTCGTCGTTCGTGTCGCCGTACCGCTCGCCGCCGCGCCACTCGCGGACCGCTACCGTCTTCGGTCGGCCGCCGTTGACCGTGTAGTGCATCCGGACGTTCTTCAGCGCCCGACGGGTGATCGAGGCGACCTGCTGGGTGCGCCCGTACGAGGTGTCGAACGCGTCCACCACGAAGTCCGGGGTGCTGCGACCGACCACCGACACCGGGTCGTCCGGGTCCGCCGCCGAGCGGGCCACGGCAAGCGCGAACGGCAGGTTCTTCTGCACCTCACCGGCGATGAGAGCCTCGTCGTCGGGGAAGATGAAGCCGCTGACGCAGTCCTCCGGGCGCCACTCGTCGTCCGGGTCGACCGCCGAGGCGGCCTCGCAGGTGGACATCTCCGGGGTGAAGCCCAGCGTGCCGTACTTGACGGTGGCGTGGCTGTCGGTGTCCCCGTTGGTGGTGTACAGCTCGGCGGAGATGTCCGGGTCGTAGCCGGGCACCGCCGGGTGCGCGTCGTCACCGGCCATCGTCTCGTAGATGACGTCGTCCGGGGTGGGGGTGCTCACCTGCCAGCCGACGCCGTAGAGCAGCAACTCGGCCGCCGAGTGGTAGTTGACGAAGAACTCGAACCCGACCCGCTTGAAGAGCCCGTCCAGGGCTTTGGTCTCCGGCTCCGAGTTGGGGCCCGGGCCCCGGTAGGTTTCGCTGTTCGGGTCCGGTGACGAGCCCTCGTTGTCGTACCCCCACTTGTAGCTGAAGTTGCGGTTGAGGTCGACACCGTCGCCCGAGGTGATCTGCCCGTCGCCGTTGTTGTCCCGCAGGTTCTTGCGCCACAGCCGGTTGCCGGGGGTGAAGGTGTGGTCGTAGCCGTCCGGGTTGGCGACCGGCAGGAACCACAGTTCGGTGGTGTCCAACAGGCGGGTGATCTCCCGGTTGGTGCCGTAGCTGTCAAGCACGTGGTGCATCAGCCGCCGGGTCATCTCCGGCGTGATCCACTCGCGGGCGTGCTGCGCACCGGCGTAGAGCACCGCCGGTCGCCGTCCGTCCGGGACGGTCCGCGCGTTCTTGGTGACCTTGAGGGCGACGATCGGCTGGCCCTGCTGGCTGCGACCGATCGTCTGCACCTTGGCGAGCTTCGGATACCGGGCCGCTGTGGCGTTCAGCTCGTCCCGCAGACCGCCCGGCTCCCCGTAGGGCCGGAAACTCGCCCAGCCCGCCGCGGCCTGCTCCCGCAGCGCCTGCGAGGCGTCCTTGCCGCGAACCTTCTTCACCGCCAGCGGTACGCCCTTGTCGGTCAACCGTTTCGCCTGCCGGCGGCTGAGGACCGTCTCGACGGTGGTGCGGCCGGATGAGTCCGTCTTCGCGTCGTGGCCGAGGTCGACCCCCGCCGCGCGCAACTGCTCCCGCTGTTTCGCGTCGACAGTGCCGACGTACACCTCCAGGCCGTCGCGGGCGCCCGGTTCGGATGGTGGCCGCGCGCTGGCGGGTGGGGTCAGTGCCAGTGCGCCGAGCAGGGTGACCACGCTGGCGATCGCCAGTCGTCTCGGTCTCATCGCGCCTCCTTGGGTGAAGGACCTGTAGGCGCGAGCCTTCGGTGCGGCGTGATCGATGTCAATAGTTCGATGGGCGCGAGGTGGCTGCCCGTGTTGGTGTGGGTGCCGGCTGTGATCATGTGGTGGGCTGGGCTAGGCCGTGTCTTCAAAGGTTCACAGCCATTGGAGTAGCGCGGCGATGGTGACGGTGGCCTGGTACGAGGTCGCGGTCTTGTCGTAGCGGGTGG
>NZ_JBEZFA010000005.1:0-243800 GCF_040649215.1 Micromonospora sp. NPDC049044 | reverse complement strand
GCCACCCGCTACGACAAGACCGCGACCTCGTACCAGGCCACCGTCACCATCGCCGCGCTACTCCAATGGCTGTGAACCTTTGAAGACACGGCCTAGGACGATCTCGCGGCGGGCTACGTCCTTGCCGTGCCCCGAAACCAGCGGATCCCGACCACGGCGGGGAACTCCCGCCCCGACGTCCTCGCCGCCAGCGCGCCGGCCCTGGCCTGGAAGCGTCGCAGCTGCGGCGCCGGCGCCAAAGGACCACGACTCTACGACTGGGCGGTGGCTTCCCTGCCCGGCACCGCGACGGATACGGCCACTGGTTGCTGATCCGCCGCAGCATCACCAACCCCACGGACCTGGCCTACTACCTGTGCTTCGGCCCCGCCGACACCCAGGACGGGACCCTGATCCGGGTCGCCGGAACCCGCTGGGCGATCGAGGAATGCTTCCAAACCGCGAAGACCGAGGTCGGACTGGACCACTACCAGGTGCGTCGCTACGACGCCTGGTACCGCCACATAACACTCGTTCTGTGCGCCCACGCCTACCTCGCCGGCACCGCCGCCCACGCCAAAAAGGGGGCAACGGATCCGATGACGGCCTCATCCCGCTCACCCTCGGCGAGGTCCGACGTCTGCTGGCACACCTGATCACCACCATCAGACCCTTCGATCACATCCATCGGTGGTCACGATGGCGACGGCGACACCAATACCGCGCCAAAACGGCCCACTACCAGCGAAGACTCCACCTCCACCAGGTGCGGCTGGAGTACTAGGCTGTTCGGGCGCTTGTCGGCGCGCTATAGCAACGGGGGTTGCGCGATGGACGATGATGTGTACTCATTTCCGGTGTCGCTGGCGCAGCAGCGGCTCTGGTTCCTCCAACAACTTCAGCCGGACACGTCGTCCTACAACCTGACCTATGCGGGCCGGTTCGCCGGCTCCCTCGACCCGGACGCGCTCCTCGCGGCGGTGACCGACGTCGTCGTGCGGCACGACGCGTTGCGCACGACGTTCGCCCTGGTCGACGGGGAGCCCACCCAACTGGTGGCGGAGAGCGCGCGATACGACCTGCGGGACGAGGCGGTGGCCGGGTTCACCGAGGCGCTGGCGGCCGCCACCGCCCAGGCGTCGGCGCCGTTCGACCTGGAGAAGGGTCCGCTCCTGCGCGTCTACCTCGGCCGCATAGCCGACGGCGGATACCTGCTCGGCATCACCGTGCACCACATCGTCGCCGACGGCTGGTCGGTCGGCATCCTGGTGCGCGACCTCTTCGCCTGCTACGCCGCCCGGGCTGCCGGCGCCCCGCCCCAACTGGCGGAGCTGCCGATCCAGTATCCCGACTACGCCGTCTGGCAGCGCGAACGCGGCACCGGCGGCGTCGTCGCGCGCGAACTCGCGCACTGGCGACAGCGGCTCGCCGGGGCGCCCGAGCGGGTCGAGCTCGCCACCGACCGGCCGCGACCGCCGGTGCGAAGCCAACGGGGTGGACGGCTCACCCGGTCGGTGCCGCGCGCCGCGGTGCAACGTCTCGAAGCCCTGTGCAAGGAGGACGGCGCCACGCTCTTCATGGGCGTCTCCGCGGCCTTCGCGGCCCTGCTGCGCCAGCACAGCGGCCAGGACGACATCGTCGTGGGGGTGCCGGTCGCGGGCCGCCGACGGCCGGAGGTCGAAGGCGTCGTGGGCCTGTTCACCAACACCCTGGTGCTGCGCACGGACCTCTCCGGCGACCCGAGCTTCCGCGAGCTGCTCGGCCGGGTACGCGTGGCCGCGCTCGACGTGCTCGCCCACCAGGAGCTGCCGTTCGAAATGCTCGTCGACGAGCTGCGACCGGCGCGCGAGTTCGGCGAGAACCCCCTGTTCAACGTGATGCTCAACGTGCAGAACACGCCGGCGCCGGCGGTCGACGGCCTCGCCGTCGAGCCCGTCCTGCTCGACACCGGTGGGGAGAAGTTCGACCTGACGGTCTCCTTCGTCGCCGCTGACGGGCGGCTGGACGGCCTGTGGAGTTTCAGCACCGACCTATTCGACCGCGCCGGCGTGGTGGGCCTGGCCGAGCGGCTCGAGGTGCTGCTCGACGCGGTGCTGGCGCGGCCGGATGAACCGCTGTCGCGGCTCGACCTGCTCGGTGACGCGCTACGCGCGCGGCTGGCCGAATGGAACAGCACCGCCCGCGACTACGGGTTCGACGGCGGTCTGGCCGACCTGGCGCTGGCCGGCCTGGCGCGGCGGCCCGACGCCGAGGCGGTCTCGTTCGGGGGCGAGCGGCTGACCTTCGCCGAGCTGGACGAGCGATCGGCCCGGCTCGCGGGCGAGCTGGCCCGGCGCGGCGTGGGCCGCGGGTCGATCGTCGGGGTCTGCCTGCAACGGTGCCTCGACCTTCCCGTGGCGCTGCTCGCGGTCGTCCGGGCCGGTGCGGCGTACCTGCCGTTGGAGCCGTCCTACCCGCCGCGGCGGCTGGCCTACATGGTCGCCGACGCCGAGCCGACTGTCGTCGTCAGCGAGCGGCGGTGGCAGCCGGTGCTGCCGGCCGAAGCGACCGTGCTGTGGCTCGACGACGTACCTTACGCGCCGCCGCTGCCGCCGGTCCGGGTCCACGGGACCGACCTGGCCTATGTGATGTACACGTCCGGCTCGACCGGCGATCCCAAGGGCGTCATGTGCACCCACCAGGGCATCGTCAACCGTCTGTTGTGGATGCAGGAAACGTATGCGCTCGGTTCTGACGACACGGTGCTGCACAAGACCCCGTACGGCTTCGACGTGTCGGTCTGGGAGTTCTTCTGGCCGATGCTCGCCGGCGCACGGCTCGTGGTGGCCGAACCCGGCGGCCACCAGGACCCGGATTACCTGCACCGGGTCATCGCCGCCGAGCGGGTCACCACCGTGCACTTCGTGCCGTCCATGCTGCGGGCCTTCCTCGACACCGCCGCGCCGCAACCGCTTCCTTCGCTGCGGCGGGTCGTCTGCAGCGGCGAGGCCCTCCCGGCCGACCTCGCCGAGAGCTTCCACGACCGCCTCGGTGGCGAACTGCACAATTTGTACGGTCCGACCGAGGCCGCCGTCGACGTGACCGCCTGGCACCACCGCCCCGGCGACGGTGACGTCGTGCCCATCGGACGGCCCATCGCCAACACCACCATCCATGTGCTCGACCGTTGGCTCAACCCGGTACCGGTCGGCGTGCCCGGCGAGCTGTTCATCGGCGGCGTGAGCCTGGCCCGTGGCTACCTCAACCGACCCGAGCTGACCGCGGCGTCGTTCATCCCCGACCCCTTCTCCGACCGGCCCGGCGCACGCCTGTACCGCACCGGTGACCTGGCCCGCCACCGGCCCGACGGCGCCCTCGAGTACCTGGGGCGCACCGACCACCAGGTCAAGCTCCGCGGCCAGCGCGTCGAACTGGGCGAGATCGAGGCACAGCTGCGCCGCCACCCCGCCGTCGCCGACGCGGTCGTCACCGTGGCCGGGCCGGCGCTCGCGGCCTACCTGATCCCGCAGCCGCAGCAGTCCGCGCCGACGTCGGCCGAGCTGCGCGCCCACCTCGCCGCGATGCTGCCCGCACACATGGTGCCGGCCAGCTACACCCCTCTCGCCGAGATTCCGCGTACCCCCAACGGCAAGGTCGACCGGGGCGCCCTACCGCGACCGGGCGTGCCCGACGCGGGCGGGCACGCCGCGCCGGCGAGCCCCGAGCAGCAGGTGCTCGCGGACGTCTGGGGCGAGGTCCTCGGGACCGGGCCGGTCGGCGTCCACGACAACTTCTTCGCCCTCGGCGGGGATTCCCTGCTGGCCATCCAGGCGCGTCAGCGGGCCCGGGAGCGCGGCCTCGACATCTCACTCCAGCAGCTGTTCCAGCACCCGACGGTGGCGTCGCTGGCGGCTGTGGCGGCGCCGATCTCCGCCCCGGACGAACAGGGTCGCGCTACCGCCACCGGCCAGCGCCTGCCCGCATCCCTCGAGGACGCCTATCCGCTGACCCGGTTGCAGCTCGGCATGCTCTTCCACGCCGAGTACTCCCCCGACGAGGCCCGCTACCACAACATCGCGCGCTTTCGGCTGGACCGCCCGCTCGATGAGCCCCGGCTGCGCGCGGCGCTGCAAGCCCTCCTGGCCCGGCACCCCGCGCTGCGGACGTCGTTCGACCTGGCCGGTTTCGACGAGCCGATGCAACTCGTGCACCGCACCGTGGAGCTGACCCTCGACACGTACGACCTCGTCGGTTCTCCCGCGGCGCAACGGGACGCGGAGGTCGAACGCTACGCCGAGGCCGAGAAGCGGCGGCCGTTCGCCACCGACCGGGCGCCGCTGGTGCGCTTCGCTGTGCACCGCCACGACGCCTCGTTCGACCTGACCGTGACCGAGTGTCACGCGGTGCTCGACGGCTGGAGTCACTCGGCGATGCTGCTGGAGATCTATGAACGGTACGCGGACCCGGCCGGCGCCGCCGAGCGGTACGCCCGGCCGCCGTCGCCCGCGATGCGCGAGGCCGTACGGCTCGAGCGCGCCGCCCTGGATTCTGCGGAGTGCGCCGACTTCTGGCGCCGGCGGCTCGCGGGCAACCCGGCCGGCACGGTCGTCGCGGCCGGCGGGTCCGGACCCCGCCGGCGCACCCAGGTCGAGGTGCCGATCGGCGCCGAGGTGTCCGACGGTCTGCGGCGGCTCGCCCAGGAGACCGGCGCGCCGCTCAAGAGCGTCGCGCTCGCGGCCCACCTGCGCGTGCTTTCGCTGCTCAACGACACCGACGACGTGGTCGCCGCTGTCGTCACGCACGGTCGGCCCGAGGACGGCGACGGCGACCGGGCACTGGGCCTGTTCCTCAACGTCGTGCCGGCCCGGCTGCGGCTCACGCCGATGAGCTGGCGTTCATTCGTGGCGGCCACCTTCGCGCTCGAACAGGAAGAGTTCCCCTACCGGCGGTACCCCGCTTCGGCGATGGGAGCGCTGCCCGGCAACCTCTTCGTCTTCAGCCACTACCACCTCGTGGGGAGGGCCGAGCAGCTCGACGGCTTCGAGGAGTTCGCCTACCGGTACGACTATTCGCGCAACGAGTGGCCGTTCGAGGCGCAGTTCCGGGTCGACGCGCGCACCGGACGGCTCCTGTTGTTCCTGGTCTTCGACACCTGCGGCGATGTCGAGGCCGGCCTCGATGCCTACTACGCCCGCACCCTGGCGGCCATGGCCGAGGACCCCGACGCCGATTGGGACAGCACGGGCCCGATGCCGGCCCGGGTGCCCGCCGTGCTGTTGGGCCCGTCGCCCCGCACCGAGCCGCCCCGGCCCGAGCCTCGCCGCTCCGATCCACCGGTCACCGCCGCACAGCGGCTGCTCGCCGGCATCTGGGCCCAGGTGCTCGCCACCGGCCCGGTCGGCATCCACGACGACTTCGTCGCCCTCGGCGGTGACTCGCTGCGGGCGATCCAGGTCGCCCACCGCGCCAGGGCCGCCGGGCTGGCCCTCGACGTACGGGACGTCATCGACCGGCCCACCATCGCGCAGGTCGCCGACGCCGCCTCGGCCGTCGGCGAGCCTCCGGCTCCGGTCACCGCGCAGCCTGCGGTGGCGCTCCCGGACACGCTCATACTCGAGCCGCGGCCGCTGCTCTCCCTCGTCGCCACGGGCGAGATCCCCAGGATCGACGCGGCGGCGCTCGCCGTCCTGCCCGACTCGTTGCCGGGCCGCCTCGGGCTGTCCCGCGAGGAGCTGCGCCGGGACCTCCTCGGCGGCGTTCCCGTGGTGAGCGACATCTACGAGCTGGCGCTCGGGCGGATCGGCATGGTCATGTTGCCGGTCTACCGCAGTGACGTCTACGCCGACCCCGAGGGCCTGCTCTCGGCGGCCGGCGCGGCCGTCAACCTGGCCGGGATGCTGGGCGCCCGCTCGATCAGCCTCACCGACCTGCTCGGCTCCGCGACAGACTACGGCCGCGCACTCGTGCAGCCGCCCGGCATGACCATCACGACCGGCCACGCGACGACGGCGGGGGCCGTGGTCGAGACGCTGCTCGCCACCCTGCGACTCGTCCAGCGGGAGCCGTCCGGCGAGCGGCTGGGCTTCCTCGGCCTCGGTTCGATCGGCACCGCCACGCTGCGCCTGGCGCTGCGCGTCCTCGACCCGCCCGCCGAGATCCTGCTCTGCGACGTGCCCCGCGTACGCCCGCATCTCGCCGCGCTGGTGCGGGAGGCCCGGGACGCCGGCTACACCGGGCCGATCCGCGTCGTCGAGTCACACGGCGCGATCCCGCCGGAGCTCTACGAGGCCACCACGATCATCGGCGCCACGAACGTCGGAGGCCTGCTCGACATCGCCCGGGTCGCCCCCGGCACCATCGTCGTGGACGACTCGGAGCCCCACTGCTTCGACCCGGCTGAGGCCATCGCCCGGTTCGAGGCCCACCGGGACGTCCTGTTCACCATCGCCGGCGTGCTCCTCTCCCCCACCCCGGTCGTGAAGCTCCGCTGGGCGCCCGAACGCTTCTCCCACCTGATGCACGACCTGCGCTTCACGCCCGAAGACGCGTACGCCATCGCCGGCTGCACCCTGTCCAGCCTGCTCACGCTGCGGGTCGACGACCTGCCGGCAACCCTGGGCCTGGTCGACGGCACGGCGGCCGAGGCGCACCACCGGGCGATCCACGAACACGCCTTCACCGCCCGCATGCCCTGCACCTCCGACGGCTACGTCCTGTCCCCGGAGGGCATGGCCGCCTTCGCCACCAAGTTCGGCGGCACCGTCTGAGACAAGCGTCGGGGCTGGCGCTCGGGGCGGGAGACGCGGACGATCAGCTCATCGTCGTCCGCGTCTCCCACCTCGGGGTCAGCGCTGCGGGCGCCGGCGCTCGGCGCGGGAGACGCGGACGATCGGCTCATCGTCGTCCGCGTCGGCGCGGGGTGCCGTGCCGATCGCCTCGGTGAGCGCCTGCAACGTCGGGTGCTCGAAGATCGCCACGATCGGTAGCTCCACGCCGAAGACCGCGCGGACCCGCGACACCACCTGCGTCGCGCTCAGTGAGTGGCCGCCGAGCGCGAAGAAGTCGTCATCGAGCCCGATGTCGGTGACACCCGTGACGTCGCGCCAGACGGCGGCCAGGGCGACCTGCCGGTCGTTCTCGGGCGGGCGGCGCAGCGCCGGTCGGGTCGGCTCCGGCGACGGGAGCGCGGCGCGGTCCACCTTGCCGTTCGGTAGCAGAGGCAGGCGGTCGAGCGGCACGAACGCCGCGGGCACCAACGCCGTCGGCAGCCACGACGCGACGTGGGTCCGCAACTCCGTGGCACTGACCCCCGAGCCGCCGGCCGGCACGACGTAGGCGACGAGGCAAGCCCCGCCGGCGTCGTCGCGACGGACGGACACGAACGACGCGGCCACCGCCGGGTGACCGAGCAGGGCGGCGTTGACCTCGGCCGGGTTGACCCGGACGCCGCGGATCTTCACCTGTTCATCGAGGCGTCCGGAGATCTCCAGGGTGCCGTCGGGCCGGAGCCGGCCGGCGTCGCCGGTGCGGTAGATCAGGTCGGCGGGATCGCCGGTCGCCGGGTTCGGCAGGAAGCGGCCGGCGGCGCCGCGTGGGCCGTCAGGCTCGGTCACCTCACCGTGGTACGGGTTGCGGATCGCGATCTCGCCCAGTTCGCCGACGCCGCACGGACAGTCGTTGGGGCCGAGGACGAAGGCCTGCCGGCCCGCGAGCGCGGAGCCGATCGGCTGCACGCCGGCGTCGGGCCGCTCGGGCACCCGCCACCAGCAGGTCGCGAGACAGGTCTCGGCCGGGCCGTACAGGTTGACGACCTCTGCCGCGCGGCCGGTGCGGGCACGCCAGGCGTCGACCAGCGTGCTGGTGAGCGGCTCACCGGCGAAGAAGGTGACGCGTAGCTCCGGGCCAGCCGTCGTGGCCGGCCCGGAGCCCGCCGCGAGCCACGCGTGGGCGAGGCTGGGCACCGCGTGCAGCACCGTGACGCGCTGCGCGGCGAGCCAGGAGAGGACCCGGTCGACGGCGCGGTCCTCCGGCCGGGGGATGCACAGGGTCGCGCCGCTGACCAGCGGCAGGAAGACGTCTCGCAGGATGACGTCGAACGACAGCGCCGTCAGTTGCGCGCAGCGATCGGTGGGGCCGACCGCGAACGTGTCCCGCTGCCACGACAGGAAGTGGGCCAGGCCGGCGTGGGCGACGCGGACCAGCCTGGGCGCGCCGGTGCTGCCGGACGTGAAGACCGCGTAGGCGACGTCCGTGTCGGTGGGGTCGGCGAGCGTGACCTCCTCGGCGGGCGCGGACGGGCCGAGGCCCACGGGTGCGACCGAGCCGTCCTCGGCGACCTCGATGACGTCGCCGGCCGCGGCGGCCTCGCCCCCGACCAGAACGGCGCGGTGGGCTCCCGCCGTCGCGGCCAGGTCGCGCTTGCGGCGCTCCGGCAGGCGCGGGTCGAGGGGGACCAGCACGCCCCGGGCACGCAGCACCCCGAGCATGGCGGCGATGAGGCCGAAGCACGACGGCCCGGTGACCAGCACATGGTCGCCGGGGCGAAGACCACCGGCCAGCAGCCGGCGTGCGATGCGATCGGCGGTGACAACCAGTTCCCCGTACGACCAGGAGCGCTCGCCGAGCGTGACCGCGACCGCCGCGGGGTTGTCGCGGGCGACGGCCGCGACCCGCGCGGTGACCGGTTCCTGCCGCTCGCGCCGCAGCGGCTGGCGCAGCGGGGCGAGCGGGTCGGCGCTCTGCGCGCCGGCGAGGGTGAGGTCGCCGACCGTCGCGCCCTCGTCCGACCGGGTCAGCTCGCGCAGGACACCGGCGAGTTCCAACAGCGCGGCCCCGGCCGCCCGGCGGCCGAACCGGCGGGTGTCGAAGCGCACGCCGAGTGACACGTGCTCCTCCTGGAACACGGCCACGGCGAGCGGGAAGCTCGTGCGCGAGAAGGAGCGGACGTCGCTGACCGTGACGCCGATACGCCGCAGGTCGGCGGTGGGCAGGGCCGCGTTGTTGAACACGAGCAGGCTGTCGGCGACTGAGGTGTGCGCCGCGATGCCGGCCAGCTCGCGGATCCGCACGAGCGGCACGTGTTCGTGCTGGCGCGCCCCGCCCTGCTGCGCCTGCAGGTCGGCCAGCCACTGCCGCACGGTGGCCGCCCCGTCGAGCCGTACGCGCACGGGAACGGTGTTGAGGAACAGCCCGACGGTCTCCTCGGTGCCGGGCTCCGCCGCCGACCGGCCGGACGAGGCGGCGGCGAAGACCACATCGGCGAGTCCGGCGTAGCGGCCGAGCAGCAGGCCCCAGGCGGCCTGGAACACGGTGCTGACGGTGCACCTGGCGGCGCGGGCGAGGCCGGCCACCGCGTCCACCAGCTCATCGGGCAGCTCGAGGACGCACTCATCCAGATCCGACTCCGTCGGCGGGTCGGTGGGCACGGCCGCGCCGCGCGGGTCACCGGGCAGCACGAGGGGGGTCGGTCCGGCGAATCCGGCGAGCAGGTCGCGCCAGAACGCCTCGCCCGCCTGCGGGTCGCGGGCGCGCAGCCAGGCGACGTAGTCGCGGAAGGCGGGTGCCGGGGGCAACGTGACCGGTTCGCCGTCGCGCGCGGCGAGGTAGGCGCTGGCCACGTCGCGCAGGATGAGCGGCACCGACCAGCCGTCGATGAGGGCGTGGTGGAAGAGCCAGACGAAGAGCCACCGCCGCTCTCCCAGCCGGACCAGGGTGACCCGCATGGGCGGCGCCTGCGCCAGGTCGAGGCCGCGGGCACGGTCGGCGTGCAGCAACCGCTCGGTACGCCCGGCGTGCTCCGGCTCGGGCACGTCCCGCCAGTCCTGCTCCTGCCAGTCGAGGTCAACGGTCGGCCGGACGGTCTGGCGCGGCTCGCCGGCCTCCGCCCAGTCGACGACGCTGCGCAGCGCGGGATGCCGGGCCAGTACGGCCTGCCAGGCCCGGCGTAGCGCCGCGGCGTCGAGGTCGCCGTCCAGGGTCGCGGCGAGCTGCGGGGTGTACAGGCTGGCGGACGGGGCGAGCAGCGTGTGGACGAGCATCCCGTGCTGCGTGGGCGTCAGCGGGTAGGACTCACCGGTCGCCTCGGCCGGCCCTGCCGGCGCCGGTGCCGACGAGGCCTCGGCGAGCGCGGCGATCGTGGGGCGCTCGAACAGGTCGGCGGGGGAAAGGCGGATGCCGGCCCGGGCGGCCCGCGCGACGACGCGGATGCCGACGATGGAGTCGCCACCGAGCGCGAAGAAGTCGTCGTGCACGCCGATGCGGTCCACACCGAGGACGTCCTGCCAGACGGTCGCGAGGGTGCGTTCGCGGTCGGTGCGGGGCGCCGTGTAGGTATCGTCGCCGGAGTCCTGTGCCTGCGGTTCGGGCAGCGCGGCGCGGTCGACCTTACCGTTGGGGGTCAGCGGTAAGGCGTCGAGGAAGGCGAACGCTCCCGGCACCATGTAATCCGGCAGGTGCGCGCTGAGATGCGTACGGATGTCGGGCGCCTCGGTGTCGTCGGCGGCGACGTAGGCGACGAGGGTGCCGTCGCGCAGGACGACCGCGCAGTCCCGGACGGCCGGATGGCCGGCGAGGACGGCCTCGATCTCGCCGGGCTCGATGCGGTAGCCGCGCAGCTTGACCTGCTCGTCGACCCGGCCGAGGAACTCCAGTTCGCCGTCGGCACGCAGGCGCATCAGGTCACCTGTGCGGTAGAGGCGTCCGCCGGAGCCGAAGATGGTGTCGGGGACGAACCGCTCGGCGGTCAGGTCCGGGCGGCCGATGTAGCCGCGGGCGAGCGCGACCCCGCCGACGAGCGCCTCCCCCGGCACGCCGATCGGTGTCTGGCGGCCGTCGCGGTCGACCACGGCGAGGCGGGCGTTGGCCACCGGGCGGCCGATGGGGACGGTCGGCTGGCGGCGTTCGTAGTGGTAGACGGTGCTGAACACGGTGCCCTCGGTGGCACCCCATTCGTTGTAGAGGTGCAGGTCCGGGCGGAGGCGGTGCTGCTCGTCGAGCAGGTGCGGCGGGAGGGCTTCGCCGGCGGTGATCACCGTACGCAGCGGAGCCAGGTGGTCGGGGCGCGCCGCCTCCAGCACCGCGCTCCATAACGACGGCAGCGCCAGCAGGTGGGTGACCTGTTCCTGTTCGATCAGTGCCAGGATGGCGTGCGGGTCGCGGCCGGCGTCGGGCGGCGGCAGCACCAGCCGGCCGCCGGTGAGCAGCGCCCAGTAGAAACCGGCGGCCGAGCTGTCGAAGGAGAACGAGGACAGCAGCAGGAAACGCTCGACCGGTGCGCCGTACCAGTCGGCGCGGGCGAGCGTCGAGGCCACCAGCCCGCGGTGGTGGACCATGACGCCCTTGGGCCGGCCGGTGGAGCCCGAGGTGAAGATGACGTAGGCCAGCTGGTCGGGGCGGGCGGGAGTCGGATCCGCGGTCGGCCTGTCGTGCCAGCGGTCGTCGTCGAGCTGCCAGCTGTTCGTCGTGACCCGGCCCGCCAGCGCCCCGATCGTCAGCACCAGCGGGGCGCCGGTCTCCGCCAGCATGAACTCCAGCCGTTGGGCCGGATAGTCCGGGTCCAGTGGCAGATAGGCCGCGCCGGCCCGCAGCACCGCCAGCACCGCCACGACCATCCGCACGTCGCGTGGCAGCATCACCCCGACGACCGTCCCGGGGCCGATGTCCGCGCCGGCCAGCGCCCGCGCCAGCCGCGACACCCGCTCGTTCAGGTCCTGGTAGGTCAGCTGGTCGACGGCCATCGCGTCGGGGGTGCGTCGTACCTGCTCGACGAACAACTCGTCGACGGTCCGGTGCGGGGCCAGCTCCGGGCGGGTGGTGTCGTTCCACGCCGCCAGCAGGGCCTGCTCGTCGGGCGTCATCAGCGGCAGATCGGCGATTCGGGCCGTCGGCGCCGTCACCACGCTCTCGAGCAGCGTGCGGTAGTGCGTCGCCAACCGCTCGATCGTCGCCGCGTCGAACAGGTCCGAGTCGTATTCGAAGTCGAGCCTCAGGTGGTCGCCGTCGGGGGTGGCCAGCACGCTCAGGTCGGCGCGGGAGAGCCCGGGGTCGATGTCCACCGCCTGCATCTCGAGGCCGGGCAGGCTCAGCGGCGGCATGGGCGTGTTCTGCAGGGTGAGCATCACGTCGAAGAGCGGGTTGCGGCTCAGGTCACGCTGCGGGGCCAGCTCCTGCACCAGCCGCTCGAACGGCACGTCCTGATGGGCGTACGCCTCCAACGCCGTCTCCCGGACCCGCCCCAACAGATCCACGAAAGACACATCCCCGTCGACCCGCGTGCGCAGCACGAGCGTGGAGACGAAGAACCCGATCAAACTCTCCAACTCGGGCCGACTCCGACCCGCCACCGGAGTGCCGACCACCACGTCCGACTGACCCGTGTAGCGGTACAGCACCGCCTTCCAACCCGCCAGCAGCACCATGAACAGCGTCGCACCATGTGCACGCGCCAGCGCCTGCAGCTCCTGCAGGGGCACCGCCGTCGAGACCCGCGAGCCCTGGAAGCGCATGACCGCGCGGCGCGGCCGGTCCGTCGTCAGCTCCAGGCGCGACAGGTCCTTCAGTCGCTCGCGCCAGTACGCCAGCTGCGGCTCGAGCACTCCGCCGTCCAGCCATCGCCGCTGCCAGACGGCGAAGTCGCCGTACTGCACCGGCAGGTCCGGCAGGTCCGTCGTCCCGGCGTACAGTGCCGCCAGCTCGCGGGTGATCACACCCATGGACCAGCCGTCGGCGATCAGGTGGTGGATCGTCAGCAGCAACACGTGTTCGCGGTCGGCGACCCGCACCAGACGAGCCCGCAGCAGCGATCTGCCGTCGAGCACGAAGGGCCGGACCGCCTCCTCGCGGGCCAGCCGCTGCACGTCCGACGAGTCGACGACCGTGAGGTCGAACGGCGTCGCCGGCCCGACGATCTGCACCGGCTCGCCGTCAACGGCGACGAAGGACGTACGCAGAACCTCGTGGCGCGCCACCAGTCGGGTCAGGGCCTGTTCCAGCGCGTCGACCCGCAGCTCACCCACCAGCCGCACGACCGCCGGGATGTTGTAGGCCGTCGAGGCGGTCTCCAGCTGGCACAGCGCCCACAGCCGCCGCTGTGCGGGAGACAGCTCAATGCCGTCGGCGCGGGAGTCCAGCGGGGTCAGGGGCAGGTCGGCGGTGCCAGGGCCGGCACGCCAGCTCTCCTCGAGAGCGTCGGCGAGACCGCGGAAGTGCGGCTCCCGAAAGAAGTCCCTCAGGTCCACCTGCACCTGGAAGGCGTCGTTGACCCGCGACAACAGGCGCATCGCGGCGAGCGAGTGGCCACCGACCGCGAAGAAGTCGTCGTCGAGGCCGACCTCGGGCACGTCCAGGACGTCTCGCCACATGTCGGCCAGGATGAGCTGGGTCGGCGTCGAGGGCGGCGCCGACGCGGTCCCGGCGCTGAGCAGTCGCTCGGGCGCGGGCAACGCGTGCCGGTCGACCTTGCCGCTCGGGGTCAGCGGCAGCGCGTCGACGCGCACGAAGCCCGCCGGAATCAGGTGGTCGGGCAGCCGCCCGGCGAGGTACGCCCGCACGTCGTCGGCACGCAGGCCGGCGTCGCCGGCCAGGTAGCCGACGAGCATCTCGCCGTTCTTGACCACGGCGCAGTCGTCGACACCGGGATGCTCGCGCAGCACCGCCTCGATCTCGCCGGGCTCGATCCGGTAGCCGCGCAGCTTGAACTGCTCGTCGACCCGGCCGAGGAACTCCAGTTCGCCGTCGGCGCGCAGGCGCATCAGGTCGCCCGTGCGGTAGAGCCGGCCGCCGGAGCCTAAGACGGTGTCCGTGACGAACCGCTCGGCGGTCAGGTCGGGACGCCCGAGGTAGCCGCGAGCGAGCCCGACCCCGCCGAGCAGCGCCTCGCCCGGCACCCCCACGGGTACCTGGCGTCCCGCGCCGTCGACGATCGCGACCTTCATGCCGTCGATCGGGCGGCCGATCGGAACCGTGCCGGGCAGGCCGTCGGAGCGGCAGCGCCACGCGGTGACGTCGATGGCGGCCTCGGTGGGGCCGTACAGGTTGTACAGCTCGCAGTCGTACGTCGCGAGGAACTGCTGCGACAGGTCCCAGGCGAGCGCCTCACCGGAGGAGATCACGCGCCGCAGCGACCGGCAGCGCGCCTCCTGGCCCGCGGCGACGAAGGCCCGGAGCATGGAGGGTACGAAGTGGATAGTGGTGACGCCGTGACGCTCGATCTCGTCGGACAGCAGCGCCGGGTCACGGTGCGCGTCGGGCGCGGCCACGACCAGACGGGCGCCGACGGCCAGAGGCCAGAAGAACTCCCAGACCGAGACGTCGAAGGTGTACGTCGTCTTCTGCAGCACGACGTCGTCGGCGGTGAGCCCGAAGTACCGCTGGGCCCAGCGGATCCGGTTGGCCAGGGCGCGGTGCTCGATCATGACACCCTTGGGCCGGCCGGTGGAGCCCGAGGTGTAGATGACATACGCCAGATCGCCGGGGCGCACCGGAGCCGGCTCGGCGGTCGGCTCCCGCCGCCAGCGGTCGTCGTCGAGCTCCCAGGTCGGCGTCGTGACGCGCCCGGCCAGGGAACTGACCGTCAACACCAGCGGCGCCGCGGCCTCCGCCAGCATGAAGGCCAGCCGTTCCTGCGGCTCGTCCGGACCCAGCGGAAGATAGGCGCCGCCCGCGCGCAGCACGGCGAACAGCGTCACCACCATGGGCACCCCGCGCGGCAGCAGCACCCCGACCACCGTGCCGGGGCCGACACCCGCCCCGACCAGCGACCGCGCGAGTCGCGACACCCGGTCGTCCAGCTCACGGTAGGTCAGCCGCTCGTCGGCGGACACCACGGCGACCGCATCCGGCGTACGCCGGACCTGCTCGGCGAACGACTCGATCACCGTCTCGTGCTCCTGAGGGGTGCCCGTGTCGTTCCACGCGGCCAGCCAGGCCCGTTCGGCTCCCGTCATCAGGGGCAGGTCGGCAACCGGGCTCTCCGGCGCGACCGCCACGCCGTCGAGCAGCACCTGGTAGTGCTCGACCATTCGTTCGATCGTCGCGCCGTCGAACAGGTCGGAGTCGTATTCGAGGGTGGCGTCGAGGCCACCGTCGGGGCGGGGGCTGAGCGCCATGAAGAGATCGAACTGCGAGCTGCCCCGGTCGAGGTCGAGGGGAACGAGCCGCACGTCCTTCCAGGACTGCGCGGGCATGGGCGTGTTCTGCAGGGTGAGCATCACGTCGAAGAGCGGGTTGCGGCTCAGGTCACGCTGCGGGGCCAGCTCCTGCACCAGCCGCTCGAACGGCACGTCCTGATGGGCGTACGCCTCCAACGCCGTCTCCCGGACCCGCCCCAACAGATCCACGAAAGACACATCCCCGTCGACCCGCGTGCGCAGCACGAGCGTGGAGACGAAGAACCCGATCAAACTCTCCAACTCGGGCCGACTCCGACCCGCCACCGGAGTGCCGACCACCACGTCCGACTGACCCGTGTAGCGGTACAGCACCGCCTTCCAACCCGCCAGCAGCACCATGAACAGCGTCGCACCGTGCGCCCGCGCCAGCGCCTGCAACCCGGTCGCCGTGGATTCCCGCACCACCACCGACCGTCGCGAACCTCGGAACCGCATCACCGCCGGTCGGGGTCGATCCGTGGTCAGCCCGAGGCGGGCCAGGTCCTTGAGGCGCTCGCGCCAGTACGCCAGCTGCGGCTCGTACACGCCGCTCGCCAACTGCTGCCGCTGCCACACCGCGAAGTCTCCGTACTGCAGGGAGAGCGGCGGCAGGTCGGCGTCACCGTCGTACAGCGCGCCCAGTTCACGCGCCAGCACACCCAGCGACCAGCCGTCGGCCACCAGATGATGGACCGTCAGCAACAACACGTGCTCACGCTCGGCGACCCGCACCAGACGAGCCCGCAGCAGGGACCCACCGTCGAGCACGAAGGGCCGCAGTGCCTCCTCGCGCGCCAACCCCTCCACGTCGGTCGACGCCACCACCGGCAGCTCGAAGGCCGCCGCTGGGCGGACCACCTGCGTCGGTTCACCGTCGACGGACACGAAGGCCGTCCGCAGGACCTCGTGCCGCGCCACCAGCCGACCGATCGCCCGTTCCAGGTCGTCGACCCGCAGCTCTCCGACCAACCGCACCGCGGCCGGAATGTTCAGCGTCGGATCGTGGCGACTCAGCTCATGGAGGAACCAGAGCCGCCCCTGCGAGACCGACAGCGGATAGTTCTTCGCCCGCGCCGCTCGGTCCCGTAACAATGCCGCAAGCCGCTTACGCTTTCCTTCCCCCGTGTCCCCGTTCACGACGGCAGCGTAGCGCGAAACGCGTCAATCCCCTGGCCCGTGGATCGGGGCACCGGTCACGTACGGGCCCGCACCGCTGCTAGTCACTGTGGACTGATTCGCCACTCCGGGTGCGGGAGTGTGGATCGCTGAACGACCGGATCAGGCGCGGCATGCGGCCCGAGCCGTCGGCGGAGGCCAAGGCTGCCGCAGCTGGAGCGGAGTAGCCAGAGAGCGCGCGGATCACGCGGTCAGGAAGCAGCCGCAGGGCCAGACGGGCATCAATCGATGCCGGCGCGGTTGGAAACAGCGGCGGAGGGTCGTCGGAAAGGATCCAGGGGACGTAGGTCACGGTGTCTCCTCAGAGTCGCTTCGGTGTTTCGGCGGTCACGCGCAGTACGCCGCGGCCCGCCGCAGAACCTCGTTCTCCTGCTCCAACAACCGGATCCGCTTGCGGGCCTCCCGCAACTCCGCCGACTCACCGCCACTGACAACCGGTCTGGTCCCGGCATCGATGTCGGCCTGGCGCAACCACTTGAACAACGTCATCGGATGGACCCCGAAGTCCTTCGCGATCTGCTCGACCGACACGCCCGGATCACGATCACGGGCCACCCGCACGACATCATCACGGAACTCACGAGGGTAAGGCTTGGGCACAGCAACATCCTTCCAGCCCGCCACCAGGGCAAGCCATCTCAGATGTCACCTATCGGTGCAGCAGACCCATGATCAGCACGGCCTCGCCGGCGTCCGCCCGCGCGGGCGTGGCGGTGACGGCCACGAGCGCCGCGGCCATGGCGGCGCGGTGAACAGCGGCGGTGTCACCGCGCCCCGCTACGCTCGCGCTCATGGCAGATCCGTTCCGGGTGCGCATCACCGTCCGTGGCTACGAGCTGGACACCCAGGGCCACCTGAACCAGGCCGTCTACCTCCAGTACGGCGAGCACGCCCGGTGGGAGTGCCTGCGCGCCGCCGGCATCTCACAGGAGCGGCTCATCGCCGGCGGGGTGGGGCCGGTCGCCCTGGAGGTCACCGTGCGCTACCTGCGCGAGCTGCGCGGCGCGGACGAGGTGGACGTGTCCTGCGGGTTCCGCTGGGGCGAGGGCAAGACCTTCCAGATCGACCAGGACTACGTCCGCCCGGACGGCACCCCGGTGGCGACGCTGACCGGGGTAGGTGGTCTGCTCGACCTGTCCGCCCGGCGGCTGGTGGCCAACCCGCGCGAGCGGTTCCGGGAGCTGGCCAGCGACCCGGGGCCGCTCAACCTCTGAACGCAGGTCTCCCCCAGCAGGTCGGGTCGCACCGGCATTACGCCCATCCCGACGTTTCCCCTGCCGCCTTCTTCGTCGGTCACCCACACCGACGTCGGGTCCGGGCCGGGCAGCGCCACTCCCCCGTGGCAAATTCGCGGTCATCTCGGTCGCCGGCTCGCCGTCCGGCACCACGTAGCCGGGCACCGCATCGAGCGGCCGGATCACCACCCGGACCGACCAGGAAGCTGACCTGCCCGCCGCTGCGCAGGGCCGGTACGGCGGAGGTGGTGATCCGGCCATGGGCGAAGTCGATGCGGGCCAACGGGCCCGGTCACCCCCGGCGGGCTGCCGTCGGCCCGGTCGTCTGGCACATGTGAGGATGCGGCGCATGCGTGCCGTGATCTTCGACGAGTTCGGTGCCCGACCCGAGGTCCGCGATGTGCCGGACCCGGTGCCGCCGCCCGGGGGTGCCGTCATCCGGGTCGAGGCGACCGGATTGTGCCGCAGCGACTGGCACGGCTGGCAGGGGCACGACCCGGACGTCCGCCTGCCGCACGTGCCTGGCCACGAGTTCGCCGGCGTGGTCACGGCGGTCGGCACCGGTGTACGCGGCTGGCGCCTCGGCGACCGGGTCATCGTGCCGTTCGTCTGCGCGTGCGGGCAGTGCCCGGCCTGCTTCTCTGGCGACCAGCAGGTGTGCGAGCGGCAGACGCAGCCCGGCTTCACCCACTGGGGCTCGTTCGCCGAGTACGTGGCGGTGCAACACGCCGACGTCAACCTGGTCCGGCTTCCCGACGAGGTGGGCTACCCGGCCGCGGCGGCGCTCGGCTGCCGGTTCGCCACGGCGTTCCGGGCGGTGGTCGGTCAGGGGCGGGTCGCCGCAGGCGAGTGGGTGGCGGTGCACGGCTGCGGCGGTGTGGGGTTGTCGGCGGTGATGATCGCAGCGGCGTGCGGCGCGCGGGTGGTGGCGGTCGACGTTGCCCCCGGCGCACTCGAGCTGGCCCGCCGTTTCGGGGCCGCTGTGTGTCTGGACGGGGCTGCCCTCACCGGACCCGGCGCGGTGGCCGCAGCCGTTTGTGAGGTGACCGGCGGCGGCGCCCACCTGTCGCTCGACGCCCTGGGCAGCCACGCCACCTGCACTGCCTCGATCGAAGCGCCGCGACGAGCAGCAACGACCCGGCGGCCGCCGAGCGCCCCCAGCGGCGCAGGGCCGCCCGGGCCGCCCGGGCCGGCGGCGGGGACGGTCCCGGCACCACCACCCGGTCCACGCCGGGGTACGCCAGCCGGGCGGCCTCGACCGCTTCCTCCTCCGACCTGACCGCCCGGTTGGCGGTGAGGGTCAGCCCAGCCTCGTCCCGGTAGCGCCACCGCCACACCTCTCCCACCGGCCACAGCTCGATTCGCTCCCCTCGGGCGGTCCAGGGCGGGGCCCTCGGGTTCGTCCTCGCCGCTCAGGCGAAGGGGCGCGGGACGGGCCGCCCGGCGCAGCCAGCCCGGGTGAGTTCGCCGAGCGACGCCGCCTCCCCGCGACGCAGCGCCCGGTGATGGCGATCGATCGATTTCAGTAGCAGTGATCGGCGGGCCTCGCTCACCACGCGTGCACTGCCAGCTCTGACCACTTCGACATCCACTGGGAGGTCACGGCACACCGCTCGATCTCCATCGCCGCAGGTCATAGTCGGGTCTGCAGTGAGACGTGGCTTGTCTGCCGGCCAGCGACGCCAGCCGGTCCGTCGTCGCGGGCCAGCGCCTGGCCAGCGGCCGCGCTCAGGTTGCGTTGCGACCCCCGTCGACGTCGAGGACGGCGCCTTGGACGAAGCTGGCGTGATTGCCGGCGAGGTAGGTGATCGCGGCGGCGATCTCCTCGGGTGCGGCGGGTCGTCCGGCGGGTGCGGCGGCTGCGAGCCGGTCGAGTCCGTCGCCGAAGGCCTGGGTTCCTTCGGTTCGGGTGGGGCCTGCGCTCACTGCGTTGATGCGCACCCCTCGGGGGCCGAATTCCGCGGCCCACGCTTTGGTGAGTAAGAGCAGCGCGGCCTTACTGGAACCGTAGAGGGCGAAGCCGGGCATGCCGAAGCGGGCGGTCATGCTCAGCACGTTGACGACGGTGCCGTGTCCGCGTGCGGCCATCGCCGGGCAAAACTCGGCGACCAGCAGGAACGGTGCCTCAACGTTGACCGCGTAGCAGGTGATGAAGTCGTCGTGCGTGGTGTCGGCAGTGAGACCCCGTGCGGGGTAGACGGCGGCGTTGTTGACCAGGATGTCGACGTGCCCACCGCCGGCCTCGGTGGCTTGCTGTGCCATTGCCCGTACGCTGCCGGCGTCAGCGAGATCGCCGAGCAGCAGGTCGGCCTTGCCTCCGGCACTGCGGATCGCGGTGACTACCGCGTCGCCGCGGGCGGCGTCTCGGCCGCCGACGATGACGTGGGCTCCGCGTTGGGCGAGCGAGACGGCCACCGCACGTCCGATGCCGCTGGTGGCGCCGGTGACGAGCGCCGTCGAACCGACGAACTCCCGTGCAGTCATGCGAGCTGATCCTTCCGTGGTTGTGGTCGGGTCATGCTCGGTCGTGGACGGTGACGGCGTACCCGTCGGGATCGGTGAAGGTGAAGGTGCGTCCGAAGGGCCCGTCGAACGGTGACACCGTGATCGGAACACCATGGGCGGCGAGTTTGTCGTGCACCGCCTGAGCGTCGTCGGCGCCTAGCCACAGAACGACGCCCGCGCCGGGGTGCGGTGTCACGGCGTCGAGGTCGACGCCGGGCAGCGGTTCGCGCACGGCGAACGCGATGGGTGTGGTGGCGAAGACGACGGCATGTGGTGGGGCTCCCGCCGCTCGCGTGAGCCCGAGTCGTGTTTCGTAGAACTCCGCGGCCTTTTCGAGGTCGCGGACTTGGAGGCCGATGAAGTCGGGTCCGGTGACGTGCATGACTCTCCCTGTGTGTCAGCGTGTTGACATCAACAGTCTGTGTCATCATGTTGACATGGGTCAAGGGGGAATTTCCCGACCAGTGGACGAGCAGGTCGGATACGTACTGAAGAAGGCGGCCAGCGTGCTGCGCTCGGCGATGGACAACGCGCTACGACCGCTCGGCCTGACCGTTCCGCAGTACGCCTGTCTTGAACTGCTGCGGCAGCAGCCAGGCTTGTCCGGCTCAGAGCTGGCCCGCGCAATGTTTGTGAGCCGTCAGTCGATGAACCTGGTAGTGAAAGGGCTGGAACGTCGAGGGATGCTCACTCGCTCGCCGGTTCCCCGCCACGGCAAGGCGCTACCGACCGAACTGACCCCGGCCGGCCTCGGGCAGCTGGCCGCCGCGAACGAGGCCGTGAGCGTGGTGGAGAAGAAGATGCTGGCCGCCCTGACCGCGGACGCTGAGCGACGACTGTGCGCCGACCTCACCGCGTGCGCGGCCGCGCTCAGCGATCTCGCCGGAGAAGCTGACCCAGATTGACCTGCGACGATGTCGCAGGGGCAGCGGCTCAGCCGATCTCAGCGACATAGCGCGATACCCGATACGTCGCCGGCGTCGGAGATCAGCGGGACGGATCAGCGCGAGCCGCTGTGGTTGGTCGCGCCGTAGGCACGCCGGCAAGCAGGAGGGCGCAGCGCGTTACCTGCAGCGCACGATCACCCTCAGCGAGGAGCCTGACCCCGACGACCTGAAGGTGATGCGCGACATTGCCAAGAAGTCACCGGTCACCCTACTGATCCAGTTCGCCTGGAGCGTGCGGACCGAGTTCGTCGGACCGCGTTGAGGGGCACCGCGCGACGCCTCCGCCGGTGGCAACACGGTCCCGGCCATCGCCGACTCGACGCGCCGTCGCAGTCGTTCCGCGCGCGGGTCCGGGAAGTTGCTCAACAGCGTGACCGCTTCGCGCCACCACCGGTGTGCCTCCTCGGCGCGCGCGACGTCGATCAGCGCCGTTGCCAGGTGGTCCAGCGTCAGGGCGAGCTGCCAGTCGTCCCCGAGCCGCCGGTGAACCGCCGCCGCCCGCAGGTGGAAGGCGATCGCCTGCTCCGGCTGCCCCAGCTCCCGGTACGCCTCGCCGGCCCCGTCCAGTGCCATCGCCTCCCGGCTGCGGTCACCCAGCTGGCGCTGGATCGTGGCCGCCCGGTGCGTCGCCTCCAGCGCCTTGGCGGACCGACCGGCGGCGCGCTGCACGCGCGCATATTCGACCAGCCAGTGCGCCAACCACACCGGGCTGCCGTGTTCGGCGATGGCCAGTGCCCGCTCGATCGCGGCCAGGGCGTCCTCGTTGCGTCCGAGTTCGCGCAGCGTCATGCTGAGGAAGAAGAGCGAGTTGCCCGCCTGCCCCCGGTCGTCGATGTCCCGCTGCACTCCGAGCGCCTGATTCAGCAGCATCACGGCGTCGGCGAGGTCACCCAGTTCGTAGCGGGTCTCCGCAAGGTTGCTCAGCAGCAGGGCCTGCCAGCGTTGGTCCTGACGGCGGGTGAAGATGTCGAGGCTCGCGCCGAAGTGCGTGAGGGCGTCGGTGAGGCGGCGGTGGCGCAGCGCCAGTAGTCCCAGCGCGTTGATGGACACTGCCGTGCCGTGCTCGTCGCCGATCTCCCGCCGAATCGCCAGCGCAGCGTGGTGGTGCTCCGCCGACTCCGTGAGCTCGCGGGCCTGGAAGTGGGCCTTACCGAGGCTTTCCAGCGCCTCCGCCTCAGCGCCTCGGTCGCCCAGCGATCGCGCAGCGGACAAACCGATCCGCGCGGTGGCGAACCATGCGTCGAAGGCGTTGCGGTGCATGAATACGCTGCGCAGCAGGACAGCCAGGCGCCAAGCAATCCGCGGCAGCGCTGCCTCGAACGCGGCGCGGGTGGCGGCGACGAGGTTGTCCTGCTCGGCGGTGAACCAGGCGTCAGCCTCTTCGGCGGTGGCGAAGCTCAGCGGCGTGACCTCGGTCGGTGGTGCCAACGGCATCGTCCGGCTGAACGGGAGTGTGCGGGTCAGCGCGGCGTCCGCCGTGTGCAGGTACCAGGTGAGTATGCGACGCAGCGCCGCCTGGCGATCCTCGCCGCTCTCAAGGTGCTTGACCTGGTCCACGGCGTACGCGCGTAACAGGTCGTGCAGTTGGTAGCGGCCGGGTGCGCTCTGTTCCAGCAGGTGCGCACCGACGAGCGCGTCGAGCGGCGGCCGAACCTGTGCCACCGGCCAGCCGGCGAGCGCGGCGGCAGCCGGCGCGCCGAGGTCCGGGCCGGGATGCAAGCCGAGCAGGCGGAACAGACGGGCCGCCGATGTGTTCAGGGCCCGATAGGACCAGGCGAAGACGGACCGGACGGCGTCGGCCTCCTCACCGTCCTCCGTGGTCAGCGCGTCCCACAGGGCCGACTCGTCACGCAGGTCCTGGATTAACTCGGACAGCGGCATGAACGGCCGGCTCGCCGCCCGTTCGGCGGCGATTCGCAGGGCCAGTGGCAGCCTGGCGCACAACCGTGCCAGTTCGGCGAGCTCGACCGAGTCATCGCCGGTGCGGTAGTCGACGGTCACGTCGTGCAGCAGCGTCACCGCGTCCTCCTCGGCCAACATGCGCAGGGTCAGCCGCCGGCCGCCGTCGCGGCTGACCAGTCCCGACAGCATGCTTCGGCTGGTGACGATCACCAGGCAGCTGCTGGTGCCCGGCAGCAGTGGACGCACCTGCCGGACCGTGGCGGCGTTGTCCAGGACCACCAGGACGCGCCGGTCAGCCAGCCGGGAGCGGTACACCGTCTCGCGGTCCTCGAGATCAGCGGGAATCGCGGATGCGGGGACGCCCAGCGCCCGCAGGAAGCGGCCAAGTACCTGCTCCGGTTGACTGGGTTGGCCCGGGTCGTAGCCACGGAGGTTCGCGTAGAGCTGTCCATCCGGGAACCGGTGCCGCACGGCGTGCGCCCAGCGCAGCGCCAGAGCGGTCTTGCCGACGCCAGCGGTGCCGGTGACGACGACGACGAGGTTGGCGTCGGCGGCCTCATCGCCGAGAAGCCGGTCCAACGCGCGCAGCTCCTCGACCCGGTTGACAAAGCCGCGTACATCACCGGGGAGCTGACGGGGAGGCGGGTCGGCGAGGGAGGGGTCGCCGGAATAGAAGTGAACACCGCCGTACACGTCGCGCGCCTGCACCAGGTCGGCGGGGCCGGACAGCTCCGACCGGTTGACGTGCTCCGGTCGTCCTTGCTCCGCCGCGCCGTTAGCCGCCATCTGTCAGTCCGTGTGGGGAGGCTCCAATGGTGCCACCGCTCGGGCGAAGAACTCGTCTAGCGGCTCGCCGGCGTCGTAGAGCGACTCGATGAACTTTTGGCATCGCGTCACCACGTCCGGGTTCCGCCAGCGGCGCGCCGCCTCGAGCAAGCCGTCGGCGTCGTAGATCGCCTCGTACATGACGTCCGTACCGAGGGTGTAGATCTCCGGCAGCGGGCCATCCGCCTCCGCGGCGGCGACCTGGTTCGGTGCCACCACTCGGGTCAGGCCGCCGTACTCGTGGCGTAGCCGCAGCACGTGCAGCTCCCACTGCAGGTAGGGCGTCAGTGGCTCCTGCACCACCCGCAGCCGGCGGGTAGCGAACCCGCTGTCGGCGATGCGCTGGTAGTAGTCGCCGAACTCGGAACGCCGCGCGTCGAGAATCCGCAGCGACTCTTCCCATCGACCAGCGGCGAACGCCTGCCAGCCCTCATCCTGCGGTTCCTTGAACGTTTGTTGCCGTTCCAGTTTCCAGAATCCTGGCGGGCCGGTCTTCCAGAACCGTTGTTCGAATTCGGCCCAGTAGTCGTCGAGGGCCAGCAGCTCGCCGGGGTCTCCGCCCAGGAGTTCACGCATCAGGGATGTCTACCTTCGCCGCGATCATGGTCGATCGGGGAATGATGATAAGCCGCTCACCGGGGTCGACGGAGACTCCCTCGGGCAGCCGGTCCTGGTAGGTCTCGGTGAGATCCTGCCCGATCACGGCGACGTCACCGTTGCTCAGCTCCCAGATGTCGGGACAGCTGCCGTCCCCGGAGGTGTTGCCCAGTTCGTGCGACGACTTGCCCCATCGGCGGTTCAGCTCGGCGGACGGGTCCGCCTCCCACCGACGTGGACTCATGCCAACCCCCTGATTAGGTGATGCCGAGAGCACGGATAGTAACATCGAACAAGCTGGATTACAGTCATGCTTGCCGACTCCGGCCCGGATGGTGATCCTGGGGGGTGAAGGGTGTGGAGGATCCGCTCATGCTCGCGGCGGCGACGACGCTGGTCGCCTGGGCGACCACCGAACTCGCACAGGGATCCCGGTCAGCTGTATCCGGCCTGACCGAGTATCTCCGCCACCGATTCCGTCACGAGCAGGCAGCCCAGCAGACCGTGGAGGTCGCGCTACGCCACCCGACTACGGATACCGTTCAGCGCCTCGGAGCACTCCTCGAACAAGAGGCGCTCGGTGATCCCGCGTTCGGTGCCGAGTTCCTCGAACGCTTCAGGAAGGTCCAGGCGATCGTCGCGGCCAACCAGGGCGATGTGACCAACACCGTCTCCGGCGACGTCAGCGGATCGGTGGTGCAGGCGCGTGACGTCCACGGCGGCATATCCCTCGGCGGACACAGCGGCGCCTGATCAGCCGCTGTCCACTGGTGACCCGCGGCCCGCCCGTACCGCCGGCGCGCCGGCCCCAACCCGGCCGACGTGACCCGGCTGGCCGCCCACGTCGGCCCAACTCGGCAGTTGGCCCACCGGGGGCACTGCCGGCGGCACCATTTGGTGCAGCGCATCACCGTCCCGGACATTGAACGCAATGACTTTCGACCAACTCGCCGCTCTGCACCGAACCGGTCGACTGCTACGCGGCGGGCAGATCAACCACCTGGACGGTGGTGACTCTGACCGTCGAAACTTCGGACAACCCCCCGCCAAAACGATCAGCAGTTCAGCCTGATGTCCGCAACCCCACTCGTCGTCGACAGCGGCCGTGACACTCCACTGCCCATGACACGAAAAGTCCGATACGAGGCCGCCCGAATCGTGAACCCCGGACATTCAATAGGCCGCTGCAGGTCGTCGTGCAGCACCGTTGGCGGCAACCTCTGCGACGAGAAATGTAGCCGCAGCCGGGGCCTCTACTCAGGAACTCAAAGCCAGCAAGGGTCCGCGACCAACCGCCCGCCGGACCGCGCCGTCCCCTAGCCCTCCATCGCCGCAACCCAAGAAGCCGCCGACCCGGTCCAGTCCGGGAAGGGGTCAGCGTCAGAGCACGCCTGCCCCGGGTGATCGCGGCGAGCGCCGCTCACCGCTGCTCCCAATCTGCTCCCAATGTAAGCGGCACATACGGCGAAGCCCGTTACCGGCTTATCCGGCAACGGGCTTCTGACCTGCGCAAACTGAGAGTGGGCGATGCTGGTATCGAACCAGCGACCTCTTCGGTGTGAACGAAGCGCTCTCCCACTGAGCTAATCGCCCTCAGCGCCACTGACTCTACCCGATCGTGGAACCGGACCGGAAATCCGGGGTCAGTGCGTCGCGAGGTAGTGCATCGCCTCGGCCACCACGTCGATGCCGAGGCTGTACTTGAGCGACAGCCAGACCACGGTGGCCACGAAGACCAGGCCAACGAAGCCGAGCACAGTTCGCACTATGAGTGACTGTCGAGTCACCCATTGTGTCCAGCCGTGGACATGTCGGCGGGTGAAGCCGAGCAGTCGGCGCGCCCAGTGGTATTCGACTGCCCAGATGCCCAGCCCGGCGATCACCAGCAGCCAGCCGGGGCCGGGCAGTGGGATGAGGGCGATGCCGATGGTCACCACTATCGCTCCGGCGATCGCAATGAAGATCTTGAGGGCGATCCGGCCGGTGGGGTTGGCCCGGATGAGGTCGAGGGTCAGCGAGATCCGCTCCCGCCACCGGGGGCGGCGCGGGGGTTCGCCGACGACGAGGACACCACCGGGACGATCGGCGTCGGACGTCGGCCGATCGGCGCGTTCGGGCTGCTTCATCGGCACTCCGTACCCCCGCTTTTCGGCTGCTTGGACCGCTACCTTCGGCGGGCCGAACGCCGTGAGCCGATCCACTGAGGATTTCTTCGCCACCATTTCACCCCCCAGTGTCGCTCAGGCCCGTCACTGCAACGGCCGACTGGACGTTACCGGAGTAAGTCGACGACTGAACCACCCGATGCCGGGCGGGATCACGCACTGGGCAGAACCGGAAATCCTACATGAATGTTCACATTCACGCGGCCTTTCCGTCCCCCTTCCCACCACTGGGTGAAGTCAGCGTATGGCGGAGCGTAGCCAGGAGTAGCACCTGAGTATGGGAAAAGCGGGACACGCGCGTTCCGCAGCGGTGCCGGGGGGAGAACGTCCATGAGTGTCATCCGACCGACGACCGTAGAGGTCGAGACGTCGCTAAGGCTCGTCGCACCTGACGCCACCGCCTTGCCGGTGCGTGCCAGTCTGCGTTACGACCCTGCTGACCCGTATGCGGTCCATGTCCTGTTCCATGCCGAATCGGCCGGGGGCGAGGCGGTGAGCTGGTCGTTCGCTCGCGAACTGCTTGTCACCGGCCTGGACGAGCCGGCCGGCATCGGGGATGTGCGGGTCTGGCCCTGGGCCACCCCGCGCGGCGATTTCGTCGCGCTGGCCCTCTCGTCACCGGACGGCAACGCCCTCTTCGAGGTGCCGCGCAGCGTCCTGGTGCGGTTCCTTCGCCGGACGTACGTCGTCGTCCCGCGCGGTCGTGAGGCCGAGCACCTGGACGTCGACACCGCAGTGACCCGGCTGCTCGCCGGTCGCTGAGCACCACCCGAACGGGAAGTACCGGCCACACCGGGGCCGCGCGGATCTGCCGAGTCCGCGCGGCCCCGGCACACCCGGGGGGTACGCGGGCAGCCCGACCCGGGGTGGTCGGTGTTCAGCCGTGCGTGGTGATGCCACCGTCGACGGGGATGACCGCCCCGGTGAGGTAGGCGCCCGCCCGCGAGGAGAGGTAGATGGCCGTGCCGGCCATGTCCTCCGGGCGGCCGATGCGGCCCAGCGGCACCTGCTGCTCGATGGCGGCCCGGCTGGCGGGGTCGTCGAGGGCGAAGGCCATCATCTTGCTCTCGAACGGGCCGGGCGCGATCGCGTTGACGGTGATCTGCTCGGCGGCGAGTTGGTGGGCCAGGCTGCGGGTGAGCATGTGCACCGCCGACTTGGTGGCCGAGTACGCGTACACCTCCATCGCTGGCACCCGGATGCCGTCGATCGACCCGATGTTGATCACGCGGGCCGGGTCGTCGGCGCTGGCGGCGGCGCGTAGCGCCGGCAGCAGCGCGGTGGTGAGCCGGAAGACGGCCTTGACGTTGACCGCCCAGAGCTTGTCGAACGCGGCACCCGGGTAGGTTTCCAGCGGTGCGCCCCAGGTCGCGCCGGCGTTGTTGACAAGCACGTCGAGGTGGTCGAAGCGCTCCCCTACGGCGGTGGCCAGCGCCTCGGCCCCGGCGTCGTCGCTGAGGTCGGCGGGGATGGCCTCGCACCGGCCCTCGGCGGAGAGTTCCTTGGCGACGGCCGCGCAGACGTCGGCCTTCCGGGACGAGATGATCACCTGGGCGCCGGCCCGCACGAAGCCCTGGGCGATCATCAGACCGATCCCCCGCGACCCGCCGGTGACCAGGACCGTCTTGCCTTCGACCGAGAACAGCTGCGTCATGCCCATCCCATCGCGAGTCGCCGGGGCCGCCGACCGGTCGGGTGGCCCGGGAAGCGCCGGGCGGGCCACGGACCGGATGGCACTACCGCCCGGTAACGTAGCCCGGCCGTCGGGATCGCGACAAGCCCCACGGACCGCGGTGATTCCGCGACCCGCGTCGATTGGGATGCGATGACCTGCGGTTCGGGCTACCGTCGCAGGCGATGGTCTCCACCGGTCCCTCCCCCGCGCCACCGATCGGTTCGGCTCCACCCGTACCCGACCAGATCGCCACGTTCGCGCTGGCCCACCTCGCCGGCGACCCGGGCTGGCGTCGGCCGGTGCTCGTCGAGCAGGAGCTGCTGATCCTCACCAGCCGTGGGCACGGCGACGCGGAAGTCGACTTCCACCTGTTGCCGTGCCGGCCCGGCACACTGCTGCGGGTCCGCGCCGGCCAGGTGCTGCGCTGCGCCGGCCCGCAGTTCGACGCCACTGTGGTGTCCTGGGATCCGGCGGCGTTGCGCGGCTTCGACGTCGATCTGGACGCGCCAGTCACCTGGCGGCAACTGGCCGGCGAGGACGAGGACGCGGTGATCACCGAGGTGAGCCAGTTGGCGGTGGACTGCCAGCGGCACGCCGACGGCCGTGCCGCCCGCGCGCTGCTCCGCCACCAACTGGCAGTGTTGCTGCTGCGCCTCACAGTGGCCGGGGGCGAACGCGTCACCTCCCGTCCCGAGGAGGAGACGTTCCACAGGTTCCGCCAAGAGGTGGAGCGCGGCTACCCGCGCACCCGACGGGTGGAGGATTACGCCGCCGACCTGCGTTGCTCGGTGCGTACCCTGACCCGCGCCTGTCTGGCCGTCACCGGCCGCAGCGCCAAGCAGGTCATCGACGAGCGGGTGGCGTTGCAGGCCGGCCGGCTACTCGCCGCGACCGACCAGCCGATCGCCCAGATCGGCCGGCGGCTCGGCTTCTCCGAGCCGACGAACTTCGGTCGTTTCTTCACCCGCGAGGTCGGGGTCAGCCCCGGCGCGTTCCGGGCCGCCCGCGACCAACCGCCCAGCGGCCGGGTGGTCCGCCCCCGCCCGCCGGTCGAGCCGAGCGGCGCCAACGGTGGCAGGTTCCGTCCCGGCACGCTCGGTGAACCGGCGAACGGTGGCCACTCCGGGTCGCCCACCGGACCGGCCCGCGGTGGCGGCCGGGCATGATGACGGGGTGCAGATCTCCGCGCGCGGCGACTACGCGGTACGGGCGGCACTGAGCCTCGCCACCGCGTACCCCTCGCTGCTGTCCACCCAGGCCATCGCCGGGGAGCAGGACATGCCCCGCAAGTTTTTGGAGGCGGTCCTTGCGGATCTGCGTCGGGCTGGCATCGTCCGCGCCCAACGTGGCGCAGAGGGCGGTTACACACTGGCCCGTCCGCCACGCGAGGTGACCGTCGGCGCGGTGCTGCGGGCGGTCGACGGCCCGCTGGCCGGGGTGCGCGGCCTGCGCCCGGAGGAAACCCGTTACGAGGGTGCCGCGGAGAACCTGCCCGGCCTGTGGGTGGCGGTGCGGGCGGCGGTGCGGCGGGTGGTCGACGAGGTGAGCCTCGCCGAGATCGTGAGCGGTAGACTGCCGGCCCACGTGCGCAAACTCACCGCGCTGCCGGACGCGTGGGAGCCGCGCTGACGTTAGCCGACAGCGCTGTCCTCAGCGGCCGAAGAGCTTCCGCAGCCAGGCGAGCTGTTCAAGCTGCTGGTGCGCCTCGCCACCTTCGTGGTCGTTGAACTCGTAAACGCGTACCTCCTTGTCGCCGCCGTAGCGGTGGTAGGCCGCGAAGCAGGTCGAGGGCGGGCAGGTCCGGTCCATCATCGCGACGGAGAACAGTGCCGGCGCGGTCGCGCCGGGCGCGAGAACGGCGGCGTCGACGTACGACAACGTCCGGAACACCTGGCTGCGCTGGTCCCGGTGCAGCGCGAGATACTCGGCGACCTCGCCGTAGGGGCCCTCGGCGGCGATCTGGACAGCGCGCGGGAAGTCGGACAGGAAGGGCACGTCGGGCATGGCCGCCGCCACCCCCGGGAACAGCGCGGCGACCGCCAATGTCAGGCCGCCGCCCTGGCTGATGCCGGTGACGACGACCCGGTCGGAGTCGACGGCGGGATGGTCCTGGGCGGCCTGGGCGAACCGGACCGCGTCGGTGATCAGCCTGCGGTAGTAGAAGTCCTCCGGGTTGGTGACGCCGCGGGTGAGGAAGCCGGGGACGGTGCCCGCCGGATAGGAGTGCGGGTCGGCGGTGATCCCGGGCGCGGCGCTCCAGCCCTGACCCCGGGTGTCCATGATGAGGTGCGCGAAGCCCGCCGAGGCCCAGAACAGTTTCTCGTGCGGCAGGCCACGTCCACGGCCGTACCCGAGATACTCGACCACGCAGGGCAACGGCCCGGCGACATTCGTCGGCAGGTGCAGCCAGCCGTGCACCGGCTCGCCGCCGTAGCCGGCGACGGTGACCGAGTGGGTGCGGATCGAAGTGAGACCTGTGTCGACGGGCTCGTACGCCGCCGCCGTCGGTTCGTCGACGCGCAGCGTCCGCTCCCAGAAGGCGGCCAGGTCGGCCGGAACAGCCAGTTCGGGTCGGTACGCCCAGCATTCGGCAAGGGTGAGGTCGCTCAATGCCACAGTTTGGCCTCCAGGACAGCGGGATCGTCAGTTGGTGTGGGGTCCCGGCGGCGACTGGGCGCCGGCCATCGCCGACGCGAACCAGCCGGTGATGGTGCTGGGGTGGGTGATCGCCGTGCCCACCACCACCGCCCACGCTCCGGCCCGCAGCGCCTGCGCCGCCTGGGCCGGGGTGTGGATCCGCCCTTCGGCGACCACCGGCACGTCGATCACTGCGGCGAGCCGGGAGACAAGGTCCAGATCCGGGCCAGGCTGCTTGGTGGTGTACGCGGTGTAGCCGGAAAGGGTGGTGCCGACCAGGTCGGCGCCCGCCTTGGCGGCGGCGATCCCCTCGCCGAGGGTGGAGCAGTCGGCCATCACCAGAGCCCCGGTCAGGTCGTGGACGGCGGTGATGGTGCCGGCGAGCGTTCGGCCGTCGGGTCGTGGCCGAGCGGTGCCGTCGAGCGCGACGACGTGCGCGCCGGCCCGCGCCACGGCCAGCGCGTGCTCCAGCGTGGGGGTGATGAAGACGTCGTCGTCCCCGTCCTTCCACAGCCCGATCAGCGGGAGGTCGACCGCCTGCCGGATGGCCGAGATGTCCGCCAGGCCCTGGGCGCGGATGCCGGCGGCTCCGCCCTCGGCGGCGGCGAGAGCGACCCGGCGCATCGTGTCCGGGGAGCGCATCGGCTCACCGGGGTACGCCTGGCAGGAGACGACGAGGCGGTGACGGAGCTGCGCGATCAGCGCGTTCATGCGGTGCCCTCCCAGGCAAGTGACGCGGCGCCGACAAGTGGGGCGTCCGATCCGAGGGTCGAGGCCAGGACGGGCACGTCGTCCAGACTGGGCAACGTCTCCCGCCGCACGGCGTCCAGAAGCGCCTGCCACCAGAGGTCGCCGAGGCCGGCGACCCCGCCGCCGATCACGACGGCAGCGGGGTCGAGCACGTTGACCAGTCCGCCGACAGCCGAGCCGACGGCAGTCCCGCCCAGCAGCACCACCTTGCGGGCGGTCGGGTCGCCGTCCGCGGCGCGCGCGGCGACCAACCGCAGGTCGTCGACCGGCCGACCGGCACGCCGCACGTACTCCTGGACGAGGCCGGGCCCGGAGGCGATCGCCTCCAGGTGCCCCTGTCCGCCGCAGGTGCAGGGCAGCCGCCCGGCGTACGGCGACGGCTGGTGACCGGCGTGGCCGGCCACGGAGTGGGCGCCGGCCAACACGGTGCCGCCGACGACGAACGAGGCGCCGATGCCGGTGCCGACCGCGACGAAGAGTGTCGTCTCGTAGCCGGCGGCCGAACCGTGGCGGGTCTCGCCGAGGGCGTGCGCGTGCACGTCGTTGATGACGGCTACGGGCAGGCCCAGCAGGTCGCGCAGTTGCCCGCGCAGATCCGTGCCGGCCCAGCCGGCCAGGGCGTCGGTGGCCGACAGCACCCGGCCGGTCCGGTGGTCGATCACCCCGGCGCTGCCGACTCCGAGGCCACGCACGGTTGTCCCCGTCGCCCTCCCCCGCAACCGGTCGACGAGACCGGCTGCGGTGTCGAGGATGGCGGTCGCTCCGGCCCGACCGGGGGTGGGGGCGGTGGCCCGGTGGACGACCTCGCCGTGGCGCGTCACGAGGGCGGCGGCCGTCTTGGTGCCCCCGATGTCGAGGGCGGCGACCACCGGGGGCTTGTGTGCCTCCGACATGGCTAGAGCAGCCCCGCCAACTCCAGCTGGGCACGCACCCGTGCCGTCTCGTCGGCGTCGAGCGGTCGCAGCGGAAGCGACACCGCGTTGCTGTCGATGACACCGAGCAGGGCCAGGGCGGTCTTGAACGCGCCCACGCCCCGGGTGGCCCCCGCCGCCGTCGCCGGGTCGGCCGCGTCGACGATCCGGAACAGCCGGGTCAGCCGGTCCTGCTCCGCGCGGGCGGCGTCCCAGTCGCCGTCCACGCAGGCCTGGTGAAGTCGCACGTAGCCGGCCGGGTCCACGTTGCCCAACCCGGGGACAGAGCCGGAGGCACCGGCGAGCATCATCGCGTCGACCACCACCTCGTGGCCGGTCAACAGGCTGAAGCCGACGTTCGGCGCGCGTTCCGTGATCGCCAGCACCAGCTGACGGAAGGAGACGTCGTCGCCGCTGGAGTCCTTGACGCCCGCGAGAACGCCCTCCACCGCGAGCCGGCTCAGCAGGTCCGGAGAGAGCTTGGTGTGCACACAGACCGGAATGTCGTACGCCAGCAGGGGCAACTCGACCGACGAGGCGAGGGACCGGAAGTGCCGCTCGATCTCGTGTGGGCCGACGATGGCGTAGAAGGGCGCGGTGGCCACCAGTCCATCGACACCTAGGCGCGTCGACGCGTCGGCCCGGTCGAGGACCCGGCGCGTGGTCGGCTCGATGCAGCCGGCGATGACAGGTACGGCACCCCCGACGGTCTTGACGACGGTTTCGAGGGCCTGGTCCCGCTGGCTGTCGGTGAGGAACACCGTCTCGCCGGAGCTGCCGAGGGCGAAGATGCCGTCGACGCCGGCGGCGAGCATCCGCTCGACGAGCCGTTCGAGGGAGGCGACGTCGACAGCACCCTCCTCGGTCAGGGGGGTGACGACCGGCGGCACGACTCCGGCGAACCGCGGGGCAGGGGTGGTCACGCTGTCTCCTCGACATGTAGGGGGGTGGTGCGGCCGGTCGATGCTCTGGCGAGCTCGACCAGCTCCGTGTTGCTGGATCCAGCGGGTACGGGGTGGTAGCACCGGAACTCGTGGAGGCCGGCACCGCCGCCGCCCGTCCTGGGTGGTGGCATCTCGATGGCGCAGCCGTCAGTGGCCTTCCAGCAGCGGGTGCGGAACGGGCAGCCGGTGGGCGGCCGGGTCGCGAGCGGGACGGGACCGACGAGCGGGATCGGATCCAGCGGTGAGAGCAGACCCGGCGTGGCGGAGAAGAGCGCCCGGGTGTACGGGTGCTGGGCGACCTCGGGGAGCCCTGCGGCGGGCGTCTGCTCCACGATCCGGCCCAGGTACATGGTGACCACGCGGTCGCTGATCCGTTTCACGGTCTGGATGTCGTGCGAGACGAAGACCATGGCCAGGTTCAGGCGCTCCTTGAGGTCCAGGAGCAGGTTGAGGATCTGCGCCCGCACCGACACGTCGAGGGCGCTGGTGGGCTCGTCGGCGATCACCAGGCCCGGCTCCAGGGCCAGGGCACGCGCGATGGACACCCGCTGGCGTTGGCCGCCGGAGAGCTGGCTCGGCAGCACGTCGGCCACCGAGCGGGGCAGGCCCACCAGGGCCATCAGCTCCCTTACCCGCTCCTCACGCTCCTTGCGGGTGCCACGCCGGTGCACGTCGAGCGGGTCACGCAGGATGTCGCGGACCGGCATGCGCCGGTTCAGCGACGTGGCCGGATCCTGGAAGATCATGCCGACCCCGGCGCCGATGTGCAGCCGGCGTTCCGCCGCGTTCATCGACCAGACGTCCTTGCCGGCGAAGGCGACAGTGCCGCTCGTCGGCCGCTGCAGACCCACAAGCACCTTGGCCATCGTGGACTTGCCGCAGCCGGACTCACCGACGACACCGATGGTCTCGCCGGCTCGCACGGTCAGGTCCGCGCCGGTGAGGGCGTACACCCGCTCGCGGCCGAACATGCCGCCCCCACGGGTGCGGTGAACCACGTGCACGTCGCGCAGCTCGACGATCGAGTCGTGTGAAACTGACGCACTCATCGGGCCAGCTCCTCTTCCCTGACATTGACGGCCGGGTGGTGACAGGCGTACCGGTGGTCGGTGACGCCCTCCAGGAGGGGCGTCTCCTCCCGGCAGATCTCGGTCGCCATGGGGCAGCGGTCGGCGAAGCGGCAGCCCGCCGGGAAGTCGGCAGGCGACGGCACCACACCGCGGATCTGGGTGAGCCGCTCCGCGCCGGCCTCAAGGGAGAGCACCGAGCCGAGCAGACCCCGGGCGTAGTGGTGCGCGGGCGCGCCGACCACGTCGGCGGTGACACCGCTCTCGACGATCTGACCGCCGTACATCACCACGACGCGGTCCGCGACGTCGCTGACCAGCGCCAGGTCGTGACTGACCAGGATCAGCGCGAAGCCGAGCTGGCCGCGCAGCCGCAGCAGCAACTCCATGACCTGCGCCTGGACCGTGACGTCGAGCGCGGTGGTCGGCTCGTCGGCGATGATCAGGCGCGGGTCCCGGGACAGGGCCATCGCGATGACCACCCGCTGCCGCTGCCCGCCGGAGAGCTCATGCGGGTACGCGGACAGGGTGCGCTGCGAGTCCAGGCCCACCAGTTCCATCAGCTCCTCGGCGGAGCGGGTGCCGCCACGGCTGATCATCTGGGCGAGCTGCGGACCGATGCGCAGTGAGGGGTTCAGGGCCGACAGGGCGTCCTGGTAGATCATCGCGATCTCGCGCCCCATCAGAGCCCGGCGTCGCTTCGCGCTCACCTTCAGCAGGTCGGTGCCCGCGAAGCGGACCTCGCCGCGCACCCGGGCCCCCTGCGGGAGCAGGCCCATCACGGCGAGCGACGTCAGGGACTTGCCCGAGCCGGACTCCCCCACCAGGCCCAGCACCTCGCCGGGGCGGACGTCGAAGGTCAGGTCGTCGACGATGTCGACACCCCGGTGCCGCCCCTCGAACCCGATGGACAGGTTCTGGACCTCCAGGACGGGCTCACCCTGCGGGAGCGGGCGGGCCCGCTCGCGCAGCCGCTGCGCCGCCTCGGGCAGGCCAGGCAGCCGCACCACCTCACCGGAGCCGGGCTGCGCCTCCTCCTGCGCGTCGCCGGCCCTGGTCGAGGTGGCCCGCCTCGCCGCCGGGGCGGCCCAGGCGTCGGACATGCCCTCGGAGAGCACGTTCAGGGCGAGCACGGTCAGCAGGATCAGCAGGCCGGGGAAGAACGTGGCCCACCAGCCACCGATCTGGACCATCTCCTTGCCGAAGGCGATGACCGAACCCCACGAGGACGCCGCCTCCTGGGGTGCCAGCCCGCCACCGATGAAGGAGAGGGACGCCTCGAACACGATCGCGTCGGCCACCATGACGGTGGCGAAGACGAGGATCGGGGCGGCGCAGTTGCGCAGGATGTGCCGCCAGAGGATGTGCGGTCGTCGTGCACCGATGATCCGTTCGGCGGCGACGTAGTCCTCCCGGTACTGCGAGAGCACGTTGGCGCGCACGATACGGGCGATCTGCGGCACGAAGACGAAGGCGATCGCGATGACGAGGACCACGAGGCTGTTCTTGCCGAAGGAGATGATCAGCAGGGCGGAGAGGACGATGGCGGGGAATGCCATGACGACGTCGAGGCACCGCATCACTACCTCGTCGACCGCCGGCCGGCTGGTTCCGGCAAGCGCGCCCAGGATCGAGCCGACCACCAGGGCGATACCGGCGCTGCCGAAGCCCACGATCAGCGAGCGTCGGGTGCCGGCGACCAGCCGCGAGAACACGTCGCGTCCGAGCTTGTCCAGGCCGAACCAGAAGTCGCCGTTGGGGCCGGTCAGCGCCGGTCCGAGCCCGGCCTGCGCGGGGTCGTGCCGCATGATCAGCGGCGCGAAGATGCCCACCACGACGATGAGCAGGACAAAGCTCAGTGCGATCCGGGCCGTGAGGCTGAGCCGTTTGAAGGCGATGCCGGGAACCGACAGCCGGGCGGTGAGTGTTCGACGCATCAGTGGGCTCCGCGCAGTCGTGGGTTGGCGAAGAGGTAGAGGATGTCGACCACCAGGTTCACGACGACGAAGCAGATGGCGATCGTCAGCACGGTCCCCTGCGCGAGGGCGGTGTCGTTCTGCTGCACCGCGCTCATGATCTGGGTGCCCATGCCCGGCAGCGAGAAGATGGCCTCGATGACGACAGTGCCGCCCAGCAGGTAGCCGATCCGCAGGCCCAGCACGGTGAGTGGATTGACGAGCGCGTTGCGCAGCACGTTGCGTCCGATCACCACTCGCGGTGGCAGCCCGGCGCCGATGGCCGTACGGACGTAGTCCTTGTCGAGTTCCTCGACCATCGACGTTCGCACGATTCGGGCCAGCGAGCAGCCGACCGGCACGGCGAGAGCCAGCGCGGGCATGGCGAGCGACTGCAGCCAGAGGGAGAACGAGTCACCGGGGTTGACGTACCCGCCGGTCGGGAAGACGGGGCGGCGCACCGACAGTTCCTGGATGAGCAGCAGGGCCAGCCAGAACGACGGCATGGCGATACCGGCCATCGAGACGAACCGGATGACCTGGTCGGGCCAGCGGTCCCGGTACAGCGCTGCGGGGATGCCGAGGGCCAGCGCGATGACCAGCGCACCGATGATGCCCAGGGCCGTCAGCTGGATCGTCAGGGGCAGCGCGGTGGCGATCTTGTCGGCGACCGGGACGGACGGCGGGAAGGTCATGCCCAGGTCGCCCCGGACCAGGTCGCCCAGGAAGTGCAGGTACCGCAGGGGCAGCGGGTCGTCGAGCCCGTTGGCGGCCTTGAACGCGGCCACCTGCGCGGGGGTCGCCTGGTCACCGAGAACGGACAGCGCGGGGTCGATCGGGGAGAACTGCATGATCACGAAGACGAAGATCGTGATGCCCAGCACCAGGGGTATCAGTGTCAGGAGTCGTCGCGCGACCAGACTCAGAACGCTCAGCATGGTGTCTTTCTCTCGTCGAGGGCCGCCGGGGCGTCCCGCCCAGCCCACGGGACAGGGGCTGGGCGGGACGCGGAGGGGCCAGGGTCGGGCCCCCGAAGCGGGCTCAGCCCTTTCGGCCGGTGCCCAGGAAGTACAGGCCGGTGGTCGACGCGCCCGAGAAGTCCGAGAGCTTCGCCGGGTCGTACGCGGTGACGACCTTGGTGTGCAGGATCGGATACAGCGGGACCTCGTCGGCGACCTTGTCCAGAGCCTGCCCCCACAGGGCCTTGCGGGCCGCCTCGTCGGAGGTCTGCGCGGCCTTGTCGAGCAGGTCGGCCATGGCCTTACGGTCGGCGGCGCTCCACCGGTAACGCAGGCCCGGCCAGGTCTCGCCGTAGTAGAACCAGCGCAGCAGCAGGTCGCTGTCGACGCCGAAGACGCTCGGGTCTCCGGTGGCCATCAGGACCCGGAAGGTGTCCTTCGGAACGATGTCGCCGTAGATGGCCGAGGACGGCACCGTGTTGAGGGTGGCGTTGACGCCGATCTTCTTCCACTGCTCGATGACCAGCGGAGCGACGTCCTTCACCGCGGAGTTGTCAGTGGTGTCGAGCTGGAACGACAGGTTGGTGACGCCGGCCTCGGCGAGCAGGGCCTTGGCCTTGTCCACGTTGAGGTCGTAGACGGTGGCGGCCTTCTGGTAGTCCTTGTTGCCCTCGTCCAGGTAGCTGGTCGCCGGGGTGCCGTAGCCGTTGAGCGCGGTCTTGATGACCGCGTCCTTGTCGATCGCGTAGTGCAGCGCCTGACGTACCCGCTTGTCGTTGAACGGCGCCGCAGCCGTGTTGAACATGAGGAAGACCTGGTTGAAGGCCTGCTTCACATCGACCTTGTACTTGTCCTTGAGCGAGTCGACGTTCAGGTACGGCACCGACTCGATGGCCTGGACACGGCCGCCCTGCAGGTCCGACACCCGGGCGGAGGCCTCCGACGTGGTGTTCCACGTCATCGTCTCGACCTTGGCCAGCTTCGAGCCGTTGTAGTTCGGGTTCTTGCTGAGCTTGACGCCCGACTCCTTGGACGCGCTGTCCAGCTTGAAGGGGCCGGAGCCGATCGGCGCCGTGTCGAAGGCCTTCGACGCGGCGACATCCGCGGTCTTCGCCTTCGGCACGATCTTGATCACGGAGATCCGCTCGTCGAACAGCGCGAACGGGTACTTCAGCGTGAACTCGGCGGTCGTCGCGTCCTTGGCGGTGACCGAGTCGATGAACGACACGAACCCCTGCATGAGCGGCGGGGCCTTGGGGTCCGCCGGCTTCAGCACGCGCTGGAACGACCACGCGACGTCCTCGGCGGTGACGGGCGTGCCGTCGGAGAACTTCGCGCCGTCCCGAACCGCCACGGTGTATTTGAGCCCGTCGGGGCTGGCCACCGGGTCTTCCTTGGCCAGGGCACGGTAAGGTTCCCGCGTGACCGGGTCGAGATCGATCAGACCCTCGAAGATGTGCTGGTTGACCGCGGTCGCCACCGCCGACGAGGCGTTCCCCGGGTCGAACCCGCTGGAGAGGGTGAACGCCAGAGTGGTCTCGATCGAGGTCGCACCCCCGTTACCGCCCTCGACGGCGTTGGTCGAGGCGGGGCCGCCACTGCACGCGACAAGCCCGAGTGCGAGGGTTGCCGCAGTGGATGCGACGGCCAGCGAGCGGAACCGGCGCGGGGGCAAGCGCCGACTCTCCTTTGGCTCAACGGTGGTGCTCACGTAGCTGCCTCCATAGGCTCTTCATTGCGCTTGCGTCGCCGCTCGCGCTGAGGGATTCGAAGGTTAATGGGGTCTGACGTCAGACATCTGATGCCGATAGGGTGAGCGTGTCAGATCCGTGAACGAAGGGCAAGTGGCAGATGACGACCATTGACGCATCCCCGCTACGCGGTGCGGAGCGCCCGGGTCCCCGCCGGCAGGAGGTGGCGACCAAGATCAAGGATTACATCCTGCGCAATCGCCTCAAGCCCGGAGACATCCTGCCCACCGAGGCGGAGCTGTGCGACGCGGTGGGGGCGAGCCGCTCGAGCGTCCGCGAGGCCGTCAAGATCCTCTCCGCGCTCGACATCGTCGAGGTGCGGCACGGTCACGGCACCTTCGTCGGCCGGATGTCCCTCGCCGCGCTCGTGGAGGGCCTGACCTTCCGCGGCCTGCTGAGCGGCGAGGAGGACCACCACGTCCTGGGGCAGGTCGTCGACGTCCGCCAGACCCTGGAACAGGGGCTGGCAGCCCAGGTCATCGCCGTTCTCGACAGCGGGCACCTGGCGAGACTCTCCACCCTCGTCGACGAGATGGAGAGCCTCGCCGCCCAGGGGATGGACTTCCTCGACGTCGACCGCGCCTTCCACGTGAAGCTGCTGGAACCCCTCGGCAACGACCTGATCCTCCAGCTGACCGAGGCGTTCTGGCAGGTGCAGGCCATCGTCGCCCCCACGCTGCGCACCGAGCCGGAGGACCGGCTGATCACCGCCCACCGTCACCGGGCGATCGTGGACGCGATAGCGGCCGGCAACGTGGCCGGCCTGCAGGCCGCCATCGCCGACCACTACGCGCCCATCCGGGCGAGCATCGCCCGCATCGTGCAGTCCTGAGTCGACACCGCCACCGTCGTCGGAATCGACACTGGACTGACGCGAGGCGCCATCGGCGTTCCGATGATGCTCCCTATACATAGGAGTGTCACCGCACCCGATTCGACGCGACGGGTTCGACCGGCGTTCGACGACCTCGGCACGGTAGCGCCGAGGTCGCGCGGGGGGTCGGTCACAGTGCCCGGCGGAGCCACTCCTCGACACCGGCGACGTGCACGGTCGCCCAGGAACGCGCCAGATCGGCCTGGCCGAGCGTGATCGCGTCGACGATCGCCTGGTGCTGCTCACGGGTCCGGGTGACGGCGCCCACCTGGGTGACGCCGCGCCAGATGCGGGCCCGGGTGGTGGGGCCGGAGAGCCCGTCGAGCAGCGAGCACAGCACCGCGTTTCCGGCGCCGACGGCGATCTGGCGGTGGAATTCCAGGTCGTTGGCGACCAGCATCTCGACGTCGCTGGTGTCGTCGACGTTGTCGAGGATCGCCTGGAGGTCGGCGATGTCCTCAGCACCCATCCGTTGCGCGGCCATCGCGGTGGCGGCTGGTTCGAGAATGCGCCGGACCTCCAGAAATTCCAGCACTGTGTCGTCGCGGTGGAAATCCACGACGAAGCCGAGCGTGTCGAGCAGCAACTGTGGAGCGAGGCTGGTGACGTAGGTGCCGTCGCCCCGACGGACGTCCAGGACGCGGATGATGGACAGCGCCTTCACCGCCTCCCGCAGGGAGTTTCGGGACAGGCCGAGTCGCCGGGCCAGGTCCGTCTCCTTGGGCAGTCGGTCGCCGGGGCCGAGTTCGCCCGAGGTGATCATGTTTTTGATCTTGCCGATCGCCTCGTCGGTGAGCGCCATCGCTGCCTCCGGGTAGGTGTGAGCCGTTGCCGTGACCGCGAGGATTACACCCTGAGCCGGTAGACACGCGCGGCGGTGCCCCCGAAGAGCGCCCGGGATGCCGCGTCGGTGAGCTGCGGCAACACCTCGTGCAGCGCGGCCAGGACCCGTCCGTAGCTGCCGGCGAGCAGGCACACCGGCAGTCCCACCTCTCGCGGTCGATGTCGAACGAGGCGTACGCGGGCGGTTCTTCCCAGCGGTAGATGGTGCGCGTCGACGGTCAGCACGTGCGGGCGGTCCGGCTACCCACGCCCGACCGCGCGCTCCTCGCGGGAGCACCTTACTCGTCGAAGCTGCACCACTGTCCGTTCCCAGTTGAGGTGGTATGGGCAGCTCGGCTTCGGGGTGCAGGCGGTGGGGCGGGGCTTCGGTTTGCAGGGCGGTGAAGTGGCGGGTCAGGGCGTCGACGGTTGCGGTTGGTGAGCACGGCCAGGCGTGCGGCGCGTACTGATCCTTGATGGCCGGGTGGGGCGCAGAGGTAGCGGCGTAGGCAGCTGGGGTCGTAGGTGGTTGACGTGGGCGAGGCGGCGGACGTAGGAGCTCAGGGTCTCGCCGGGTTGGGGGCGGGGTATGACCGGCAGTGGCTGGGGCCAGCCCGGGAAGTTCCGCTGACCCGTGAACATCGCAAACGACCGCGCCGGCACGACATCCGCGAACCGCCGCAGCGCAGCGCGTCAGCGGCTCACAACGCAGCTCACCGCCCTCGCCGACGAACTCGACCCTGAAGTCGGCCGGGTCGATGACGCCGGCAGCGGCGACGGATTCCGAAGAGGAAACATCGGGTGTTTCCGATTCCATGACCTCTGACATCTGATGTCTGTCAGACGCCCCTCGCGCCTGCGACAGATCGAGCTGGGCTGACGGGTCTCCATGCGGGTCACGATCGTCCCCTCTGGCCGCACACATCAGACGAATGAGTCCGGGCCATTGACAAAAATAAACATCCCACGTTAACTCTCCTCTACATAGAGGAGGCCCTATGTTCGAGAACAGCAGTCTCCGGACCATCCTGTGCGCCGCAGCCGTGCCCCTTCTCGTGGCCGCCTGCCTGACCTCCCTGTCCGTCGCCGCGACTCCAGCCGCTGCCGCCGCCGATCCCGCGCTGGCGCTCTGGTACGACGAGCCCGCCGCCAACTGGGAGAGCAACGCGCTGCCGCTGGGCAACGGCGCGCTCGGCGCGATGGTCTTCGGAGGCGTCCAGACCGAACGTCTTCAGCTCAACGAGAAGAGCCTGTGGACCGGTGGACCCGGCACCGCCGGATACAACCACGGCAACTGGACGTCACCACGGCCCGGAGCTCTGGCCGGCGTACAGGCCCAGATCGACCGGGACGGACGGATGGCGGCCGGCTCGGTCGCCACCGCCCTCGGCCAGCCGGCGACGGCGTTCGGCTCGTACCAGAACCTCGCCGACATGTACCTCGACATGACCGGCACACCGACGACGGTGAGCGGCTACCGGCGCGAGTTGGACCTCGCCGAGGCCACCGCCAGCGTCGCGTACTCGCACGGTGGGGTGACCTACCAGCGTGAGTACTTCGCCAGCCACCCGCGCAACGTGATCGTCTCCCGGCTGTCCGCCAGTCAGACCGGGAAGGTCTCCTTCGTCCTGCGTCCCGCCTCGGCCCAGTCCGGCAGCACCGTGACGGTGGCGAACGGCCGGATCACCACCCGGGGCACGCTGCCCGGCAACGGGCTGATCCACGAGACCCAGTACCGGGTGGTAACCACGGGCGGCACCCGCACGGACGGCACCGACCGGATCACCGTCACGGGCGCCGACTCGGCGTTCATCGTGCTGTCGGCCGCGACGTCGTACGCCGACACCTATCCCACCTATCGCGGCGCGGACCCGCACGCCCAGGTCACCCAGGCGGTCGACGGCGCTGCGGCCTCCACCTGGGCGGCGCTGCGCGCTGCCCACCTCGCCGACTACAAGAGTCTCTTCGACCGCGTCCGGCTCACCGTGGGCGGGCAGATGCCGAACGTCCCGACCGACGAGCTGCGGTCGGCGTACACCGGTGCCGCCGGACGGGCCCAGGACCGCGCGTTGGAGTCGCTGTACTTCTCCTTCGGCAGGTACCTGCTCATCGCGTCGTCGCGCGGCGGCTCCCTGCCGGCCAACCTCCAGGGCGTCTGGAACAACTCCAACAACCCGCCCTGGCAGGCCGACTACCACACCAACATCAACGTCCAGATGAACTACTGGCCGGCGGAGACCACGAACCTCACCGAGACCGCCACACCGCTGTTCGACTTCATCGACGCCCTGCGGGCACCCGGCCGGACAAGCGCGCAGAACATCTACGGTACGACCGGCTGGGTCACGCACCTCAGCACCAACCCGTACGGCTTCACCGGTGTGCAGGACTGGGCCACCGCCTTCTGGTTCCCGGAGGCCGCGGCCTGGCTGTGCCAGCACCTCTACGAGCACTACCGCTTCACCCGGGACACCTCGTTCCTGCGGGATCAGGCGTACCCGGCGATGAAGGAGGCCGCCGAGTTCTGGCGGGCCAACCTGCGCGTCGACCCGCGCGACGGCAAGCTGGTCGTGACGCCCAGCTACTCGCCGGAGCAGGGCGACTTCTCGGCCGGCGCGTCGATGAGCGAGCAGATCGTGTGGGACCTGCTCACCAACACCATCGAGGCGAGCACCACGCTCGGCGTCGACGCCACCCTGCGCGCGCAGTGGCAGACCACGCTGAGCAAGCTCGACCCCGGCCTGCGGGTCGGTTCCTGGGGCCAGTTGCAGGAGTGGAAGGCGGACTGGGACAGCCCCACGAACGACCACCGGCACGTCTCGCACCTGTACGCCCTGCACCCGGGACGGCAGATCTCCCCGCTGACCACCCCGGCCCTGGCCGACGCCGCCAAGGTGTCCCTCACGGCACGCGGCGACGGTGGCACCGGCTGGAGCAAGGCTTGGAAGATCAATTTCTGGGCTCGGCTGCTCGACGGCGACCACGCCCACAAGATGCTCAGCGAGCAGCTCAAGAGCAGTACGCTGGCCAACCTGTTCGACACCCACCCGCCGTTCCAGATCGACGGCAACTTCGGTGCTACCGCCGGCATCGCGGAGATGCTGTTGCAGAGCCAGAACGGCGTCGTCGACGTCCTGCCGGCCGTGCCGGCGGCCTGGCCCACCGGTTCGGTGACCGGTCTCAAGGCGCGCGGCAACGTGACAGTGGACGCCGAGTGGCGCAACCGCCTGGCCAGCCGGATCACGCTCACCGCCGGCAGCAGCGGCACCCTCACCGTCCGGAACCCGATGCTGGCCACCGCGTCGCTGGTGGACCTCACCACCAACCAGACAGTGCCGGTGACCCGCACCGGTGACCGGGTCACGTTCACGGCCGAGGCCGGGCACCGCTACCAGGCCGTCTCCACGGCCGCGACCGGCACGATCGCCGGCGTGGCGAGTGGCCGCTGCGTCGACGTACCGGGGGCGGCCACCGCCGACGGAACCGCCCTCATCCTCTGGGACTGCACCGGCGCCACCAACCAGATCTGGACCCGGCAGGCCGACAACACCATCCGCAACCGTGGCAAGTGCCTCGCCGCCGCGAGCACCACAAACGGCGCCGCCGCCACCATCACCACCTGCGGCACCGCCACCAACCAACGCTGGACCTACGACACCACAGCGAGAACCCTGCGCAACCAGGCCACCGGCACCTGCCTCGACGCCAACGGCGGCGGCACCACCAACAACACAGCAGTCATCCTCTGGCCCTGCACCACAGCCACCAACCAACAGTGGCTGATGTAGCACCTACCGGTCTGCCGGACGCCACCACCGCACCGCCCTCCCTGCCCGTTCCCGGAGAGGACGCTCCATGACCCGTACCCTGCGTCGCCACCGTTCGCGCGCGAGCAGTGCCGCCCTGGCCGCTCTGGCAGTGCTCGCCACCTGCCTGGTCCAGCTCACCCCACCGGCGGCACCGGCCGCCGCAGCACCGGGGGACGGCACGATCACCGGGGTGGCCAGCGGGCGCTGCGTCGACGTGCCCGGCGGTGCCACCGCCGACGGCACCACCCTCATCCTCTGGGACTGCACCGGCGCCACCAACCAGATCTGGACCCGGCAGGGCGACAACACCATCCGCAACCGTGGCAAGTGCCTCGCCGCCGCCAGCACCACAAACGGCGCCGCCGCCACCATCACCACCTGCGGCACCGCCACCAACCAACGCTGGACCTACGACACCACAGCCAGGACACTGCGCAACCAGGCCACCGGCACCTGCCTCGACGCCAACGGCGGCGGCACCACCAACAACACAGCAGTCATCCTCTGGCCCTGCGGCACGGCCACCAACCAGCAGTGGCGGGTCGCCGCCGCCGACTACCAACCGCTTCTCGACGTCGGCTTCAGCGGCACGTTCACCTCCACCACCGGCTACACGCCGTCGACAGGCGAACTGGTCGACGGGCAGCTCACCCGCTTGGCGGGCAGCGAGACGATCGGCGGCACGTCGGTCACCCTCACCGGCGGTGGCACCGGCATCGGGTTCTCCCCCCGGATCCCGGTGACCAGCACGAAGTACGTCAACAGGAGCCTGCTGGCCGAGGCTGTGGTACGCCGTCAGAGCGGTGCCACGCTGACCTTCGACACGGTGCTCAGCCTCGCCGGTGGCGGCTACTACCGCTACGCCAGCGGCTCGCAGACCGCCACCGAGTTCGGCATGTACGGGCCGGACGCCCCGTACTACGACACCCGCCAGAGCGGGCCGAACCTGCCCGACACGCAGGACACCCACGTGGCGTTGGCCTACGAGTACGTGAACGACTCGGCGGCCCGGCTCGTCGCGTACGTCAACGGCTGCCAGGTGGGCAGCACCGTCACCGCTCCGGTGGCCGCGGCCAACGCGTCGCAGGGTCTGCTGACGTTCGGCAACGACGCCGGAACCCGTAACCGTGGCTGGCACGGCACCGTGGACGCCATCGCACTCGCGACGATGACTGGCGCCGCCGGTCCTGTCGACTTCCAGCTCGACGCGCCGGTCTGCGGAGGCACACCACCGCCGCCCGGCTGCGCCGGCAACCCCGGCAGCAGCGGCCCGGTCAGCCCGGCCACCGTCATCACCGTCGACAGGTGCGACACAGTCGACCGGATCCGGCAGAAGGCGGCCCAGGTCGTCCCGTCGGCCGCCCAGTTGGCCTGGCAGCAGCGGGAGCTGACGGCCTTTCTGCACTACGGCATGAACACCTTCACCGACGTCGAGTGGGGCAGCGGGAACGAGGACCCGGCCCTGTTCAACCCGACGACAGTCAACCCCGCGCAGTGGATGGACGTGCTCAAGCGCAACGGGTTCAAGCAGGTCATCCTCACCGTCAAGCACCACGACGGGTTCCTGCTGTACCCGTCGCGCTACAGCACCCACTCGGTGCGCAGCAGCCCCTGGTGGGGTCGGACCGGCCAGAGCGACATCCTGCGGGCGACCGTCGACGCCGCCCGCGCGGCAGGTCTCGCCGTCGGCTTCTACCTCTCCCCCGCCGACGGCGCGGAGATCCCCGGCCGGCGCGGCGGCGACCGGTTCGGCAACGGCAGCGCCAAGCGGGCGGTGAGCATCCCGACGCTCGTCGCCGGCGACACCCGCACCCCGACCCAGACGTACGCGTACCAGGCCGACGACTACAACGCCTACTTCCTCAACCAGCTCTACGAGCTGCTCACCGAGTACGGGCCGATGGCCGAGGTGTGGTTCGACGGTGCCAACCCGTACACCGCGTACCCGCAGCCGTACCAGGTCGCCGACTGGTACCGGCTGATCCGGGCACTGCAACCGAACGCCACGATCGCGATCAACGGGCCGGACGTGCGCTGGGTCGGGTCGGAGTCCGGGGCGTTCCGGGCCGACGAGTGGAGCGCACTGCCGTTCCGGGGCACCGATCCCGGCGCGCTGAACCGTGACGACGACCTGCTCGCCGGCGCCGCGTCGAGCGACCTGGGTTCCAGTGCGTTGATCGGCCGCAACCTGGGCTCGATCACCTACCTGTCGTGGTACCCGGCCGAGGCGGACGTGTCGATCCGGCCCGGCTGGTTCTGGCACTCCGGCCAGAACGGCTCGGTCAAGCAGCCGGCCGCGCTGATGCAGCTCTACGAGAACGCGGTGGGCCGCAACGCCAACCTGCTGCTCAACGTCCCGCCGAACCGGGCCGGTGTGATCGACGCGCCGGACGTCAGCGCCCTCGACGGGTTCGGCACCGCGCAACGCGCCCGCTACGGCCGGGAGTTGTTCGCCAAGGCGGGTGCGACCGGCACCCACGCCACCCTCACCGACGCGGCCCTGGGCACCTACTGGTCGCCCTCGGGTGGTGCCGTCACCGGCGCTGTCGAGCTGACCGCCTGCCGGGCCCGCACGTTCGACCGGGTGCTGGTGCAGGAGTCGGTCGGCAACGGCCAGCGCGTCGAGGCGTTCGCCGTGGACGCCTGGATCAACGGCGGCTGGCAACAGGTCGCCGCCGCCGGAACTGTCGGCTACAAGCGGATCGTTCCGCTGTCCACCGCCGTGACGAGTGACCGGCTGCGGCTGCGGGTCACCGCCGCACGCGGCGTACCGCAGGTCGCGACGCTCACCGCGTACGCGACAGACAGCACCGCCAACCCGGCGTCCTGCTGATTCCCAACCCTTTACCGAGAGGAACGGTTCATGCGTCTTCGACGTATCAGCGTCACCGGAGCGGTGGTGGTCCTCGCCGCCGCACTGTTGACCGTGCCGGCGACACCGGCCTCGGCCGTACCGGGTGACCTGCAGGTGATCCCGGCGCTGAAGCAGTGGACGGCGGGCACCGGCAGCTACACCTTCGGCGCGACGTCCCGCATCGTTGTCGACAGCGCCTACACGGCCCAGCTCAACGACGACGCGGCGACCTTCGCCGCAGACCTGCGGGACCTGACCGGCCGCACCGTCGCGGTCGCCACCGGAGCCGCGGCGACCGGGGACATCCGGCTGACCCTGGGCGGCAGCCAATCCGCCGAGGGCTACACGATGACCGTCGGGTCGAGCATCGCCATCCAGGGCTCGACCGACGCCGGCGCCTTCTACGGCACCCGCACGGTGCTGCAACTGCTCAAGCAGTCCACAACCGTCCCGGCGGGCACGACGACCGACTCCCCGACCAAGTCCGAACGCGGCCTGATGGTCGACGTGGGCCGCAAGTACTTCACAGTCGACTGGCTCCGCCGGCACATCAAGGAACTCGCCTACCTGAAGATGAACCGGTTGCACCTGCACCTGTCAGACTCGCAGGGGTTCCGGCTGGAGAGCACCACCCACCCGGAGGTGATGTCGGAGCAGTACTACACCAAGCAGCAGATGCGCGAGCTCATCGCTCTGGCCACCCAGTACCACATCGAGGTCGTGCCCGAGATCGACATGCCGGGCCACATGAACGCCATCCTGGAGGACCACCCGGACCTGCAACTCGCCGACACCAACGGCAACCGCAACCCCTACTACCTCGACCTGTCCAAGCCCGGTGCCTACACCCTGACCCGGGACCTCATCACCGAGTTCCTGCCGCTGTTCCCCGGCCGGTACTGGCACATCGGCGCGGACGAGTACGTCGGCAACTACGCCGCCTACCCGCAGCTGCTGACGTACGCCCGCGCGACCTACGGGCCGAACGCCATCGCCAAGGACGTCTACTACGGCTTCATCAACTGGGCCAACGACATCGTCCGTGCCGGCGGCAAGACCACCCGCATGTGGAACGACGGCATCGGCACCGACGGCACCATCCGGCCGGCGTCGAACATCCACGTCGAGGTCTGGTACAACTACGGCATCACCCCGCAGGCCCTGCTGGACCGGGGGCACACCATCTCCAACCAGGCGTGGGATCCCACCTACTACGTCCCCGCCATCAGCAAGCCGAACGTGACGTGGGCGTACGAGACCTGGACGCCGGAGCGCTTCCAGGGCAACAACACCGTCAACGCTCCGGCGCGCAACCTCGGCACGGTGCTGCACATCTGGTGTGACTACCCGGACGCCGAGACCGAGGACCAGATCGCCGCCGGCATCCGGACCATCCTGCGCGTCATCGCCCAGCAGACCTGGGGTTCGCCGAAGCCGGTCGCCACGTACACCGCCTTCACCCCGATCATCGACCGCATCGGCCGGGCTCCCGGCGGCCCGGCGGTGGCGACCGCCAACCTGGCGACCAACCGCCCGGCGACCGCGTCGTCGACCGAGACGGCCAGCTTCCCGGCGTCGGCAGCGGTGGACGGCGACATCAGCACCCGCTGGGCCTCGGCCTACACCGACCCCAGCTGGATCCAGGTCGACCTCGGCAGCAGCCAGGAGCTGTCCCGCGTCGCACTGCGCTGGGAGGCCGCCTACGCGCGGGCGTACCAGATCCAGACCTCCACCAACGGCACCACCTGGACCACGGCGGTGACAGTCACCGCGGGGGACGGCGGCACCGACGAGCACGTGCTCAACACCACCGCCCGGTACGTACGCATGCAGGGCACCCAACGGGCCACCACGTTCGGCTACTCACTGTGGGAGTTCGAGGTCTACGGGCCGAAGAAGGGCGCCATCACCGGCACCGCCAGTGGCCGCTGCATCGACATCCCCGGCAGCAACACCACCGACGGCACCGCGGTCAACCTCTGGGACTGCAACAGCGGGCCCAACCAGACATGGACCCACCGCAACGACGGCACCCTCACCGCCCTGGGCAAGTGCCTGGAGCCGGCGAACGGAAGCCTCACCGACGGCACCGCGATCGTGATCCGCACCTGTTCCACCGCCACGTACCAGCGCTGGACCTACGACGCCGCCACGAGCAGCTACCGCACCGGCGGCAAGTGCCTCGACGCCAACGGCGGCGGGACCGCCAACGGCACCCGCCTCATCCTCTGGCAGTGCACCAACGGCGCCAACCAGCGCTGGAGCACCCCCACCACCGTCTGAACCCCACCGATGGAGGCACGATGCAGCACGCTTCGCCCTCACCCTCATCGACGACACGGCGACGGCGGCTCGTCGTGCCCACCATCGTTCTGGGTCTGATCGCCGGTGCCGTCGCGACGGTCGGGGGCCAGCCGGCCCCGGCCGGCGCGGCGGTCCCGGCGGACCCGACCTACACCGACGCCGCCGGTCTGGTCTTCCCCGGTGTCCAACCGGGGGCGGCGACGGCGTCGCTATCCGGCGGCAGCTTCACACTGGCCAACGCGGCCCTGTCGACCACGTGGAGCGTGCAGGGCGGCACCGTGTCGCTCACCCGGTTCGACAACCGGGCGGCGAACGCCACAGTGCCGATGAGCCTGCGCGGGCTCTTCACCCTCACCCTGGCCGACGGCAGCACCATCACGACGGCGAACACGGTCGTCTCCGCGGGTCCAGCGCTCAGCGATCTGCCGGCGAACGCCGGGTCGGCACGGCTCGCGGAACGCTTCGCCGGCAAGGCGGTCACCACCACCTTCCGGTACGGCGGCGGCACCCGGACGCTCGACGTGCAGTGGCAGGTACGGCTGCGCGGCGGAGCCAACTCCGTGCAGCACAGCTTCACCGTGCGCTCGGTGGCCGGCACGTTCGACGTGACCTCCCTGCTCCTTGTGGAACTCGGCCTGACCAACGCCCGGGTGCTCGGCAGCGACGACGGCAGCCCGGTGGTGCACGGCGCGGCCGGCAGCGAGACGGTGTTCGTCGGCATCGAGAACCCGATGGCGAAGGCGACGGTGAACGGGTCCGCCGTCGACATCACGGTGCCCCGCGCCGGTGACCTCACCACCGGCGCGTCGTGGGTCTACACCGCCTCCACCGGTGTCTCCCCGGCCGGGCAGCTGCGCCGCTCGTTCCAGTACTACCTGCAACGCGAGCGGGCCCACGACCGCCGGACGTTCCTGCACTACCAGAGCTGGCTGGACCTCAAACCGCCGGGCGAGGTCATCAACAGCGCCGAGCTGACCCGGGCCATCAACCTGTTCGGCACCCAGCTGCGCAACCGGGGAGCGACCATCGACAGTTTCTGGGTCGACGACGGCTGGGACTATCTGCGTACGCCCCGGGTCGACGAGACGAACCTGAACGTCTGGTCGTTCGACCCGACCCAGTTCCCCACCGGCTTCGCGCCGCAGAAGGCTGCCGCCGCGCAGTACGGGGCCTCGATGTCGGTGTGGATGTCACCCTTCGGCGGGTACGGCACCAGCGCCGCCACCCGCCAGGCCATCAACGCGAGCAAACCCGCCGACCAGCGGTTGGAGACGCACAGCGGCGGCCAGTTCAAACTCGGCGGCGCCCGCTACTACGACCGGTTCCGGTCGGTCGCCTTCGACATGATGGACAACCAGGGGGTACGCGGCTTCAAGCTGGACGGCATCGGCGGCGGGCTCTACCAGTCCGGCCCGAACGCGGCCTACATCGCCGACTACGAGGCCCTGCTCGGGTTGACCGGCGACCTGCGCGCGCACCAGAAGGACGTGTTCGTCAACGCGACGGTCGGCACCTGGGGCTCACCGTACTGGTTGTGGTTCACCGACTCGATCTGGCGCGACGGGCACGACGCGGGCCTGGCCGGCGCGGGCAGCGCCCAGCAGCGCTACGTCAACTACCGCGACTCGGAGACGTTCCGCAACAACACCAGGCAGAACCCGCTGTTCCCGATCCCGAGCCTGATGAACCACGGGATCATCTTCTCCGACCGCACACCGCAGTTCACCGCCGACTACGACCTGACCAAGCCCAGTGTCCAGGCCGAGGTGTCGCAGGACATCCGCGCCTACTTCGCGCTCGGGCTGAGCCTTCAGGAGTTGTACGTCCGCAACACACTCGTCGACGCGAGCCGGCCGGGCGCTGCCTGGTTCTGGGACACCGTGGCGGCCAACGCCCGGTGGGCGCGGACCAACCAGGGGTTGCTCAGCGACGTGCACTGGGTCGGCGGTGACCCGGCCGCCGGAGCGGTCTACGGCACCGCCGCCTGGAACTCCTCGGCCGGCGCGTCGAAGGGGATGCTGATGCTGCGCAACCCGTCGGCGTCGGCGCAGAGCTTCACTGTCAACCCGCATACGGTCTTCGAGCTGCCCGGTGGCACCCACCAGCGGTACCGGTTCACCGAGCGCGACGGGCGGCGCGCCGGCTTCGTGTCGGGTCCGGCCGCACCGGTGAGCATCACCCTCGCGCCGTTCGAGGTGGCCGTCTTCCAGGCCGCGCCGACGGACGAGGCGATCGGCGGTGGAGACAGCCCGCAGCTGTCGCGCGCCCGCTGGACCGCGACGGCGGACAGTGTCGAGACCGTCGGCGAGAACGGCGTCGCCGCCAACGCCATCGACGGCAACCCGGCCACCATCTGGCACACCCGCTACGTCGGCGGTGTCGCCGCCATGCCGCACCAGATCACCATCGACCTCGGCGGCAGTTTCCGCGTCGACAAGCTCGACTACCTGCCCCGGCAGGACGGCGGCACCAACGGCACCATCGCCGACTACCAGCTCCTGACCAGCACCGACGGCACCACCTGGACCCAGGTCACCGCCGGCACCTTCGGCGCCGGCAGCACAGTGAAGACGGCGGTCTTCCCGCCCACCACGGCCCGGCACGTGCGCCTGCGCACCACCCGCGCCGCGAACGGGGCCGGGTACGCCTCCGCCGCCGAGATCAACCTGTACGGATCGACTGTCTGACCGGTACCGGCCGTCCCGGGGCGCCCCTATCGTCGCCCCGGGACGGCCGCAGCCCACCTCACCTGGCGAGGACATGGGCGAGGACCGCCACGCCCCCCGCCACCACCAGCACGTTGCCGACGGCCAGCAGGGCGGCGCCCTCCGGGTGGCCCAGGTGGGTGGGCAGTCGTACGCTGCGGTACCGGCGTCGCGCCAGCACCGCCACCGCGACGGCGAGCGGCGCGCAGGCCAGCACGATCCCCGCGGCGACCGGATGGGCTGGCACCAGCTCCCGGCCGACGGCCAGCAGCACGGCGGCCGTCGCCAGCGCGGTGCGCAGCCACGCGAGCAGGGTGCGTTCGGCCTGCGCCCCCCGGTCGGCGAGACGCGGCGGCTCCGTCACCTCAGCACCACGACACCGGCTCAGCACCGGACATCAGATCAGCACCACGACGACGATCGTCACGCCGGCCACGAGCACCCCCGCCGCCGACACGACGACGACGGGGGTGGACGGTAACGGCAACTGCAGCCGCAGCGCCCGTTCGTTGCGGCTCCACCGGGGGAACGCCTCGGCGGCCACCCCGACGGCGAGCACCGCCAGCACGACCGCCGCCCACTGCGAGCCGTCCGCACCGAAGGCCCTGACCGCCGCGGCGGCCACCATGAGACCCAGCGCGGTCCGCAGCCACGCGAGGAACGTGCGCTCGTTGGCGAGGGTGAACCTCGGGTCCGGTTCCGTGCCCACCCCGTAGACCCGGCGTGGCCAGCGGCGGTCGGCTCGTCCCGTCGGTTCCTCCGTCACCCGGTGACCGCTGCCTGCGGCTGCCACGGGGTGTCGCCACACTCCTGCTGGACCCGGGCGAGCTCGTCGGTGAGCGTCGTGCGGATCCGCGCGTACGCCGGGTCGTCGTACACGCTGCGCATCTCCCACGGGTCGGCCCGAAGGTCGAACAGCTCCCACTCCGGCTCCTGCGCCGTCGCGGAGGTGCCGGGCAGACCCAACCCGTCGGCGTAGTAGTAGACCAGCTTGTGGTCGTGGGTGCGTACGCCGTAGTGCGCCCACACGTGGTGCTCGTCGTCGTCGTGCTCCCAGTAGCGGTAGTACACCGACTGCCGCCAGTCGTCGACTGCCTCGCCGCGCAGCAGTTGTCGCAGTGAGCGCCCCTGCATGCGGCCGTCGGCCGGCACGTCGGCGTAGTCGAGGAACGTCTGGGCGAAGTCGACGTTCATGGCGAGCGCGCCGGTGGTGGAGCCGGCCGGGATCTCCGCCGGGTAGCGGATGAGGAACGGCATCCGCAGCGACTCCTCGTACATGAACCGCTTGTCGTACCAGCCGTGGTCGCCGAGGAAGAAGCCCTGGTCGGACGTGTACACGACGATGGTGTCGTCGGTAAGCCCGTGCTCGTCGAGGTAGTCGAGCAGGCGGCCGACGTTGTCGTCGACGCTGGCGACGCAGCGCAGGTAGTCCTTGATGTAGCGCTGGTAGGTCCAGAGCGCTGCCTCGTCCGGGTCCAGGTGCGGTGGCAGCATCTCCTTGATGTCGTTGGCGGTCAGGTCCCGGTCGACTCGCATCCGTGCCGCCCGGGCGGCGGCGGCGTGCCCGGAGTGGTCGTCGTCGAACGAGCCCGGTACGGCCACGTCGTCGACGTACATGTCGCGGTGCTTGTCGTCGGGTTCCCAGTTGCGGTGCGGCGCCTTGTGGTGGACCAGCAGGCAGAAGGGCCGCTGTGGGTCGCGCTGGTCCAGCCAGTCGACGGCCAGGTCGGTGATGATGTTCGTGCAGTAGCCGGGGCGGACCTGTTCGGTGCCGTCCATGCCGATGAACACGGGGTCGCGGTAGCGGCCCTGGCCGGGCACTACCTCCCAGTAGTCGAAACCACGGGGGTCGTGCTCCGGGCCGTGCCCGAGGTGCCACTTGCCGACCAGGGCGGTCTGGTAGCCGGCCCGGCGCAGCAGCTCCGGGAAGACGAGCTGCCGGTTGTCGAACTCGGTCGACAACGTCTGCACGCCGTTGACGTGGTTGTAGGTGCCGGTGAGGATGGTGGCCCGGCTGGGCGCACAGAGTGAGTTGGTGCAGAAGCAGTTCTCCAGCAGGGCGCCGCCGGCCGCGATGCGGTCGATGTGCGGCGTCTCGTTGATCTTGCTTCCGTACGCGCTCACCGCGTGCGCGGCGTGGTCGTCGGCCATGATGAAGACGATGTTGGGCCGCACGGGTCGGTCCTTTCTCACTGTGCTCAGGACGCGTACGCGGCGGCGTCGTAGTAGGTGCTCGGGTCGACCGCCTCCGGCAGCTTGCCCAGGTCCTTGAACAGGCCGTTGAGGCCGGTGAGCCAGCCCGCGACGGTGCCGTCGGCGGACTTGGCGGCGAGTTCCGACGAGGGCAGGAACCGGGCGTTGGTGGCCTCGGCGCGCAGCTGGTCGACCGGCGCCGACTTGAGGAACTTCGCGGTGACCTCGACCGCCGAATCCACGTCGGCCGCCCGCGCGTCGTTGGCGGCGCGCAGCACCGCGAGCACCTTCTTGACCAGCTCCGGCTTGCCGGTCACCACGTCGGTGCGCCCGACGTAGGCGGACGGGAAGCTGATGTCCGGGTAGAAGTCCTCGTTCTTGGCCAGCTCGGTCAGGTCCGGCACGCGCTTCTTGATGGTGCCGATCAGCGGGTACCAGATCCCGGCGGCGTCGATCTGGCCGGACCCGAACGCGGTGACCACAGTGCTGGGGTCCATCGTGACCTTCTGGACGTCGTCGATGGAGAGCCCGGCACGTCGTAGGGCCAGCCGCACGATCATGTCGCCGGAGGTGCCCTCGGGTACACCGACCTTCTTGCCCTTGAGTGCGGCGATGGAGGTGATGCCCGGCTTGGCGATGACCCGGTCGGCGAAGCCGAGCGAGTTGATGGCGATGACCCGGGCCTTGCCGGAGGCCGGCAGCCACATCGCGCCCGGTCCCAGGTAGCCGAAGTCGAGGTCTCCGGCGCCGAGCGCCTGCACCTGCAGGGGGCCGTTGGTGAAGACCTTCAGGTCCGGCTTGAGCCCGTGCTCGGCCCACAGCTTCTTGTCCTCGGCGATCGCCATGAGGCTCGCGCCGGTGAAGTCGGCGATGTAGCCGAGCTTCACCGCTTCGGTGGCCGAGCCGCCGGATCCTGACCTGTCGTCGTCGCCGCAGGCGGCGAGGGCCGCGGTGGCGCCGAAGCCGGCGATGCCGGCCAGCACGGCGCGACGGGAGAGAGGGCTCATCGGGATGTACCTTCCTGAGGGGTCTGGTGGTAGACGGCGCGCCAGACCCGATTGCGGATCCGGGAGAACTCCGGGGAGAGGCGGACCGCTTCGGTACGCGGGTACGGCAGGTCGACGTCGATGACCTCCTGCACCCGGCCCGGTCGGGCGGCCATGACGACGACCCGGTTGGCGAGGTAGACGGCCTCGTCGACGTCGTGAGTGATGAACATGACGGTTCGTTTCTCGGTGCCCCAGGTGTCGAGCAACTGGTCCTGCATCTGCACCCGGGTGAGGGCGTCGAGGGCACCGAAGGGCTCGTCCATGAGCAGGACGCCGGGGTCGACGGCGTACGCGCGGGCGATGGCGCACCGCTGCCGCATGCCTCCGGACAGCATCCGGGGCAGCGCGTCGGCGAAGTCGGTGAGGCCCACGAGGTCGATGAAGTGCTGCGCCCGTCGGCGCCGTTCGGCCCGCCCGACCTTGGCGATCCGGAGACCGAACTCGACGTTGTCGCGGACGCTCAGCCAGGGGAACAACGCGTACTGCTGGAAGATGACGCCGCGTTCCGGGCTGGGCCCCCGCACCGGGCGTGCGTCGACCAGCACCTCCCCACCGGTGGGTTCGACAAGGCCGGCGGCGATGTTCATCAGTGTCGACTTGCCGCAGCCGGACGGGCCGACCACTGTGACGAACTCCTGGTCGGCGATGTCCAGGTCGACGTCGCGCAACGCGTGGAACGGCTTGCCGCCCACCTCGAACGTCCGGCTGGTGGAGCGGAAGGAGATCTTCTCGGTCATCGGCGTTCCTGCCATCCGGTGAGGCGCTTCTCGGCGGCGAGCAGGAGCCGATCCATGACCAGGCCGAGCACGCCGATGGTGATCAGGCCGACGAAGATGCTCGGCAGGTCGTAGTAGATCTGCGCCTGCTGCATCCGGTAGCCGAGGCCCTCCTGGGCGGCGATCAACTCGGCGGCGACCAGCGTCGCCCACGCCGCGCCGAGGCCGACGCGCATGCCGACCAGGATGAACGGGGTGGACGCGGGGACGACGACCCGGCGGAACACCACAGCGTCGTTGGCGCCGAGCACCCGGGCCGCGTTGATCATGGTGCTGTCGACGCTCACCACTCCCTGGAACGTCGACACGACGCAGGACAGGAACGCGGCGAGGAAGATGACGAAGATCTTCGGGGTCTCCCCGATGCCCATCAGCAGGATGGCCAGCGGGATGACGGCCAGCGGCGGGATCGTGCGGAAGAACTGCACGTAGGGCTCGACCAGACCGCGTGCCGTCCGGTACCAGCCCATGAGGAAGCCGACCGGGATGGCGAGGGCGCTGCCGAGCGCGAAGCCGATGAACACCCGGCGCAGGCTGGCGAGGCTGTCGTCGAGCAGGGTGCCGTCCATGGTCAGCTCACCGGCGCGGACGGCGACCTCCTGGGGCCCGGGCAGGCCCGAGACCCCGATCCGGGCCAGCACGATCCAGATGCCGATGCCCAACGCCACGGCGATCACGTTCCACACCAGCAGCGGTACGGCGCGGCGCGGCGGCGACGCCGCAGTGGTGGTCTCCGACCCTCGGGGTGGGGACTGTTGAACGTCTATCGCCACTGTGGTGCTCCGTAGCCCAGCTCGGACATGGGGCCCCTTTCCGGGTCGGCGGCGCTGAAGGTAAGCGAATCTTTGGTGACTCGACGAATCATGTCAACCCTTCGGACTAAAAAACCCGAGCTGGGAGCGGTGCGGTGATTCATAAGATGTCGGATGTCTGGCCGGCAGCCTAGGCGCGGTCGGGCCACGTGACAACGCCCGACCGGGCCGCCCCCCGGACATCGGGTTTATTGTCCGGGGCATTGACTAAATTGAACCGCTTGAGCAGACTGCGGCGTACCCGAGCCACCAGTCTCCCGGCGAGCCGGGCGACGGACGGAGGAGTCCCATGTCGATTCCGCGCTCCCCCCACACCACCGGATCCAGACGCCGCCTGACCGCGGCGACGCTCGCCGTGGTGCTCGCCGCGTCGCTCCTCGCGCCGCTGGTGTCCGGCACCCCGGCCATGGCCGCGCCGGTGAACCTGGCCCGCACCGGCACCGCCACCGCGTCGAGTGTCGAGCTCGACCGCGCCGACTTCGTCGCCACGCGTGTCAACGACGGCGACCGCAACACCCGCTGGTCGTCGAAGTACCAGGACGACAACTGGGTCCAGGTACGGCTGGCGTCCGCCGCCCGGGTCGACCACGTGGTGCTGACCTGGCCCAACGCGTGCGCCCGTGACTTCTCCCTGCAGACCTCGACCGACGGCGCCGTCTGGACCACTGTCACCCGCCTCCAGCGCGACACCTGCCCCCGCACCGACGTCATAGCTGTGAACTCGGCCCAGCCGGTGTCCCACGTACGGATGCAGGGGCACCAGCGGTGGGCGGCCTACGGCTACTCGATCTCCGAGTTCGAGATCTGGGACAGCAGCGCGCCCCCGCCGGCACCCTCACTAGGCCTGCTGCCCAAGCCGGTGTCGCTCACGGAGAACGGCGGTACGCCGTACACACTGAACCCGAACACACCGATCGTCGCGCTCGGATCACCGGCGACGGCACCCGCCACCTACCTCGCCGGGCTGCTGCGCCCCGCCACCGGGTACGCCCTGCCGGTGGTCACCCAGAGCACCGCGCCCGCGCCCATCGTCGTCGAGGTGGGGGCCGGCAAGGGTCCGGTCGGGCACGCCGCCGAGGGATACCGACTCACCGTCACCACCGGCACGGTCCGGATCAGCGCCGACACCGCCAACGGCGCGCTCAACGGGGTGCAGACGCTGCGCCAACTCCTGCCGCAGTGGGTGGAGTCCGACACCGTCGTGAACGCCGCGTGGACGGTGCCGGCGGTGACCATCTCCGACTACCCGCGCTTCGCCCACCGCGCGATGATGCTCGACGTCGCCCGCAGCTTCTACCCGGTGAACGAGGTGAAGGCGTACATCGACAGCGCGGCGCAATACAAGATCAATCGGCTGCACCTGCACCTGACCGACGACCAGGGCTGGCGCATCGCCATCAGCAACCCGGCGAGCAACCCGGCGGGCATCGACTACGGCCGGCTCACCTCGGTCAGCGGGCGCACCGCCATGACCTACAACGACAGCGGGCAACTGATGGGCACCGAGCTGGGCGTCACCGGCTTCTACACGGTGGCCGACTACGCCGAGATCGTCCGCTACGCCGGCGTGAACGGCATGACTGTCATTCCGGAGATCGACATGCCGGGGCACACCAACGCGGCGCTGCACGCCATCCCCCAGCTCAACACGGCCGGCGCACAGCCCAAGCCGGCGTCCGGCCAGCAGACCGCACCGGCGAACGGCACCGGCAACGTCGGCTACTCGACGCTCGACTCGGCCAGCGCGACGACGTACGAGTTCGTCACCCGGGTCCTGACCCAGATCGCCGCCATGACGCCCGGGCCCTACCTGCACATCGGCGGCGACGAGGCGCACGTGACAAGCCACGCGAACTACACAACGATGGTCGACGCCTTCACCGCGACCGTCGCGTCGCTCGGCAAGACTGTCGTCGGCTGGAACGAGTACGCCGGCACCGCGCTGCCCCGGAACAACGCAGTGGTGCAGTACTGGAACGGTGACCGCACGGCGGTGAGCAACGCGGTGAACGGCCGCGGCGCACGTGTCGTCCTCTCCCCCGCCGCCCACACGTACGTGCCGCAGAAGCAGGATTCCCGCCAACCACTCGGCGGCTCCTGGGCGTGCGGCGGACCGTGCGGGCTGGACCGGCACTACAACTGGGACCCGGGCACCTTCATCCCGAACATCGCCGAGACCAGCGTGCTCGGGGTCGAGTCGGCCCTGTGGGGCGAGTTCATCCGCCGTGTCGGCCAGGCGCAGTACTACAGCTTCCCGCGCCTCATCGCCACCGCCGAGGTGGGCTGGACGCCACAGGCGCAACGCGACTACGCCGACTTCACCACCCGTCTGTCGGTGGCCGGGGGGCGGTTGACGGTCGAGGGCGTCAACTTCTTCCCCACCGCCGACGTGCCGTGGCGTAAACAGGCGATCGGCCGGTCCGCCGCCGTCGTCGTCGGCGCACCGGTCGGCGCCACCTGGACGGTCACCGCCCCCGGGCTGCGCAGCACCGACCTGGCTGCCACTGTCACCTGGAGTGACGGGCGGGTGGAGGCGTTGACGCCGACCGCCACGCGCGAGCCTGCTACTCGTCCGTGGCCGCTGCGGCGGTGCCAGCGGCGGTGCCACCGAGGTCGGCCGGCACGGCGTCCGGAACTTCGACAGGCTTCTCCGCGCCCCGGAAGACGAGCTTGGACTTGTCGATGTCGTTCGGGTCGCCCTCGCAGTCCACCACCACGATCTGACCCGGGGTCAGCTCGTTGAACAGGATCCGCTCGGAGAGGTTGTCCTCGATGTCGCGCTGGATCGTGCGACGAAGCGGACGGGCACCGAGCACCGGGTCGAAGCCCTTCGCGGCCAGGTACTTCTTGGCGTTGTCGGTCAGCTCCAGGCCCATGTCCTTGTTGCGCAGCTGGCCCTCGATCCGCTGGATCATGATGTCCACGATCGAGAGGATCTCGGTCTGACGCAGCTGGTGGAAGACGATGGTGTCGTCGATCCGGTTGAGGAACTCAGGCCGGAAGTGCTGCTTGAGCTCGTCGTTGACCTTCTGCTTCATCCGGTCGTAGTTGGACTCGGAGTCCTCCGACTGCTGGAAGCCCAGCGACACCGCCTTGGCGACGTCACGGGTGCCCAGGTTGGTGGTCAGGATGATGACCGTGTTCTTGAAGTCCACGATCCGACCCTGGCCGTCGGTGAGCCGACCGTCCTCGAGGATCTGGAGCAGCGTGTTGAACACGTCCGGGTGGGCCTTTTCGATCTCGTCGAAGAGGACCACCGAGAACGGCCGACGCCGCACCTTCTCGGTCAGCTGCCCGCCCTCGTCGTAACCGACGTAGCCGGGAGGGGCACCCACGAGGCGGGACACCGTGTACCGGTCGTGGAACTCGGACATGTCCAGCTGGATGAGGGCATCCTCGCTGCCGAAGAGGAACTCGGCGAGCGCCTTGGACAGCTCGGTCTTACCGACACCGGACGGGCCGGCGAAGATGAACGAGCCCGACGGGCGCTTCGGGTCCTTCAGGCCGGCCCGGGTACGCCGGATCGCCTTCGAGACCGCCTTGACCGCGTCCTCCTGGCCGATGACGCGCTTGTGCAGCTCGTCCTCCATGCGCAGCAGGCGTGAGGTCTCCTCCTCGGTCAGCTTGTAGACCGGGATGCCGGTCCAGTTGCCGAGCACCTCGGCGATCTGCTCGTCGTCGACCTCGCTGACGACGTCCAGGTCACCGGCCTTCCACTCCTTCTCCCGCTGGGCCTTCTGGCCGAGCAGCTGCTTCTCCTTGTCGCGCAGCTGGGCGGCCCGCTCGAAGTCCTGCGCGTCGATCGCGGACTCCTTGTCGCGACGCACCTGGGCGATGCGCTCGTCGAAGTCACGCAGGTCTGGCGGCGCGGTCATCCGGCGGATCCGCATCCGGGCGCCGGCCTCGTCGATCAGGTCGATCGCCTTGTCCGGCAGGAAGCGGTCGGAGATGTACCGGTCGGCAAGCGTCGCGGCGGCCACGAGGGCTGCGTCGGTGATGCTGACGCGGTGGTGCGCCTCGTAGCGGTCGCGCAGGCCCTTGAGGATCTCGATGGTGTGCGCCAGCGACGGCTCACCCACCTGGATCGGCTGGAAGCGGCGCTCGAGAGCGGCGTCCTTCTCCAGGTGCTTGCGGTATTCGTCGAGCGTGGTGGCACCGATGGTCTGCAGCTCACCACGGGCCAGCATCGGCTTGAGGATGCTCGCGGCGTCGATCGCGCCCTCGGCGGCACCCGCACCCACCAGGGTGTGGATCTCGTCGATGAACAGGATGATGTCGCCGCGGGTGCGGATCTCCTTGAGGACCTTCTTGAGGCGCTCCTCGAAGTCACCGCGGTAGCGGGAACCGGCGACGAGCGCGCCCAGGTCGAGCGTGTAGAGCTGCTTGTCCTTCAGAGTCTCGGGCACCTCGCCCTTGATGATCTTCTGGGAAAGCCCCTCCACCACGGCCGTCTTACCGACGCCGGGCTCACCGATCAGGACCGGGTTGTTCTTGGTGCGGCGGGAGAGCACCTGCATGACCCGCTCGATTTCCTTCTCGCGCCCGATGACCGGGTCGAGCTTGCCCTCGCGGGCGGCCTGGGTCAGGTTGCGGCCGAACTGGTCCAGCACGAGGCTGGTCGACGGCGCGGCCTCACCCGGCGCGGCGCCCGCAGCGGCGGGCTCCTTGCCCTGGTAGCCGGAGAGGAGCTGGATCACCTGCTGGCGGACCCGGTTGAGGTCGGCGCCGAGCTTCACCAGCACCTGGGCGGCGACACCCTCGCCCTCACGGATCAGCCCGAGCAGGATGTGCTCGGTGCCGATGTAGTTGTGGCCGAGCTGCAGCGCCTCGCGCAGCGACAGCTCCAGCACCTTCTTGGCCCGCGGCGTGAACGGGATGTGCCCGCTCGGCGCCTGCTGACCCTGGCCGATGATCTCCTCGACCTGCTGGCGGACGCCCTCCAGGGAGATGCCGAGGCTCTCCAGGGCCTTCGCCGCGACGCCTTCACCTTCGTGGATCAGGCCCAGCAGGATGTGTTCCGTACCGATGTAGTTGTGGTTGAGCATCCGGGCCTCTTCTTGGGCCAGGACGACAACCCGTCGCGCTCGGTCGGTGAACCGCTCGAACATGCCCTCGTGCTCCTCACGTGCCGTGCGCCTTGATGGTCAAGATCTTGGCGGGGCCGGTGCACGAACGTCCGGGACGGGCGTCCGTGCCTCCTTACTCTATCGTCGCTTACCGACTCAGCTGAGGTCGTGTGTCTCCGGTCTGGGTCGGTTCCACGTCGTTTTGGACAACCGTCCGCGCTCAGGAGGTGTTCCGGTAGTCCTGTCGCTACGCGCAAAGCGAAATCCGACTGGTGCGACAGGTACCCGATCCGGGCCTCGGAAGCGCTCCCGGAGCCCTCGGAGGGGTAGCTAGGGGTCACCACGATCGCCGCGCACCACCCCCGGGGACTGTTGTCCACAGGCTGTGGATAGTTGCTCCACTGGTTGTGGACAACGCCGGCGGGCACGAGATGCTTCCCCACCCCCCCGCAGCGACCACCCGGACCCCGGACACGACCAGCCGGACTTCGGACACGGCCACCCGGACTTCGGATACGGCGACGCCGGCCCGGAGAGCTACTCCGGCCCGGCGTCGGTGTCGCCCGCGGTGGCGACTGGCACCAACCGCTGATGGATCAGCGCTTCGCGTGGTACTCGTCAACGATCTCCTGCGGGATACGACCCCGGTCCGAGATGTCCTTGCCGGCCTTCTTGGCCCACTCCCGGATCGCCTTGTTCTGTTCCCGATCGGCGGTCGCGCCGCCCCGACCACGAGCAGCCCGCCCACCGATCACCACGCCGCCCCGGCCGACCTTGGTGCCGGCACCCACGTACGAGGCAAAAGCGTCCCGCAATTTAGCGGCGTTGGCACTCGACAGGTCGATCTCGTACTGAACGCCGTCGAGGGCGAACTTGACGGTCTCGTCCGCGTCCCCGCCGTCCAGGTCATCGACCAGCTTGTGAATGATCTGCTTGGCCACGTCCCACATTCCTTTCGAGCAGGGCACTCCTGCTAACGAGAGCACAATAACCCCCGCACTGCTTGCCTCGTCAATAGGATGCCCTTACGGCATGGCCTGAGCCGGGCGAACCTACTCCGAGCGCACCAACGGGAAGAGGATCGTTTCCCGAATTCCGAGGCCGGTCAGGGCCATCAAGAGCCGATCGATTCCCATTCCCATACCGCCAGCCGGCGGCATTCCGTACTCCATCGCCCGGAGAAAGTCCTCGTCGAGACGCATCGCCTCGTCGTCGCCACGGGCCGCCAGCTGCGCCTGGGCCACCAGCCGCTCCCGCTGCACTACCGGGTCGACAAGCTCGGAGTACGCGGTGCCCAGCTCGAAGCCGAGCACGTAGAGGTCCCACTTCTCGGCCAACCCCGGCACACTGCGGTGGGCCCGGGTCAGCGGGCTGGTCTCCTCCGGGTAGTCCCGCACGAAGGTGGGCGCCACCAAGCCCGGGACGACCAGTTCCTCGAACAGTTCCTCGGCCAGCTTGCCCGGCCCCCACTTCGGGTCGACCGCCAATCCCACCTTGTCCGCGTACTCCACCAGGCGGGTCCGGTCGGTGCGGACCGTGACCTCCTCGCCGAGCGCTTCGGAAAGCACGCCGAAGAGTGTCACCGAACGCCACTCGCCACCCAGGTCGAACTCCCGCCCGTCGGCGTGGGTCACCACCATCGAACCGCTGACCGCGATCGCCGCCTGCTGCACGAGATTACGGGTCAGCGCTGCCATCGTGTCGTAGTCGCCGTACGCCTGGTACGCCTCCAGCATCGCGAACTCCGGCGAGTGCGAAGAGTCGACACCCTCATTACGGAAGTTGCGGTTGATCTCGAAGACGCGGTCGACGCCACCAACCACGGCGCGCTTGAGAAACAGTTCCGGCGCGATTCGCAGATACAGATCGGTGTTCAACGCATTGCTGTGGGTCACGAACGGTCGGGCCGTCGCACCGCCATGCAACAGTTGCAACATCGGCGTTTCCACCTCGATGAAGCCCTGCCCGTGCAGTGAATCGCGCATACTGCGCACCGCGGCGGCTCGGGTCCGGACCATCTCCCGCGCCTGCGGCCGGACGATCAGGTCGACGTAACGCTGCCGGACGCGGGCCTCCTCGGAGAGCGGCTTGTGCGCCACCGGCAATGGTCGGAGCGCCTTTGCGGTCATCTGCCACTGCTCCGCCAGCACCGACAACTCCCCCCGACGGCTGGTGATCACCTCTCCGGTGACGCCGACGTGGTCGCCGAGGTCGACCAGGCGCTTCCACGCCTCCATCCGCTCCGGCCCGACCCGGTCCAGTGAGAGCATCGCCTGCAACTCGGTGCCGTCGCCGTCACGCAGCGTGGCGAAGCAGAGCTTCCCGGTGTTACGCACGAAGATCACCCGACCGGTGACCGCGACCTGGTCGCCGGTCGCGGTGTCGGTCGGGAGTTCGGCGTAGCGGGCCCGGACCTCCGCCAGGGTGGTGGTCCGGGAGAAGCCGACCGGATAGGGCTCGACCCCCTCGGCGAGCATCCGGTCCCGCTTCTCCCGGCGGACCTTCATCTGCTCGGGAAGGTCGTCGGCGGGGTCCACTGGCACGGCGTTCTGCTCGCTCACGGCACGCTTCCTCGTCACGAAGATTCAGGGGGACAGGCCCGAGCGTACTCAAGCGGCCAGGGGGTCGTTATCGGATAACCTGCCCGCCATGGTGGATCACACTCAGGCGCTCTCGTTCGGCGCCGCCGCCGCCGACTACGACAGGTTTCGGCCCCGCTATCCGGTACCGGCCATCCGGTGGGCGCTCGACGGGCTGGGCGCTTCCACCCGGGTCGTCGACCTGGGTGCGGGCACCGGCATCCTCACCCGGGGCGTGCTCGCGCTCGGCCACCAGGTGACCCCGGTGGAGCCGGACCCCCAGATGCGTGCCCAACTGGACGCCGCCACCCCGGGTAGCACCGCGCTGGCCGGCGGCGCCGAGTCGGTACCGCTACCGGACGGGGTCGCGGACGCGGTGGTGGTGGGGCAGGCGTACCACTGGTTCGACCGGGAGCTGGCGCACGCCGAGATCGCCCGGGTGCTGCGGCCCGGCGGGACGTTCGCCCCGATCTGGAACGTACGGGACGAACGGGTCACCTGGGTGGCCGAGCTGGGTCGAATCGCCCACCTCGGTTACAACGCCGACGACGTCGTCGGACGGTACGAGGACTTCGGCTCCGCGTTCACACCTGTCGAGCTTGGCGAGTTCACGCACCACACGACGCTCACGCCCGACGAGGTGATCGCGATGCTGCACACCCGTTCGTACTGGCTCACCGCCTCACCCGAGCGGCGGGACCGCATCGACCGGGAACTGCGCGACCTCTTCGCGAACCACCCCGAGCTGGCCGGGCGGGAAACCGTCGACCTGCCGTACCGGACGATCGTGCTGCGGGCCCGGCGACGCTGAGGCCCCGGCCGGCGGCGGTCCCCCTTCGGCCGGGGTTCACAGGTTGCGGTCGTAGACCATCCGCAGGCCGATCAGCGTGATCATCGGCTCGTGGTGGGTGATTGTGCGACATTCGTTGATCACCAGGGAGGCCAGACCGCCGGTGGCGATCACCGCCTTCACCTCCCCCAGCTCCTCGGTCATCCGCTCGACGATGCGGTCCACCTGCCCGGCGAACCCGAAGTAGAGGCCGGCCTGGAGACACTCCACGGTGTTCTTGCCGATCACCGAACGGGGTTTGGTGGCCTCGACCTTGCGGAGCTGGGCCGCGCGGGCGGCAAGTGCGTCGAAGGAGATCTCGATGCCCGGGGCGAACGCCCCGCCGAGGAACTCGCCCCGGCCGCTGATCACGTCGAAGTTGGTGGTGGTGCCGAAGTCCACGACGATCGACGGCCCGCCGTAGAGGGAGTACGCGGCGAGCGTGTTCACCACCCGGTCCGCGCCCACCTCCTTCGGATTGTCGATCGCCAACTGCACCCCGGTCCGCACGCCCGGCTCGACGATCACGCTCGGCAGGTCGGCGTAGTAGCGGCCGAGCATGGTGCGCAGCGAGCGCAACGCGGCCGGCACCGTCGAACAGGCGGCCACGCCGGTGATCTCGACGTTGTCCCCGGCGAGCAGCCCCCGGAACATCAGGCCCAACTCGTCCGCCGTCGAGCGGGCATCGGTCTTGATCCGCCAGGAGTGCACGAGCTTGTCGCCGTCGAAGGTCGCCAGCACGGTGTTCGTGTTTCCGATGTCGATGCAGAGCAGCACGCACGCAGCCTAGACAACGACCGTACGGGCGGGTGCGGACCGGGCGACGGACCGTATCCTTGTTGTATCGCGACATGAGCATGGGTCGATCCACGGCGCGGCCGGACGGGGAGCTGACATGTCGGGGACGTGGTGGGTGCGGGGCCGCAACACCCTGCGTCGGCGTCGACGACACGTGTTGGTGCTCGTCGCGTTGGCCGGCGGCGCTATCTGGATGATCGTGCAGGCCTGGCGGGCGTCAGTGCGGGCGAGCGACAGCTTCGTCGGCGACCTCTACCTCAACATCGGCGCAGCTCTGATCATGACGCTGCTGACGTACGTGGTGCTCAACCCGCTCTTCCGTGAACTCCAGACGGTGAGCATCATCGAGCATCCCCGCCTGGACCGGGACGCGCTCATCGAACGGGTCGCCCAGTCCCGGGAGATCGTGGCCATCCTGGAGACCTGGACCAGCATGCTGGAAGGTCCGTACGCGGCCCGGTTCGTGACCGCCTTACGCTCCGCGCTCGCCAACGGCGCCGTCGTCAAGGTGTTGCTGCTCGACCCGGACTCGCCGGCGGTCCGCCTGCGCGGCGAGGAGCTGCGCCGGCGGGACGCCTCGGTCGCCATCCTCAACAACCTGTGGCACCTCGCCCGGCTCAGCGAGGAGCTGCCCGAGTCGGCCCGCGCCCGGCTCCAGGTCCGGGTCTACAGCGCCGCCCCCTCGGTGCAGATGTACCGCTGGGACGGAAAGGCGTTCATCTCGTTCTTCCCGGTGCAGGGCAGCACCTTCGACACCCAGCAGATCGAGGCGTTCGTCTCGACCCCGCTCGGCGAGTTCGTCGACGACCGGTTCGCCGAGCTGTGGGACACCGCTCCGCTCGAGGACCTGGCGGCCTGCCTCACGCTGCGACTCTGCCTGCGGCAGGCCGGTCGGGACCTGGAAACCTGCGACGCCCTCTACGTACGCTCCGACGGCGACTGGTACATCGCCGGGACCGACCTGGTGCGCAACGTCGCCCGGCACGGCCTGGCCGGGCTCAGCGTCGTGCTGGACCGGCCCGAGGCGGCCGGCGAGATCTTCGCCATCGGTGAGGCCGACGAGCTGCCGCCGGAGATCTACAACCGGGTGTTGGAGCTGTTCCGTGCCAAGTACGGCCTGGACGGCCGGCAGGACACCGAGAACCGGGTGATCTTCAACCTGGCCGCCAGCTCGCTGACCACCGTCTGAGCCGCCGACCTCAGTCCGCTACCCGGTCCGCAGGTCGAGCGCGATGTCCAGGATCGGCGACGAGTGCGTCAACGCCCCCACCGAGAGGAAGTCGACGCCGGTGGCCGCATACCGGCCCGCCACCTCCAGGGTCAGGCCCCCGGTGGCCTCCAACTCGGCCCGGTCACCCACGGCGGCCACCGCCTCGGCCAACACCTCCGGCGTCATGTTGTCGCAGAGCAGGAAGTCCGCACCGGCCTCCACCGCCTCGACCGCCTCGTCGACGGTGGTCACCTCGACCTGCACCGGCACCTCCGGGAACGCCGCCCGGACCCGCCGGTACGCCGCAGTGATGCCGCCGGCCGCGAGCTTGTGGTTGTCCTTGATCATGGCCACGTCGTAAAGGCCCATCCGCTTGTTGGTGCCCCCGCCGGCCCGCACCGCGTACTTCTCAAGCGCCCGCAGGCCCGGCGTCGTCTTCCGGGTGTCAAGCACCATCGCCTTCGTGCCGGCCAGCGCGTCCGCCCAGGCCCGGGTGTGGGTGGCCACCCCGGACATCCGGCAGAGCAGGTTCAGCGCCGTCCGCTCGGCCGTCAACAACAGCCGGGTCGGGCCGGTCACCGTCGCCAGCACGTCGCCGCGGGCCACCCGCGCACCGTCGCGGGCCACCACCGACACCTCGACGGTACGACCGAAGCCGGTCACCTCGCCCACCAACTCGAACACGGCCGCGGCCACGGCCAACCCGGCCAGCACACCATCCGCGCGGGCCACCAGGTCGGCGGTGTCGGTCTGCTCCGCCGGGATGGTGGCCACACTCGTGACGTCCAGGAAATCGGGCCCCAGATCCTCGACCAGCGCGGTTTCGATCACCTGCCGCACCTGCGTCGGGTCCAACCCGGCCGCCCGCAACGCCACCTCTGTCGACCCGGTCATGAGTTTCCCTCCCACTGTTGGTCCACCCGGCCCGCCGCCCCGATCGACCCGACGAGGTGGCCCAGCCACCGCTCGTCGGCCGTCGGGAAGTCCTCCCGCCAGTGGCAGCCCCGGGTCTCGCCACGCGCGTACGCGGCGGCGACAAGCGTCGACGCCACGGTGAGCAGATTCGTCGCCTCCCAGTCGGACGTGCGGGGCCGCCCCCGGGCAGCGCCCAACTCCCGCAGCGTGCCGGCCGTCCCGGCGAGCGTCGCCGCCGACCGGAGCACCCCGGCTCCCCGGGTCATCGCCCGTTGCAGGGTCGGCGTCGCCTCGGCGGGCAGCACCCAGCCCGCGCCCCCGCGCCAGGCCCCGGTGTCCGCCGGCTGGATCTGCTCGGGCAGCCCGACGGCGATGTCCTCGGCGATCCGCCGGGAGAAGACCAGCCCTTCAAGCAGCGAGTTGCTGGCCAGCCGGTTCGCGCCGTGCACCCCCGTACAGGCCACCTCGCCGCAGGCGTACAGGCCGGGAATCGAGGTGCGACCGCGCAGATCGGTGCGGACCCCACCGGAGGCGTAGTGGGCGGCCGGCGCCACCGGGATCAGCTCGTTCGCCGGGTCCACACCGATCGCCAGGCAGGACGCCACGATGGTGGGGAACCGACCGGCCAGGAAGTCCCCGCCCAGGTGCCGCGCGTCGAGGAAGACGTGGTCCGCGCCGGTGGCCAGCAACACCCGGTGGATGCCCTTGGCCACCACGTCCCGAGGTGCCAACTCGGCCAACTCGTGCTGGCCCACCATGAACCGCTTGCCGTCGGCGTCCACCAGGTACGCGCCCTCCCCGCGCAGCGCCTCGGAGACCAGCGGCTGCTGCGCGTGCCCGGCGCCCGGCACTCCCGCGCCGGGCGGGGTGATCAGCGCGGTCGGGTGGAACTGGACGAACTCCACGTCGGTCACCGCCGCGCCGGCCCGCATCGCCAGCGCCACCCCGTCGCCGGTCGAGACCGCCGGGTTGGTGGTGGCCGCGAAGATCTGCCCCATCCCGCCGGTGGCAAGCACCACCGCCCGGGCCAGCAGTGCGCCGACGCCGTCCTCGCTGCCCTCGCCGAGCACGTGCAGGGTGATCCCGCAGGCCGGGCCGAGCCCGTCCGGGCCGTCGCCCGGCGCGCGCAGCAGGTCCAACACCAGGGCGTGTTCGACAAGCCGGATCCACGGGTCGCGCTGCACCGCCGCGTGCAGGGCCCGCTGCACCTCCGCGCCGGTGGCGTCACCACCGGCGTGCACGATCCGGTCCGCCCGGTGCCCACCCTCCCGGGTCAGCATCAACGAGCCGTCCGGATGGCGATCGAACTCGGCGCCGATGCGCATCAGCTCCCGCAGCCGGGTCGGGCCCTCCTCGACAAGCACCCGGACCGCCGCCGGGTCGCAGAGCCCGACCCCCGCGATCTCGGTGTCCCGGGCATGGGCCGCCGGGGTGTCCGTCGGGTCGAGCACGGCGGCGATGCCGCCCTGCGCCCACCGCGTCGAGCCGTCATCGATGTTGACCTTGGTTACCACCGTGACGTGCAGGCCTGCCTCCCGCAGGTGCAGCGCCGCGGTCAACCCGGCCACCCCGGAACCCACAACGATCACGTCGGTGGTCTCCACCCAGCCGGGCGCGGGCGCGGCCAGCAACGCGGGCAGGGCCGGCAGGTCGACGGTCGGAAGGTCCATCCCCCCAGTCAACCCGAACCGTCCTCGCTCGGGGCGGCGGGGGCGGGACGAGTGTTTTGGGCTACCCCGTCCGGCGCCGCGCCGGCCGTCAGCCCGTTGTCACTTCGTCCGGACCGGCAGACCGGCCGGGCCGGTGCCCTTCAGCGAGGCGGTCACCGTACGGTCGCTCAGCCACAGATAGCAGCGGACCCCCCGATCACCGACCCGCCACCGCCCCGCACCCGGCGGGCGGACCACCAACCCACTGCGAAAGCGCAGGTGGACGTCGTCCGGCACCCCCACATAGCGGCCGAGGGCGCTGCGGCAGCCGGTGTAGAGCGGGGCCCAGTCGGCGTCCCGGGTCGGGTACGCCATCTCCGGCGCGCGCCACACCCCGACGAACTCGGCGTCGTGCCGTGTGGCGCACGGCACCGGAACCAGTGTCTGCACGCCCGCGCCGGCCGCGGTGCGGGTCTGCTGGCAACCGAGCCGCAGCCCGGTCGCACCCTTCAACGCGTCCCGCAGGCTGCCCGAGCGGACCACCACTGTGGCGGCGGCCTCGACAGTGGTCAGCTCGGTGAGGTCACACCGGAACCACCGGGAACCGGCCGCCCAGCCCGGCCCGGAGGGCAACGCCACCGACAGTCGTAGCCGGCCGGCGCGCCAGTCGTCGCCCACGTACCCGGTCGCCCGGGTGTCGCACTCGGTGAACGCGCCCCGCAACTCCGCCGAGCCGCCCGCCGGCGCGCTCGGCCGCTCGGCCGGGAACGTCCCCACATGCACGGTTTCCAGCCGGTGTGGGCCGGCGCAGTCCACCGGCTCGTAGGCGGCAAGGGTGACCACATCGGTGAAGTCGGCGGCCTGACAGACCCCGGCGGCCGGCGTGAACGCCGTCGGCTGCGGCAGCGCCGCCCAGTCGTCGGTCAGGTCACCGTCCAGGCCGCCCGACCCGGCGCAGCCCACCAGCAGCACCGCCGTCACGACAGCGGCGAACACGGTAGTCCTGGCACTGCGCATAGCGGCCTCCCCCAGCCACCTACCGGCTTCCGCCAGCGCGCCAAGGGTAACCGGGAATGACCTTCCGGTAACAGACCGGAAGCACGTCGTGCGGGATCAGACTCCGGACATGGCCAGCGGGCTGGGCACCGGGTCACCGACCATGCCGGGTGCCACCGATGCCGGGTCGGCGCCCAACTCGATCACCCGGTTGTCGGCGTCCACGTGCACCACCCGCGGCTGGTACGACCGGGCCTCGGCGTTGTCCATCTGCGCGTACGAGATCAGGATCACCAGGTCACCGGGGTGCACCAGGTGCGCGGCGGCACCGTTGATGCCGATCACGCCGCTGCCCCGTACGCCGGGAATCACGTACGTCTCCAGTCGTGCACCGTTGGTGATGTCCACGATCGCCACCTGCTCGCCGGGGAGCAGGTCGGCGGCGTCGAGCAGGTCCTCGTCCACCGTCACCGAACCGACGTAGTGCAGGTCGGCCTGGGTCACCGTGGCCCGGTGGATCTTCGACTTGAGCATGGTCCGCAGCATCGGGGTGGCCTTTCACAAAGAGGTGGCGGGTGGTGCGACCCGGTCCGGGGCGGGAGCGAGGTGGATCGCCGCGTTGTCGATCAAGCGGGTGGCGCCCACCCACGCGGCGATCACCAGCCGCGCCGGCCCGGTGACCGGCCCCGGTTCCAACTCGGGGTCGGTGAGCACCAGGTAGTCGAGGCGGGCGCCCGGCGTACCGGCACCGAAAGCGGCGTGCGCGGCGGTCAGCACCGCGCCCGCGTCCAGACCGTCCGCGGCGGCCCGCGCGCCGGCCCGCAACGCGGCGGACAGACTCAGCGCCGCGGCCCGCTCCGACTCGCTCAGGTAGCGGTTGCGACTGGACAGCGCCAATCCGTCCGGCTCCCGGACGGTCGGCACGCCGATCACGTCGACCGGGACGTCCAGGTCCCGGGTCATCCGCCGGACCAGGGTGAGCTGCTGGTAGTCCTTCTCGCCGAAGAACGTCAGGTCCGGCCGGGTGAGCTGGAGCAACTTCAGCACCACGGTGAGCACCCCGTGGAAGAAGCCGGGGCGGCTCGCGCCCTCCAACTCCGCGCCGAGCGGGCCCGGGTCGAGGCGTACCCGGGGCTGGCCGTCCGGATACATGTCCGCCACCGACGGGGCGAAGACGAGATCCGCGCCCGCCCGCCGGCACACCTCCAGGTCGGCGTCGAGGGTGCGCGGGTAGCGGTCGAAGTCCTCGTTCGGCCCGAACTGCAACGGGTTCACGAAGATGGTCACCAGCACGTGGTCGGCCTGTTCCCGGGCCGCGCGCAGCAACGTCTCGTGCCCGGAGTGCAGGGCGCCCATCGTCATCACCACCCCGACGGTGCCCTTCAGCCCGGCCCGGGCCTCGGCCAGCTCGGCGCGCGAGTGTACGAGTTGTGTCATGCGGCCACCTCCCGGGCGGTGTCGGCGAGTACGCCGAGCAACGACTGCGCGTCCACCGGCCGCAGCCGACCGGCGGCGATCGCCCGGTCGGCGGTACGCCGTGCCAACGCGAGATAGGCGGGGACGGATTCCGGTGCGGTGTCGGCCAGCCGGGCCAGGTGCCGCTGGACGGTGCCCGCGTCACCCCGGGAGACCGGGCCGGTCAACGCGTCGTCACCGAGCCGCAGCGCATTTTCCAGGGCGGCCCGCAGCAGTGGGGCGAGCACCTTCTCCGGCCGGGTCACCCCGGCGTCACGTAGCCGGTCGGTCGCCTCGTTCACCAGGGTCACCAGGTGGTTCGCGCCGTGGGCCAGCGCGGCGTGGTACAGCGGACGCGCCGACTCGTCCACCCACTCGGGCACACCACCCAGGTCGGTGACCAGCCGGGCGGCCAGCGCACGTAGCTCCGCCGGGGCGGTCACCCCGTACGAGATACCTGCCAACCGGGGCAGGTCGTCCGGCGTACCGGTGAAGGTCATCGCGGGGTGCAGGGCGAGCGGGCGGGCACCGACGGCGGCGGCCGGCGTCAGCACGCTCAGGCCGTGCGCGCCGGAGGTGTGGGCGACCACTTGGCCGGGGCGAAGTGCCTGCCGGTCGGCGAGGTCGGCCACCACACCGGCCAACGCGTCGTCCGGCACAGCGATCAGCAACAGGTCCGCGGCGGCCTGGGCGACGGCGGTGGCCGGGCGGCGGGGCACCTCGGGCAGCAGGAGGGCGAGGCGGGCCCGGCTGGCCCCGGAGTCGCCGGTGACGGCGACCACGCGGTGCCCGGCGGCGACGAGTGCGGCGCCCAGGACGGCACCGACCCGACCGGCGCCGAGGACGCCGACGGTGAGCGGGCGGGAGGTGGCGGGGAGGCCGGGCGCGGCGGACCGGGGTTGGTCGGCCGGACGCGGGCGCAGCGGTGCGCTCATGACAACGATCCAGTCCTCGAGAAGGGGTACCGGTCGATCGCAAGTATGCGCCCGGCCCGTCGAACCAGGACAAGCATGTGTGAAAACGTTCACCACCGACGGAGGGGTGCGGCGCTTACCACGGTCAGGGCGTGGACCCCGGGGCCGACGTGATCGCGCGGAGTTCGGCGGCCACCTCGGTGATCAGGTCGGCGAGTGAGGCGTCGCTGTCGGGTGCTAGCCAGCGCGCGTACGCGACCCGGAAGACCGTGGCGCCGGACTCGGTGGCCAGCGTGGCAGCGCTCGCGCCGAGGCCCTTGGCCCGCAGGGCGGCGGTGACCGCGGCCACCAGCGAGCCCGTCTTGCGTAGCTCGCGCTCCTGCAGCTCGGGGCTGCTCTCGATGATGGATTGGCGCATCCGGACGAATTCGAGGCGGTCGGCGAAGACGTCCACAGCCACCTGACGGAAGCCGGCCACGACCGCCTCGAAGGGGGCCCCGCCCGTCTCGGTCACCACCTTGACCAGGATCTCCTCCAGCTGTTCGCTGCCGCTGAAGAGCACCTCCCGCTTGTCGCCGAAGAGCCGGTAGAAGGTGCGCTTGTCGAGGCCGGCCCGGGCGGCGACGTCGGCGACGGTTGTCTGTTCGAAGCCGCGCTCCTGGAACAGCTCGAAGGCGGCCGCCGTCAGGCGGCCGCGTGCGTCCGGTTGCCAGCGGGCCATCCGCCGATGGTATCCGATGTCACACGGCGACATTATTTCCGGCCGGTCCATGTCATCTTGCGACATGGCGAGCTACGGTCATGTCGCAGGATGACATCACTTCCTCGGAAGGAACACAATGCGCGTATTCGTCACAGGTGCCTCCGGCCACCTAGGCTCCGCGGTCGTGCCGGCACTGCTCGCCGCCGGACACGACGTCGTCGGCCTGGCCCGCTCCGACACCTCCGCCGCCGCGATCGAGAAGCTCGGCGCTCAGGCACACCGCGGCGAGCTGACCGACCTCGACGTGCTCCGGGAAGAGGCGGCCGCCGCCGACGGGGTGATCCACCTGGCGTTCCGGCACGACCTCATGGTCAGCGGCGACCTGGCCGGCGCCGCCTCGGCCGACCTGGACGCCCTCGCCGCGCTCGCCGACGGTCTGGCCGGCTCCGGCAAGCCCCTGGTCGGCACGGGTGGCACCGCCATGCTCGTGATGGGCGGCGTCGTCGGCCGTCCCGGCACCGAACGCGACATCTTCGACGGCGGCGGCTACCGGATCGACGCGGAGAACTTCGTGGCCGGCCTCGGCTCGCGCGGGGTGCGCGGCTCCGTCGTCCGGCTCGCGCCCACAGTGCACAGCTCACTCGACCACAACGGCTTCATCACCGTCATCATCGCGGCGGCCCGGCGCAACGGCTACGCCGCGTACGTCGGTGAGGGCGCCAACCGGTGGCCGGCCGTGCACACGCTCGACGCGGCCCAGCTCTACCGGCTCGCCCTGGAGCAGGCCCCGGCCGGTGCGCGCCTGCACGGAGCCGCCGACGAAGGAGTCCCCTTCCGGGAGATCGCCACTGCCGTCGGCCGCAACCTCGACCTCCCGGTCCGTAGCATCAGCCCCGCCGAGGCGAACGACTACTTCGGCTTTCTCGGGCAGTTCGCCCAACTGGACAACCCCACCTCGTCCGCCATCACCCGTGAACTGCTGGGCTGGACCCCCACCCACCCCGGCCTGATCGCCGACCTGGACGACGGGCACTACTTCCGGGCCTGAGGCAGGAAGCCGCCCGGCGGGGACCGTAGGGTCGGCACGGCTACCCATGCCGACCCTGAGGAGGACGATGTCGATCCGGTGGCGGGACGCGATGGGCCACGCCCTCTACGGACCGGGCGGCTTCTTCGTGGCCGGCGGCGGGCCGGCCGCCCACTTCCGGACCAGCGTGCACGCGTCCCCGGCCTTCGCCACCGCTCTGCTGCGCCTGCTCACGCAGGTCGACGCCGCTCTGGGGCAACCGGCACGGCTCGACGTGGTCGACGTGGGGGCTGGGCGGGGGGAGTTGCTGCGGGCGCTCGCCGGGGGCGTGGTGGGGGTTTCCGGGGAGCCCACCCACTCCGGGCGGTCAGGCTTGATCCCTGCGTGGGCGGGCTCCCCGGAAACCCCGACTTCCACGGCCTCCGTCCGTCCGTTGGGCGGGGAGCCGTCGTCGGTCACCGTTCGTCAGTCGCTTGCGGAACGGGTTCGCTTCACAGCTGTGGAGTACGCCGAGCGCCCCGAGAACCTGCCCGAAGAGATCAACTGGACAGCTGAGATTCCCGAGGGGATCACCGGACTGTTGATCGCTAGCGAGTGGTTGGACAACGTCCCACTCGACGTGGCGGTGCACACCGCCGACGGCTGGCGATACGTGCTCGTCGACCCCGAGAGCGGCGCGGAGACGGTCGGTGAGCCAATCAGCCCCGACGACCTCGACTGGCTGACGACCTGGTGGCCCCCTCCCGCGAGCTCGTCCCACGCGGACCCTGATCTGACCTCGACCGACGCGACAAGCGGAAGCGAGTCGGGTTTCCGGGCAACCCCCAGCAGTGACCACCCACGAGCCGAGATCGGCCGAACGCGCGACGACGCCTGGGCGAGCGCGGTCCGAAAGATGGAACGCGGGCTCGCGGTGGCGGTCGACTACGGGCACCTGAGAGAGGGTCGACCGGTGGACGGGACGTTGACCGGTTACCGGGGTGGGCGGCAGGTGCCTCCGGTGCCGGACGGGTCGAGTGATGTCACAGCGCACGTGGCCATGGACTCGGTCGCCTCCGCTGGTGCACAGGTCGCCCGGTGTGCGTACTCCCTGGTCTCGCAGCGGGAGGCGCTGCGGGCGCTCGGGGCCGACGGCGGCCGACCGCCGCTGAGCCTGGCCGGCACCGACCCGGCGGGGTACGTGCGGGCGCTTGCCGCCGCGTCGGCGGTGGCCGAGCTGACCGACCCGGCCGGGCTCGGCGGGCACCTGTGGCTGCGCCAACCGGTCGGCATCGTGCACGAGCCGGCCGTGGCACGATGACGGGCATGACCACCGACGCCGGGGACCTCCGTGAACTGACCGTCGGCACCGGGGCCGGCCTGGTCGCCGGCACCGGCGACCAGCAGCTCGGCACCGACATGGTGCTGAACATCGGCCCGCAGCACCCCTCGACGCACGGTGTGCTGCGGCTGAAGCTGGTGCTCGACGGTGAGCGGGTGGTCTCCTGCGAACCGATCGTCGGTTACATGCACCGGGGCGCGGAGAAGCTGTTCGAGGTGCGCGACTACCGGCAGATCATCGTGTTGGCCAACCGGCACGACTGGCTCTCGGCGTTCTCCAACGAGCTGGGTGTGGTGCTCGCTGTGGAACGCCTGATGGGCATGGAGGTGCCGGAGCGGGCCACCTGGCTGCGGATGGCCCTGGCGGAGCTGAACCGGGTGCTGAACCACCTGATGTTCCTCGGCTCGTACCCGTTGGAGATCGGGGCGATCACGCCGATCTTCTACGCCTTCCGGGAACGGGAGACCATCCAGGCGGTGATGGAGGAGGTCTCCGGCGGCCGGATCCACTACATGTTCAACCGGGTGGGTGGCCTCAAGGAGGAGGTGCCGTACGGGTGGACCGGCCGCGCCCGCGCGGCGATCGGCGAGGTACGCCGACGGCTGCCCGACCTGGACCACCTGATCCGCCGCAACGACATCTTCCTGGCCCGCACCGTGGGCGTCGGTGTGCTCACCGCCGCCGACGCCGCCGCGTTCGGCGCGTCCGGGCCGGTGGCCCGCGCCTCCGGGCTCGACCTGGACCTGCGCCGCGACGACCCCTATCTGGCCTACGACGAGCTGGACGTGCCGGTCGTCACCCGCACCGCCGGGGACTGCCATGCCCGCTTCGAGGTGCTGCTCGACCAGGTGTACGCATCGCTCGACCTCGCCGAGCAGTGCCTGGACCGGGTGGACCAGCTGACCGGCCCGGTCAACACCCGGCTGCCGAAGGTGCTCAAGGCACCCGAGGGGCACACGTACGCCTGGACCGAGAACCCGCTCGGCATCAACGGTTACTACCTGGTGTCCCGGGGTGAGAAGACGCCGTGGCGGTTGAAGTTGCGGACCGCGTCCTACGCGAACGTGCAGGCGCTGGCCACCCTGCTGCCCGGCTGCCTGGTGCCGGATCTGATCGCGATCCTCGGTTCGATGTTCTTCGTGGTCGGCGACATCGACAAGTGAGCCGGACGGCCTGACCGCTCAGCGCCAACGGTCGCCGGGCGGGGTGCCACCGGCACGCGGTACGTCGTCCTGCGGTGGGTAGCCGTAGCGCTCGTCGACCCGGCGCCGACCGGTCCGCTCCGGCACGGGTTCGGCCTGGTGACCGCGCGGACGCGGTGGGCGCCACTCGTCCGGCACCGGAACACCGCCCGCCGGCAGCGCCGGCAGGTCCGCCGGCTCGCCCCGGTGGTACGACTCACGCTCCGCCTGCCGACGTGGCTCCCCGTAGCGCTGCGGCGCCTCGCGCTGGCGCGGCCCGTCATGCTGGCGCGGTTCCTCGTAGCGGCGCGGTTCCTCGTAGCGGTGCGGTTGCTCGTGCTGGCGGGGTTCCTCATGGCGGACCTCGGCCCAGCGGTCGGCCACCCGGTACTCGGTGCCGGTGGCGTCGGCGCGCACCTCGGCCCGGCGTTCGCCGACCCGCAGCTCAGTGCCGTTCTCGTCGTCGCGGACAGTTGCCCACCGGTCACCGGCCCGCAGCTGGGACCAGTACTCGCCCGTGTCGTCGGCCCGCAGGGCCGGCCCGGGCTGGGGAGCGGTCGGACCCGCCGGAGCGCGCTGTGCCGACCAACCGCTGTCGTCCGGGCTGTCCCAGGAGCCCGACGGTGGCCGCTCCGGCGCGTGGTGCGACCTGGCGGCCGGGTCAGGCTCGTCGGGTTGGGCGTACGTGTCGCGCGGATCGGTCCACTCCGGCTCGTCGTGGCGGCCCGTCCAGCCCGGCTCGGCCCCGTCGGCGCCGTGCCGGTCGGCACGCCGACCCGACGCCTGCCGCCCGCCGCTCCACTCGGGCTCCCCAGCGGTCGGCGGCTGCGGCCCCCACGCGCGCTCGCCGGGGCGGGACCGGTCGTCGTCGGGGCGTCGGTCGTCGTCGTACCCGGCCCGGGGCCGCTCCGCGGGCTCACCTCTCGGCCGGCCGGCCGAGCGGGCACGCTCATCCGCGCCGCCGCCTCGGGTCCACTCCTGCGCCGGTGGGGTCCACCGGCCCGGGTATTCGCCCTCGTAGCGCCCGGTCGGCTCGGCCGGCCCGCCGTCCACCACCGTGTGCCGGGTGGTGACGTGCACGGTTTCGGTGTGCCGGACGACGCCGACCGGCCGGTGTGCCGGCTCGGGGCGGTCGTGTTCCCGAGGACGGGCTGAGCCGTACACGGCGTCGGCCGGGCGCGCGGCGCCGTACGTTCGCGCGGTCGCCCGCGGCTCGGCGGGCTCCCGCGGGTAGGCGGGTTCGTCGTCGTGCGGGTGCGGAGCCCGGCCCCGCCGGGACGCGTCATCCGGGCCGGACACTCGGGCCCGGCCCGGCGGTGCGTCCCCCGGCGCCTGGACGCGACTCCGGGCTACCGGCGTGTTGTCCACCGGCGGCTCGACGCTCGGCACTCGTGCCCGGCCGGGGCCCGGCGGTTCCGCGACGGGGGCGGCGGCAGCGACGGGGGCAGTACCGGCGAGAGCGGCACCGCTGGCGTCCAGCCGGCGGCGGATCGCGGCGATCCCCTCCTGGGCCCGGTGTGCCTGGTCGAGCGCCTGGCTGCCGCGCTGGGTGGCGGTCGAGATCTCGGTACGCAGCTCCCGGCGCAGCTCCTCGATCTCGTCGAGCAGCTCGTCGGCTCGCGCACCCTCGCCGTCCGGTCGCAGTGCGATGGAGAGGCCGATCAGCACCACCGCGACGATGGCGAGCACCGCGGCGAAGCGCAGCGGGCCGTTGCCGTCGGCGACCAGCAGGATCAGCGCCGCCACCGGGGCGAGCGCGACGCCCGCCCAGAAGAGCACGGTCAGCAGCGATGGTTGACGCCGGGCGTCGGAGGTGGCCGGGGCTGGCATGGATGTGCAGCCTACCGACGAGCTGCGCCGGAGGGAACGGGGTCCCGGGACGCGCGGACGCCCCCGCCCGATCGGGGCGGGGGCGTCCGTAGCAGGCCCAGAACGGGCTCAGTTCGTGGCGAACGCGCCGTCCGAGGAGAAGATCAGGCCCACGCTGATCGAGCCGTCCCGCAGACCGCTCTTGGTGAGCGGCCCGCCCTGGTCCAGCGAGGAGAACTTGCCCACCGACAGCCCGTACGTCTTCTCCAGGCCCGGCTTGCAGAACGGGCGCTGCTCGCACTCCGGCGGGCCACCCAGCACCGTCGCGCTGCCGGAGCACTTCGCGGCCAACTCGGAGAGGGTCCGCACGCCGTACTTGTCGGCGAACGCCTGGGTGACGGCGAAGGCGTTCTGGTCCTGGGCTGCGGCCGGGGCACCGAAGGTGATGCCGACCTTGTCGCCCTGGGCCTTGAGCGCGGTGACAGTGCTGTTGATGTCGGGCGAGGAGATCGGCGGCGGAGTGCCGCCCTTGTCCTTGGTGTTGAGGAACTCGGCCATTGTCGCCGCGTACTCCGGGACGACCTGGATCTCGCCCTTCTGCAACGCCGGCTCGTACAGCTCGCGGTTGCCGATCTGCTGCACCTTGACCTGGTAGCCGGCTGCGGTGAGCGCGATCCGGTACAGCTCGCCCAGGATCTGGCTCTCGGCGAAGTTGCCGGCGCCCACAGTGATGTCGCCGCCCGGTCCCTTGGCGATGCCGTCGGTGAGGTTGTTGGCGGCGGCGAACTCCTCGGCCGCCACCCGTGGCGTCTTACGCTCGTCGTTCACCGCCTTGTTGAGCTGGATCAGTTTCGGGGTGTCGAGCGCGGCGGAGACCTTGTCCAGTGCGGCGATCAGTTGCGGGTTGGCGACCTTGCTGTTGACCGCGGGGATGACGTTGTCGGAGTTCTGGAGCTTCTTGTCGTCCTGCAGAGCGATGAGCTGCTGGCCGGCGACCGGGGCGCATCCGGCGCCGGAGGCGCCCTGCTGCGGTGCGTCGGTGCCGGACGAGCCTTCCTTACCGCATCCGGTGAGGAGCGCTGCCCCGGCGACGGCGCCGATTACGCCGATCGCCAGCCGTGTACGTGCGCGCATGTGCCCGCCTTCCGTGTCCCGGCGCGGCCCGTCCCGGGCCGGCCGCGTGTCCGACGGACGAGCCTGACTGTTGGCCGCCCGCGAATATCCACCCAACATGCTCCGCAACCGACCGACAACTCAGGATGGACTTCGTCACCTCATCGTCACCGATCGGCCGGATGTGTGCGGTCGGCTCGACCCAGGGCTCACCCGGACGGGTCAGGCCCGCCCGGTGGCGTCCGCGGGCCGGGGCCGCTGCGTTCGTTGCCGTCCGCGCCGCAGCGGACGGGGAGTGACAAGGCGTTCGACCCCACCGAGAACCACCTCGGCGAGCAGCGCCAGCCCGGCCACCAGCACACCGCCGGCGACGATCTGCCCGCCACCGGCCGCGATGCCGATCCCGAAGCCGGTCCTGATGATCTGGCCGAGGCCGCCGCCGTTGACGAACGAGGCCAGGGCGGCGGTCGCGATCACCTGGACCGCGGCCGTCCGAAAGCCGGCGGCCAGGTAGGGCACCGCGAGCGGCAACTCGACGCGGCGCAGCAGCTGCCCGCCGGACAGGCCCATCCCCCGGGCCGCGTCGCGGGCCTCCGGGTCCACCTGTCGCACCCCGGTGTACGCGTTGGCGAGCAGCGGCGGCACGGCGAAGACGGCAAGCGCCACCACTACCGGCGTCCGTCCGAAGCCGCTGGCGAAGGCCACCGGCAGGATGGTGAGCAGCGCCAGGGTGGGGATGGCCAGGGTGGCGTTGGACACCAGCACCACCAGGCCACCACCTCGGCCGAGGTGCCCCAGCCAGAGCCCGAGCGGCCAGGCCACCAGGCAGCCGAGCGCCACCGCCAGGGCCGAGATCGTCAGGTGCTCACCGAGCCGGTCCAGCATGCCGCCCGGATTGGTCCAGTTCAGTGGGTCGTTGATCCAGGTGATCGCCTGGCCGATCGGATTCGCCGCGACGGTCACCGTGCGCTCCGGGTGGACCAGGGGGTCACCAACCGGGCGACCAGGACGAGCAGGAGGTCGAGCACTACCGCGAGCGCCACGCAGAGCAGCGCGGCGGTCATGATCTCCGCCTTGTAGAGGTTGTTCTGGAAGCCCGCGAAGATCAACTGCCCGAGGCCGCCATGCCCGACCAGCACCCCGACTGTGACCAACGCCACCGTCGAGACGGTCGCCAGTCGCACGCCGGTCACGATGCCCGGAAGCGCCAACGGCAGGTCGATCCGGAACAGCCGCCCCCACCGGCCGTACCCCATCCCCTCGGCGGCCTCGCCGACCTCCGGGGGCACCTGGTTGAGGCCGGCCACCACGTTGCGCACGATCAACAGCAACGCGTAGAGGACCAGCCCGACCAGCACGGTGGTGGTTCCGGTGCCCAGGTAGGGCGCGATGAACGCGAAGAGCGCCAACGACGGGATGGTGTAGACGACCCCACTGACAGCGAGGATCGGACCGGCGAGCGGCCGGAACCAGTACGCCAGCACGGACAACGGCAGCGCGATCAACACGGCGAGCAGCACCGCCCGCCCGGTGAGGGAGGCGTGTTCGCGCACGGCGGCGAGGATCGTGTCAGAGTTGTCCCGCACGTACTGCCAGGAGAACCAGGGGTTACCCGGGTCGGCCCGGTAGCTCAGGCGGAAGGACATACGTGGACGTTACCCCGGAGGCTGCCGACGCGGCCCGATCCCCTCGCGCGGCGTCGATCTCCCTACAGGGCATCAAGAAGCGCTACCCGAACGGCACCGAGGCCGTCCGGGAGCTCAGCCTGGACGTCCGGGCCGGCGAACTGGTGGTGCTGATCGGCCCGTCCGGCTGTGGCAAGTCGACGGTACTGCGCATGATCAATCGCCTGATCGAGCCGACCGCCGGCCGGATCACGCTCGGCGACGAGGACGTCACCGACGTCGACCCGGTGCAGCTGCGCCGCCGCATCGGGTATGTGATCCAGAACGTCGGCCTTTTTCCACACCAGACGGTCCGGGCCAACGTGGCCACAGTGCCGGGCCTGCTCCGGTGGCCGAAGCGGCAGACCCGGGCCCGGGTCGACGAGTTGCTCGACCTGGTCGGCCTGGACCCGGCCCAGTTCGGGGGCCGCTACCCGCACGAGCTCTCCGGTGGCCAGCGGCAACGGGTCGGGGTGGCCCGCGCGCTCGCCGCCGACCCGGTGGTGCTGCTGATGGACGAACCGTTCTCGGCCGTCGACCCGATCGTCCGGACCCGCCTGCAGGAGGAGTTCCTCCGCCTTCAGGCCGAGGTCCGCAAGACGACGGTCCTTGTCACCCACGACCTCGACGAGGCGGTCCGGCTCGGCGACCGGATCGCGGTCCTCTCCGAGGGCGGGCACCTGGAGCAGTACGACACGCCGGCCGCGCTGCTCGGCGCACCGGCCACCCCGTTCGTCCGCGAGTTCGTCGGAGCCGACCGGGGCATCCGCCGGCTGGCGGTGACCCCACTCGACCGGGAGTCATTGGAGCCCGTACCCGGCGACGCCGCCGCGGACCTGCCCACCGTGGCACTTGACGGCACCGCCTACGACGCGCTGGCCGTGCTGCTCACCTCGGGACGGGACCAGTTGGTGGTGACCGACGCCGGCCGACCGGTCGGTGCCCTCAGCCGACACCGCCTGCTCGAGCTGGGCCGACCGACGAACTGACCCGACGCCCACCGGGCCGCCACCGTCGGCGGCCCGGTCCCGGCCACCCCCGCCCGACCGCCTCGGACCAGGTCAGGCGCGACCACCAAGGCTGGCGGTGCCGATGATCCACCCGGTGAGGAAGCCGTAGCCGGCGCCCGCGCTGGCGTCCTGCAACGCACCGAGCAGCGACGGATCCGGGGTGAGCACCGCCGCCAGCACGGCGGCCAGCCCACCGGCGAGCACGTACGCGGCCCAACCGGACAGAAACTGGCTCACCGGGCTGGGCACCCGGGCCACCTGCGCGGCGGGCAACAGGTAGAGCAGGGCGACCGCGAGGACCACGAGCAGCACGGCCCGCAGGTCGGCGGCGAACAACCCGCCGGCCTGCCCGTCCGCGTCCAGCCGCCAGGCCGGCCAGGCGAGCAGGCGCAGATAGTAGGCGCCGGCCGACTCCGGGTCGGTCTGGGTGGCAGCCCAACCGGTGTACGCCGGACTGCCGCAGATCCCGACCAGCAGCAACACGGCGAGCGCGCCGGTGCCGGCGGCGGTGCCGTAGCGGCTGACCCGGCCGGAGCGGTGCAGGAACGACGACGCCATCCGTCCAGGCCCCGACCCTGTCCTTCGGGCGGACCTGGGCTGCCCCGGGCGGTTCAGTGCTTCAGCAGGTAGTCGATGAAGGCGGCCCGCAGCAGCGGCGCGGACTCCTCGTAACCGTGACCGGTCAGCTCCCGCCACAGCGCGTTGGCCTCGTCGATGGTCGGGCCGATCGAGTTCGGTGCGCCGTCCAGCACCGTGGCCTCGTCCGCGTTCGGCAGGTGCCGCAGCACCGACCAGTAGAACTTGACGTCCCGCCGCTCCCGGGCCAGGGCGAACGCCCGCTCCCGCAACTCCTCGGTGGGCAACGCGTCAAGCTCGGCGAACGAGGTTCCGCCGGGGGTGGCGGCAGGTGTGTCGGTCATGTCGCCGAGCCTAACCGTCGAGATCAGCTCCGGCTCGGCGGACGTCACCCTGATCACCGCTCGTCGGCGTCCCACCGGCGCGGGCCGTCCTCCCACCGCGGATCCCGCCAGGGGTCCACGGGTTGCGGTGCGGCAGGCGTCGGCAGTGTCGGCGGCCAGTTCTCCACCGACTGCGACTGCGGCATGGTCCACCCGGTGCTGATCGTGCCGTCGGTGACCGGTTCGGGTCTGTCGGTGCTGCCCGGCCGGGGCCGACCGAACGTCTCGACAAGCCGGGTGACGAGCAACCCGACACCGAGCGCGGCGCCACCCACCGCCCAGGTGCTCAGCGTCCAACCACGCTCCGGCGCGTACGCCTGGAAGACGGTGACCAGGCTGACCGCCAGCAACGTGCCGAACACACCGCCGCGACGCCCGTACGCGCTGGTGCCGGCGAGCAGGGCCACCCCGATCGCCAGGATCGTCCAGTCCAGCCCCGAGGTGGGCGTTACGGACCCCGGGTCCGTGGCCGTCCCGGAGTGGTTGGCGGCGATGAGGACACCGGCGAGGGCGGCCATCACTGTCGAGCTGACAAGCGCGACAGCGGTGACGACGGCGGCCACCGCGCCACGCCGACGAGCCGGGTCGGTGGTCGGCCGGTACCGGCCGACAAGTCGGCGGATCGCCCGGACCGCGCCGAACAGCCCGCCGAGGACGGCCACCGCCGCGAAGCCGGCGAACAGGTATCCGGCACTGCGCCCCGGGTCGTAGTCGCCCTGCACCAGCACGGGCGCCGAACGGCGTTCGATGAACACCACCACCCCGGCCGCACCGGCCAGGCTGGCTGCCCACCCCGGCACGTGCAGCAGCACCACGGTCAGCGCCAGCGCGAGCCCGCCAAGCGCGGCGAGCGCCACGGCCGGGCCGACCGACGCCGGCAGACCCCGATCACCCTGCTCGGCGTAGTGCAGGGCGGCGGCGACCGCGACCGGCCCGACGGCCAGGTTCGGTGCCGCCGTACGCAGGCTCAGCCCGGCGGCCAGGGCGAGCAGCCCCAATCCGACCGCGTCGACGAGCAGGGTGCGCAGGTTGTCGGCGCGCAGCAGGCTCTGATCCTCCTGCCAGAGCAGCCAGCCCACTGCCGCCACGCCGGCGAGCAGCAGCACCTCCCAGACCACCTGCACGCCGAGCCGATCCCGGCCGGGATCACCCTGCGTGGGGTCGTCGAAGACGTTCTCCAGGACGGCGGCGGGCACACCGGACGAGAGCTCGGTCGAGCGGTCCCGACCCGCTTCTTCGTAACCCATCACGCCGCCTCCCCAGTGGCCGACCGTCCCAGGTCCGGCGCGCGGACGGACCGGGGGTGGGCCTTGCTCTCCGATCGCAGGCACCGTACCCGCGCTCGGAGCCGGGCGTAACCCCCTGCTCAGCGCTGGCCGGGACGGCTCTCCCGTGGGTCCTGCTCGTGGTCGTCGTCCGGGCGCTCCGGCACCCGGCAGGAGCGCTCCAGCCACAGCGCGGCACCAACCAGAGCCAGCGAGGCGAGCAGGCCGCCGCCAGCAGCCGGTCGATCGTCCAGGGCCGCGCGGGTGGTTTCCATGAACAGCCAGCCGGTCAGCCCCGCGTAGAAGCCGGCGAAGATGGCCGCGGCCAGCGCCGACGCCTTGGCCAGCACCACCAGCCGGGCAACCAGCAGCGGGTCGACCGGGTCCCGGCCGGGCTTGCGCTCGATCCGGCCCCGGGTGTTGATCGCGGCGTACCCCTCGAGCACGGCGAGCCCGGCCAGCGTCACCACCGGCAGCCAGGGCAGCCTCGGGATGCCGCTGTAGTAGAGGCTGCTGATCAGCAACCAGGCCACCGCCGCGGCGGCCAGTGCGGCGACGACAAGTGTCGAGATCCGGGTGGGGCCCATCCGGGAGCGGTCCGGGCCCGACCCGCCCGGTGGTGGGGACTTCGCCTGCGTCATGCCGGCCGGCTCCGCTCGGTCATGCCGTCGACTCTAACGCCAACTCGGGCCGGGGACGCAGTTCCAGCGCGTCGTCCGCCGCGGGGCCGGTGGTGAGCAGATCGGTAAGCCAACCGTGGCCGGGCAACCGACCGTAGGGCTGGATGTCGATCCACGGCCGCAGCACGAAGGCCCGCAGGTGCGCCCGGGGGTGCGGCAGGGTCAACTCCTGCTCGTCGCTGAACACCGGCTCGTCGTCGTCGCCCCAGACCGCGATCACGTCCACGTCGAGGGTGCGCGGCCCGAACCGCCGCTGCGGGTCCCGGACCCGGCCGGCCGCCCGCTCCGCGTCGCGAGCCCGCTCCAGCCAGTCGCGGGGGGTCGCGGTCGCGTCCTGGGCGAGCACCACCGCGTTGAGGTACGCGGGCTGGTCGGCGTCGCCCCACGGTGGAGTCTCGTACACCCCGGAGGTCACCAGAACGGCGTCGCCGAGCGTGGCGACCGCGGTGCGCAGGTGGCCCAGCCGGTCGCCCAGGTTGCTGCCGAGCGACAGCACGGCCCGGGTCACCGGCCCCTCGCCCGGGTCATGGTGACCGCCACGTCGGTGAAGGTGTGCGGCACCGGGGCCTCCGGTTTGTGCACAGTGACAGTGGCGGTGCGCACCCGCTCGTCGGCCAGGCAGACAGTGAGGAGTCGATCGGCGAGGGTTTCGATCAGGTTCACCGGCTCGCCGGTCACCACCGCCACCAGGCGTTCGGCCAACTCGCCGTAGTGGACGGTGTCGGTGACGTCGTCGCTGGCGGCGGCCGGGCCGAGGTCCAACTCCAGGACGGCGTCGACAACGAAGTCCTGCCCCTGTTCGCGTTCGAAGTCGTACACCCCGTGCCGGCCGCGCGCCCGCAGTCCGGTCAGGTGGATCCGGTCCGTCGTCATCGCCGTACCCCATGCTCGTGATCGTGATGCGCTCGCTCCGTGCCGTGCCCCGCCACGACCATGCGCGGGCTGCCGGTGGCGGTCCAGACGGCCAGCGCGTCGACGGTGGCCCGCACGTCGTGTACGCGGACGCCCCAGGCGCCCGCGGCGACGGCCAGCACGCTGGTGGCCACCGTGGCCGCCTCCCGCTGGGCGGTCGGTCGTGGGGTGCCGTCCGGGGCGGCGAGCAACCCACCGAGGTACGACTTGCGGCTGGCCCCGAAGAGCAGCGGACAGCCGAGATCCAGCAGCTCCGGCAGCCGGGCGCTGAGTTCCCAGTTGTGCGCGGCGGTCTTGGCGAAACCGAGCCCCGGATCGACGATGAGGCGGTCGGCGGCCACCCCGGCGGCCAGCGCCGCGTCGATCCGTTGGGCCAGTTCGGCCCGGACGTCGGCCACCACGTCGCCGTAACTGGCCAGGTCGCGCATCGCCCGGGAGTGGCCCCGCCAGTGCATCAGCACCCAGGGGCAGCGCGCGTCGCGAACCACGCGGGCCATGTCCGGGTCGGCCAGCCCGCCGGAGACGTCGTTGACCACCGCCGCCCCGGCCGACAGGGCCGCCTCCGCCACCCGGGCGCGACTGGTGTCGATGCTCACCGACACGCCGGCGGCCGTCAACTCGCGGATGACCGGCAGCACCCGGGCGACCTCGGTCGCGGCGTCGATCCGTTCGGCGCCCGGACGGGTCGACTCGCCGCCGATGTCGATGAGGTGCGCACCGGCGTCGCGCAGACGGACGCCGTGTCCGACGGCCGAGTCGAGGTCGGCGTACCGTCCGCCGTCGGAGAAGGAGTCCGGCGTGACGTTGAGGACGCCCATCACCACCGGCCCCGAGGCCCGCACCAGATCGGTCACGACTAGACGGTACCGGTCGCGGCAGCGGCGCCGACCGGCCCGGGTCGGCTCAACCGACCACCCCTGACGTGCTCGTTAGAACAGGTGTACGATCGGTCATTCGGGCGGCATCGGGCAGTCCCTTCGCGGCTTGTCGCAATCCGGGGCGGCCCGTACGCTTTGGAATTGGCCAGCATCGAGATGGCGAAGCTTGGAGGGAGGGCCGAAGCGGGGAAAATCCGCCCAAACCTCGCCACCCTCCGTGGTGAGTAACGAACGCAGGGTCAAGAACGCCATGCCCTGAGGAGCAGATTTCCCGTCCGGCTTGCCTATCGCACCGCCGCGGCACCGCCGGCCGCGCTATGGGGAGGTTCCAGTGATCGCCTTCGAGCTCATGGAGACGGCGTCTTCCAACGTCGCCCACGCGCTCTCCACCCTGGCGTCGACTCCGCTCGCGGAGCCGGCCCCGAAGGGGATCGACACCAACGGTGTCGTCACCTTCTTCGCCAGCAAGATCGCGCCGATCCTGCTTGCCGTCCTGGGCGTCATCTTCATCGGCCGAGCCAGCCGCGGCGAGATCTCCAAAGTGCTTACCAGCTCCGCGATCGCGATCGTCGGGCTCGCCTTCATCGCCGGCGCGGCAACGCTCTTCTTCGTCGGCGATTACCTGATCGACCTGATCTTCGAATAGGCGCGTTCACCAGATGCGGCTGCGCACCGACGACGACATCTACCGGGCCCGCCTGGTCTACCTCGGGCCGCCCGGTTACACCCTTCCGGTCCACCTGCCCTACGCCCAGTACGGGCTGTTCATCCTGCTGGTCCCCCTCTACATGTTCATCCACTGGCTGTTCACGTTCACTGTCGAGCTCTTCCCGGCCTGGGAGATCGCGCTCGCGATCGTGACCACGTCGTTCATCTTCCGGCACGTCGACCCCGATCGGCCGGCGCGGGTGGTCATCCGCACCGCGCTCACCGACTGGCGGCGCACCCGGGAGCCGGCGATCGAGCAGCGCGACCCGCGCCTGGTCGGCAGCCGGATCAGGATTCGGGAGGAGCTGGCATGACCGGGCGTACGTCGATCGGTTCGTCACACGACGCGGGTGGCAGCCTGCCGCCATCTCCTGAGGCGGTCGCATGAGTCGCTCGTCCACGCCGGATTCTCCGGCCGGCCACCAGCCGGTGCCTGCCGGTCACCGTGCGCAGTCATTCGACTACGGCGATGCCGAGGATGAGGTGGCGCTCGATCCTGCGCTTGTGACATCGCCCGGCCACGGTGCGGTGGGCGTGTTCCAGGCACCCCGGCCGGTCCCCCGGCGGACGCCACCCGCCGAGCCCAGTGCGGTGGCCGCCGGCGAGAACGCCGATATCGACTCGCCCTTCCTGGACCTCTTCGGTGGCGCACGACCCAGCGCCACGCGAGCTGTTTCGGCTGGTCCGAGCACCCAGGAGCAGCCGGCGATCCCACCGCAGGCACCGCCGCAGATCGGCCCGGCACCGGCCCGTCCGAGCCCCGAACTGGAACCACCTTGGCCGCCCGACGACCAGCCCCGCGGCGGACGCCGGCCGGTCGAGCCACGCCACGGCGGTGGCCACCCGGCCAGCGAGTCCCGGGTGCCGCACCAGGCCGGCGACCGGCTGCCGATGGTCCGGCCCTCGGCCGAGCCCGACCGGGCCCCCACCACACCACCGGCCAGCACCGATCCCGTCAACGGGCCGGCAGGCACCACGCCCGGACGCCGGACGCCGGCCCCACCGACGGGTCGGCAGGCGCCGCAGGCAGCCCGACCGGCTGCTCAACCGGCCCGACAAACAGTCCCGGCTGAGCAGCCGGCAAACACCGGGCCCGCGGACCGGCCGGCGCTGGAGCGCACGCCGCGGCGGGTCGCCGACCCGGATCGGGCCGAGGGCTCGGGCACCGAGCCGACCGGACGGGAGATCGCCCCGTCCCGGAAACGTGCCACGAGCCGACTGGACCAACCGACCAAGCCGACCCGGATTCGCGCCCCGAAGATCAAGTTTGGCGATCGGGACCCGTCGGTCGAGCTGGCCATCACCGAGATCGCCGGTCACCTGACATTCACCCCCAACACCGTGACCGCCTGGTACTGGCTGCCCGAGGTCCGCTGGGCGTTCCGACCGGACGCCGAACGTGAAGCGCTGTTGTCAGCCATCTCCGAGCAGTACGCCGGCCTGGCCGGCTTCCGGCTGCACCTGCGGCGCACGACCCGGCCGTTCCCCGCCGACGAGTGGGCGCGCACCATCGACGCACACACCCCCGCGCCGCTCGCCGACGTGCCCGGCACCACCGGTTGGGCCGACCACCTGGTCGCCGCCCAGCGGCACCTGATGGCGGTCAACCACGCCGAGGGACAGACCTACCTGGGCGTCACCTTCGCCCGCCGCTCCCTCGGTGACTCGCTCACCGAGCGGCTGCTGCGCACCTTCGGTCGGGGCACCGCCGAGGGCGAACGCCGCAAACTGGGCCGCACCGTGGAGCAGTTCGACGAGGTGCTCGGCGCGTTCGGCATGCGCGGCCGACGGGTCACCGCCCAGGAGCTGGAGTGGCTGCTCTACCGCTCGGTGGCGCTGTGCATGGCCCCGCCCGGCACCCTCTCCCCCGTTACCGACGGGCACTGGGAACGCGGTGACCTGCTCGCCCTTACCGAACAGGTGGAGCGCTACCGCACCCCGTACGGCTCGACGGTGAAGCTCGTCAACCGGATGACCGGCGAGGAACGGCACGTGGCGGTGCTCGCCGTCGGCCGGATGGAGCCGCTGGAGATCCCCGAGCGGCACGAGCCCTGGCTGCACTTCCACGAGCGGCTGCCGTGGCCGATGGAGATCTCCACCCGCGTCGACATCCTCGGCTCCAATGACTCCTTCCGCAATCTCGAACACCGGCTGCGGATGATCCGCTCGCAACAGCTCGACTACGCCGAGCACGGCATCGACGCGCCTCCGGAGCTGGAGCGACTGGCCAAACGCGCGTTGGTGATCGGCGACGAGATGACCACCGGTCTGCCGGTCGACTCGGCCCGGGCGCACGGCTGGCACCGGATCGCCGTCGGCGGCCGGACCAGGGAGGAGTGCCTGGAGCGGGCCCGCCGGCTCATCCAGCTCTACTCCCGGGAGTTGCGCATCTCCCTGCAACACCCCAAGAGCCAGGACTGGTTGGCCCGCGAGTTCATCCCCGGCGAGCCGATCGCCAACACCGGCTACGTCCGCCGCATGCCGGTGCCACTGCTCGCCGCCGCGCTCCCCCAGGCCGCCTCGAACGTGGGCGACCGCCGGGGAGACCTGATCGGCAGGACGGCCGGCACCTGCCGTCGACCGGTCTTCCTCGACCTGCACTTCCCGATGGAGGTCCGGGAACGCTCCGGGCTGGCGGTCTTCGTCGCCGAACCGGGCGGTGGCAAGTCGACCCTGCTCGGCGCGCTGGGTTACCTGGCCGCCCGCAGAGGTGTCCAGGTGACCCTGCTCGACCCGTCCGGGCCGCTGGCTCGACTCTGCGCGATGCCCGAACTGCGACCGTACTCCCGGGTGTTGAACCTGACCGGCTCCGAGCACGGCACCCTGGCGCCCTACTCACTCATCCCCACCCCGCTGCGTACCGAATTCGCTGCCGGCGCGGCTGGTGACCGCGAGTTCGAGATCGCGGTCTCCAACGCCCGGGCCGAGCGGCGGATGCTGGTCCAGGACATCTGCATGATGCTGGTGCCACCACAGGTGGCCCGTGAGGCGTCCACCGCCACCCTGTTCCGGCACGCGGTCCGGCAGGTCCCCGCCGAAGAGACGTCCACCCTGGACGACGTGGTGAGCTGCCTCGGTCGTCTCGACGACGACGCCGGCAAGGAGCTGGCCAACCTCCTGCTGGACACCGCCGAGATGCCACTGGCCATGCTCTTCTTCGGTCGACCACCGGAAGGGCTGCTCGGCGCCGACGCCGCCCTCACCGTGATCACCATGGCCGGGCTGCGGTTGCCCGACCTCAAGATCGAACGGGAGTACTGGTCCGCCGAGGAAGCGCTGGCCCTGCCGATGCTGCACACCGCGCACCGGCTCGCCGTCCGCCGCTGCTACGGCGGGTCGATGTCCTCACGCAAGCTCGTCGGCCTCGACGAGGCGCACTTCATGGAGGGTTGGCGGTCCGGACGGTCGTTCCTGGTCCGGCTCGCCCGGGACTCCCGCAAGTGGAACCTCGCCGCCCTGGTCGCCTCGCAGAACCCCCGCGACATCCTCGGCCTCGACGTGCAGAACCTGGTCTCCACAGTCTTCGTCGGCCGGATCGCCGAAGACGCCGAGATCGCCTCCGAAGCGCTACGACTGCTGCGGGTGCCGGTCAACGACGGGTACGAAGCCACCCTCGCCTCGCTCTCCGCCGCCGACACCAGCTCCGCCAACCGCCTCGGCTTCCGCGAGTTCGTGATGCGCGACGTCGACGGCCGTGTGCAGAAGGTCCGCGTCGACGTCTCGTACGTCGAAGGGCTCTTGGACCACCTCGACACGACACCCGCCGCGATCGCCGCGGCGGCCGGCGTGCTACCGAGCATCTCCCTGCCGGATCTGGAGGCGTGACATGGCGAGGGCCCGGGCAAGGATCACGTCGTTCCTGCTCACCCTCGGCGTACTGGCCGGGGCCACCCTGTCCTGGCCACTGATCGGCGCGGAGGCCGCAGCCGCCGCACCGCCCGTCGCCCAGGCCCGCGCCGACCTCTGCACGACCAAGGAGTGGCAGGCCGACTTCCGCACCTGCGTGGACAAACTGCAAGCGGTAAGCGAGGACGAGGTCAAGTGTCGTAACGCACCGACCCCAGGAACGCCGGACTCCGGACTCGCCGGCTGGTTCGCCGGCCGCCCAGACTCTGCCAAGGAGCTTGGGCCCAAAGGGCTCTACAGCGACTACGGCTACGCGGGCTACAGCTACCCGACGTACGACATCCCGGGCGGCTGCGCGTCGTCTGTCCTGCATCCGGACTACAAGTTCACCACGACCGTGGCGAATGGCGAGTTCATGATGGCCACCGCGATCGTGGGGGCCTCGAACGCGCTGCGCGAGCGAGCCTGGGATCCGCGATCGATGTGGGGTTGGGCCGACCCGCTGGTGGAGCAGGCGACCAAGGCCGTGTACCAGAAGGTGTTCAGCGTCTTCGGCATCGTCACCCTCTGTGTTGTGGGGCTGTACCTCCTCTGGCGGTCCCGCCAGTCGGACATGAGTAATGCGATGACCACCGCAGGCTGGGCGCTGCTGGTGATGGTCGCGGTCACGGCACTGGCGGCCTGGCCGGTCAAGTCGGCGAATATCGCGGACGGCACCCTGGTCACCAGCCTGGGTGTGGTGCACGATGCCGTGGGTCCCGCAGCCCGGGACACTCCACCTGACCAATGCGACGACTCAACTCCTGGAGCTTGCAAGGACAATCGGCCACCCGCCGTACGAGCCAGTGACACGGCCACCGAGGCAATGCTCTACCGCAACTGGCTACGGGGAGTGCTCGGCTCAGCCGACAGCGAGACCGCCCGCAAGTACGGCCCTGCGCTATACGACGCCAAGGCACTCTCCTGGGACGAAGCCGAGAAACTGCGCGCGAACCCGGCGACCCGGGAAGCGACTATCGCGGCCAAGCAGCAACAGTGGGCGCGGGTGGCCCAACAGATCCAGACCGAGGACCCGGAGGCCTACGAGTACCTCCAGGGCGTACGGGACATGGACCGGGTCGGGGCCGGGTTCATTGCCGTACTGGCCTCGGTGCTCTTCGCCATGTTCGACCTGACCGCGTCGCTGCTGGTCCTACTGGGCTTCCTGATCTTCCGCTGGGCGGTGATCGCCGCTCCGATCCTCGGCACGATCGGGCTGCTTCGGCCGGCCAGTGCTGGGCTGCGGCGCTTGGCGAACGCCGTGGTCGCCGCGGTCTTCAACATCGCCATTTTCGGCACCGGCGCGGCGATCTACCTGTTCGCAGTGGATCTGATCATGAGCACGCCTACCCTGCCCGGTTGGCTCCAGGTCGTGCTTGTCTGGCTCTGCGGGGTGGTCGGCTGGTTGTTGCTGCGCCCGTACCGGCGGATAACCCAGCTGGGCGGCAAGGACAGCAGCGAGGCGGTCAGCTCGGCCGGCTCCTGGCACCGTCGGTTCTTCCGCGACATGCGCGTCGCGGCACGGCTCGACGTGGTGGAGCCCGGCGGCACGGCCGAGCCGGTGGGCGGACGTCGCCGATCGCCGGACGCCGAGCAGACCCGGCTGCGCCCGGAGGCGCGCAGAGAGGACCCGGTGCCGACGCCGGCCGCTCCGGTCGGGGCCCAACGGGCCGGCGACGCGCGACCTGACGGTCGGGAAAACGCTGATGAGGCAACGAAGGAGGGGACGGGAGGCCGGAGCCGTAAGGTCCCACCCCAGCCTCGGCGACGGCAGCCGGCGACCTGGACCGAACCTGACGTGCCAGCCGAGAACCCGTCGTTCGTGGTCTACCGACCGGGCTCCGCTGAGCGCGCGCCGGACCGTACCGGACCGCGGGTGCGCTCAGAGGCGCGGTGACGGCGATGAGACGGGCGCTGGAGTTTCTCTTCACCCGGGCGCTTCGGTCCCGACTGGGAGTGGCGCTGGTGATGGTGGTGCTCATCTTCGGCGTTATCGGGGCTGCCCGCCTGGTCTCCGGTCCGCCAGGTCCGGCGGACGGACTGAGCAACCGGCCGGACCGGCCGATCACCACTGTGGATCCGACGGCCGGTGACGACGGCGTGAAGTCCACCGAGGCGCCGCCATCGCCTGTCACTCCAGCGGGTGCCCGCACCCCCGAGCAGACCGCCGACCGGTTCGCCAAGGCCTGGCTCGGCCAGCCCGGGATGGCCGCCGAACAATGGCATGCCGGCCTGCGCCCGTTGTCGACCCCGGCGTTGACCGACAAGCTGTCCGGCGCCGAACCCAGCGGGGTTCCGGCCGAAGAGGTCACCGGGCCGCCGGAGGTGCGGGCCCGCACCCAGACGTTCGTCGAGGTGCTGCTGCCCCTCGACAGCGGTCGGCTCCGGCTGGAGTTGGTGGCCGCCGCCGACGCCGGCTGGCTGGTCGACGTGGTGGATTGGGAACGGCAATGACCATGGGCGGTGACACGACCCCTCCGCGTCGCCCGCTGCGGATCGGGCTGATCATCACGATCCTCACCGGGGCGTTGCTCCTGCTCTGTTGTACCGGCGGCACCGCCGCGTTCTTCCTCAGTGGGCTCGGTGGCGACGCGGAGAACGGGGACACCCTGGCCGGCTGGGGGTGCGGCCCGATCCGCCCGGTGGACATCGCTGGCGAGCTGCCACGGTTCACCGAGTACGGCGACGCTCAGGTCCGCAACGCCGCGATCATCATCAAGGTCGGCCAGGACCTGGGGGTGCCATCGCGCGGCTGGGTGATCGCTCTGGCCACGGCGATGCAGGAGTCCGCCCTGCGTAACCTGGCCAACAGCGATGTTGCCGCGTCTCTGGCACTGCCACACGAGGGGGTCGGCGCCGACCACGATTCGCTGGGCCTTTTCCAGCAGCGGCCCGGCTGGGGCTCGGTCGCCGAGCGGATGACACCCGCGTACACCGCTCGCAAGTTCTACGAGAAGCTCGTCAAGGTGCGGAGCTGGCAACGTCGGCCACTGACCGTGGTGGCGCAGCAGGTGCAGGTCAGCGCCTATCCAGACGCGTACGCCAAGCACGAGGAGTTGGCCAGCAAGATCGTTGACGCCCTTGCCGGCGGGGCGGCCCGCACCGTCGAGATCAACGGCAAGGCAGTGTGCAACGCTGCCGAGCACGGCGAGATTGCCGCTTCGGGCTGGACCGCCCCGATCCCCGGCGACGTCGGTTCCGGATTCCGGACCGCCGAGCGTCCCAGTCACAACGGGGTCGACATCGGGGCGGCCAAGGGCACCGAGATCCGAGCCGCAGCCGCCGGGCGGGTGCTGGTGGCCCGTTGCGACCCGGACAACCAGGGACGACGGAACTGCGACGTGGACGGGTATCCCGGCAAGGGTGGCTGCGGCTGGTTCGTTGACCTGCTACACGCTGGCGGCAACATCACCCGGTACTGCCACATGGTGGTCCGCCCCCGGGTCGCACCGGACCAGATCGTGCCGGCCGGCGAGGTCATCGGGCAGGTCGGCAGCAGCGGAAACTCGTCGGGGCCCCACCTGCATTTCGAGGTGCACCTGCGCGGCGACCGGTCCAGCCGCGGCGCGATCGATCCGATCCCGTTCATGCGTGAGCGGGGTGCCCCCCTGCGCGCTGCCGAGTGAGGCCGCCACGGGCATGACCGGACCGATGCCGGACCCATTCGCCGACCAGCCCGACTGGGCGCCCCGGCCACCCCGCCCGCTGACCATGGTCCCCGCCACGGACCGGGTCGAGCTACGCGGGCGACGGGTGCTGGTCGGCCTGCCGGGCTTGGGGTGGCGAGGAGACCTGCGCGCGGACGACCGGGTGGTGCAGAGCGCCCGGACCTATGTGCCGGTGATTCCCGAGCACGAGTGGTACCGAGCCGAGGCCGACCAGGTCGAGGTGTTCGCGCCACTGGTGCCGGTGGAACGGGTTTGGGTGGAGACCGTTGGCAGCCGGCCGCAGGCGGACAGCCCTCGCGAAACCGGCATCCGGTTGGTCTCGCTGGACGGCCCGGCGCACCGGGCCCCCATCCCCGTCTTCGAGGCCGACGCCGTCACCGGCCGCCGGGTGGTACACGTCGAGGGCGGTGTGGAGCACCGCGACATGCGGGCAGTCACCGAGACCTACTCGGGTGCCGAAGGGGACATCTGCGTCCGGATCACGCCGGAGGTGGAGTGGTACCGCTGGGCCTGGCGTGGCCAGTCACCCACCACGTTGGAGGTTCCGGTACATCTCCTGTGGATTGAATGATGTCAGCTGGCCCGCGCACCGCCGCAGACTCGCCAGCCATCGTCGTCCTCGACGACGCTAAACGTCCAGTCCTCCCGCCGACCGCTCCGGGGAACGCCATTCGCGGACCCAGCGATGGTCAGCGTCGTGCCGACAGATTCCCCGCCCTGAGACGGCGTCCGGGTCAATGGGCCCCAACTGACTCGAACGGTGACGCCAAACTTCGATTCACGCTGCTCAGTCTCAACTCGGAGATCCCGAACGGCCTGGAGGTCCGACCCGCCCTCGCAGGTGAAGAGGTCTGCTCTCGCGTCGTTGCGGTCGACAAGAAACGCACGCAGATAGTTGTCCACGACCACGTCGGGTGCGCTGCGGTCTGGGGCGGACGCCCGGTGGTAGAGCACCACGCCCGCGATGAGCCCACCGAGGAGGAGCAGTGCGAGCACCCCGGCGACGACCGTGACCACCGTCCGCATTCGACGACGCGGCGGCTGCGTCTCCGGCGGTGCCGGGGCAGGCGGCAGCTGCTCGGATGGGGTCCGTTGGGCCGGTACGTGGGAGACCTGGGAACCGGCGGGGGGCTGCACTGATTCCACCTCCTGACGTTAACGGCTGGACGCTCCGGAGCCAATGCCTCAGATCCAGCGGATCGTGACGGACCCCTACCCATCGGTGAGATCCACGACATCGCTGGCGCAGCGCCGTGCCACCTCCCGGAGGTGCAGCCTCGGCTGGGATACCGTCTCTGCTCGGGAGGGGTTGCCAACCTCGGGCAGAGGGGGTGGACGCGGTGGCCGGTCCGAAGGCACGCACGAACCGCGCTGCTGCCCTGCATCGCCAGGCAGCGGCCGTCGCCACCGCTGCCGCCGGGATCCTGGACGAGATCCGGCCAGCTCCCGCGGACCAGCGTCGCCAGTACGAGCTGGCTGATCGCCTTCGGGTGGTCGCCGCGCGGTTGGCCCCGGGTTGGGCTGGTGCTGCGTTGGACTCGCTCACCGTGAACTCTCCGGCGGGTGACGGCCCGCCGCCGTTCGTCCGGGTCGGCACGGCGGCGCCGTTGGACGATGCTCGCTTTCCCGCGTTGGTGCCGCTGGTTGGCACGGGTCATCTGAGCGTTGACGCTGACGCTCGGGAGCCACGGGTGGCGGGGTTGCTCCGGGCCGTACTGCTGCGGTTGTTGGCGGCGACGCCGGCGGGTGCGTTGTTGATTCGCGCGGTGGATGCCACGGGTTCGGCGCTGGCCCCGTTCGGCTCGCTCGCTGACGCTGGCCTGCTGCCGCCGCCTGCGGTGGACCTGGCGGGGCTGCGCGCAGTGCTGACGGAGGCGGAGCAGTGGGTCACGCCGGGGGCGAGTGGACGACGTCGGCACGATCGCACGCTGTTGCTCGTGTTCGCCGCTCTGCCGGAGTCGACAGGTCCGACCGATCTGGTCCGGATCGAGGCGCTCGCCGAGCAGGGGCCTGCCGCCGGTCTGCATCTGGTGGTGGCCGGCTGGCCTCCGGCCGGCCCGTACGCGACGCGGGCCGCGCTGCCGCACAGCACACCGCTGGCGCTGCGCAACGCGTACGCGCTGCTCGGTGACCCGCCGAGGGCGTCCTTCGCGAGTCCGGGCGCGGACCCGCCGGGCGGACTGAACTCGCCGGTCTTCGTCGAGGTGGACCCACCGGTTGAGCTGGTCGACGCGGTGTGTCGACGGTTGGCCGAGCAGGTGGAGGCCGGCTCGCGGTTGGGGTTGGCGGCGCTGTTGCCGCCGACGGGTGAGCGTCTGTGGGAGTCGGAGTCCGTCGATGGGTTGACCACCACAGTGGGTGATGCCGGGGGGCGGTCGGTGCCGCTTGGTTTCAGCGAACTGACCCCGCACTGGTTGGTCAGTGGGCGGTCCGCGGCGGGTCGCGCGGCGTTCCTGACCACCGCGTTGCTGGGGTTGGCCGCCCGGTACGGCCCGGACGAGTTGGCGTTCTACCTGGTGGATCTCGGCGACGGTGAGTCGTTCGTGGAGTTTCTGCAGACGGAGCGGGACCGGTCGTGGATCCCGCAGGTGCGCGCTGCCGCGATGGCCGCCGACCGGGAGTACGTCCGGGACCTGCTCGACGAGTTGACGGCCGAGGTGCAGCGCCGGGCGGAGGCTGGGGCGCGCGCGGGTGGTCAACGTTTCGCCGAGCTGCGTCAGCACCAGCCGCTGCCCCGGATCGTCTGTGTGTTGGACAATGTGCCATTGCTCTTCGCCGAGCGGGACCGGTTGGCTGCTGATCTGGCCGCACAGTTGGACGGGCTGGCTCGGGCCGGCCGGGCGTACGGCGTGCACCTGGTGTTGGCCGGTGCGGGCGAGCTGGGGTTGGGCACCCGGACCGATGGGGGTCATCGGGATTCGGTGCTCGGGCAGTTTCCGGTGCGGGTGGCGCTGCCCGGCGGCAGCCCGGTGTTGGAGCCGACGAACGATTCGGCCGCCGGTCTGCCGGTGGGCAGCGCGGTGGTGAACACCGCAGGCGGGCTCGGCGGTCCCCGGGGCGCGATCCGAGGTCATGAACGGCTGATCCGGCACCCTGATCCGCAGGACCACCCGGCGGTGGTGGAGGAGTTGCGGCACGAGTTGTGGGCCGCTCGGCCGGCCGGGGCGGTGCCGCCTGTGGTCTTCGCCGGCTATGCTCGCCCGCTGCTCGGCAACGATCCACGGCATCGGGCGGCGTTGGCGGGGCAGGCGCACGGGCCGGCGGCCCTGCTGGGTCGCGCGGTGGACGTGGCCCGTTCGACGGTCGCCGTGCCGTTGGGTCCGGCTGCGGGCCGCAACCTCGCGGTACTCGGGTCCGGTGCCGCGGCGGGCGGGTTGCTGGCGACGGCGGTTCGGAGCACCGCGGACCATCATGCGCCGGGCACCGCCCGGTTCCTGGTGGCGGCGCCGGATCCGGGCGCTCGGGCGCTGGCGAAGGCGTTGACGGCGGAGTTGGCCACCCGGCATTCGGCCGAGTTGGTGGATCTGCCGACGCTGCTGGCCGCCCCGGCCGACGAGCTGCCGACGTACCTGGTGGCCTTCGGGCTGGACCGGCCGGGCCCCCGGGAGCTGCCGGTGGACCGGTTGCGTGCGCTGCTCCGCAACGGGCCGCCGACGGGAAGACACGTGTTGGGTTGGTGGCGGGCGGTGCCCCCGTTCGCCGCGCTTGTCGAGCCGGCGGGAGAGGTCGACAAGTTGGCCGCCGTGGTCGTGCTTGACGTTCCGGTCGCGCAGCTCACCGCGGTCCTGGGTCGGGCGGTGGAATGGCAGCCTCGCCCTGACCGGGCGGTGCTCTGGGACGGTCCGGACGAGCGGGGCACGGTCCTGGTGCCGTTCGCCGACGAGGCCGGGTCCTCCGGTGACACGGACCGGGGGTGTTGAGATGAGTCCGGAGGCGACGGTGACCGGGCCGGGCCGGCAGCGGGTCGCCGCGACGGCTGGGGACGCCACCCAGCCGGCGGGCGAGCAGGGGTCGGCGTGGGCGGAATACCTGGCCGCGGCCCGCCAACTGGACGGGGTACGCCGCAGTGCGGCTGCGGCCGCCGGTGAGCAGGCCCGGTCGGCGGAGACCGCCCGGGAGGAGCTGATGGTGGTCCGTACCGGGCTGGCGAGCCAGCAGGAACGGCTGCGCGAGTTGGGCGTACCGGCGATCTCCCTGGTGCCGTCGCCTCCGGAGCTGACCGAGGCGTCCCGGTCGATGGCGGGCGGTCCGGCGGCCGTGCTGGCGGCGCTACGGGTCGCGCGGGGTCGGGCCGAGGCGGCGGACGCGGCCCTGGCGGCGCGGCGCCGGTTCCGGCCGGCGTCGTGGCCGGCGCGGGTGCGCAACCTGCTGGTGTACGGGCCGTTGGCGCTTGTGGTACCGCTGATCCAGGTCGCGGTCTGGGCGGCGACGGGGGTGGGGGCGGCAAGTGTGGCCGCGTTGATCTGCGGGCTGCCGATGCCCGCGGTCGCGCTCGTCGCCGGTTGGGTGGGGATCGGGCGGTTGTTCCGGGTGAGCCCCACCGAGCGACTGGACCGCACTGTGCGTTTCGGAGCGCTCGTGTGCCTGGTGCCGGCGGTGCTGGTGACGGCGGGCCTGCTGCTGGTCCTGCTCGCCGGCTGACCTGCCCGGCCGGCGATGGGCAGAAGAGCCGAGCGGCAGGAAAGGCAACGGCCGGCTGACCTGCCTGGCCGGCGATGGGCAGAGGAGCCGATCGGGCGGAATGGCAACGGCCGGCCAGCCCCGCAGGGTCGGCCGGCCGGTGCGTCGGACGGTCAGCGCGGGATGATCAGCGCCATTGCCTCGGCACGGGACTTGGAGTCCGTCTGCAGGATGCCGCGCACCGCTGACGTGATGGTCTTGGCACCGGATTTTTGGATGCCGCGCATCGCCATGCACATGTGCTCGCACTCAAGCACCACGACGACGCCGCGCGGGGCGAGTTTGCTCATCAGCAGGTCGGCGACCTGTGAGGTGAGCCGTTCCTGCACCTGGGGTCGGCGGGCGAAGACCTCGACCAGTCGGGCCAGCTTGGACAGTCCGGTGATCCGTCCGTCCGGCCCGGGGATGTAACCGATGTGCGCGCTGCCGCGGAACGGCAGCAGGTGGTGCTCGCAGAGGCTCATCACGTCGATGTCCCGGACGATGACCAGCTCTTCGTGGTTGGCCTCGAAGGTGGTGCTGAGCACCTGGGTGGGGTCGACCCGCAGGCCGGCGAAGAGTTCGGCGTACGCGCGGGCGACCCGGGCCGGGGTCTGCTGGAGTCCGTCGCGGTCCGGGTCCTCGCCGACGGCGATCAGGATCTCGCGGACGGCCTTCTCGATCCGGCCCAGGTCGACGGCGTCCTCGACCGGGCGACCGGTCAACCTACCGCTGATCAGGCGGGCGGCGACGTAGTCGAGCCCGTCGTCGCCGTCGGGTTCGGTCGCGGAGACGGCCAGCTCCCGGTGGGGGGAGCTGGCCGTCGGGTCGTTGCTCAGTGCGTGCCGTCCGAGTTGTTGGACGGCGTCCCGCCACCGACTGACGCCTGCGCGCCGTCGGCCTGGGCCTGCGCCTTGAGCTTGTCCTTCTCCGCAGGGGTGAGCACGGGCGGCTCGGTGGAGGGCTGGCGCTTACCGAAGCCGTTGTAGGGCGCCAGCGGCGGACGCTTGACCACCCGGGAACCGATCCGCGCCATGTCGGCGGTGGAGAGGGTTTCCTTCTCGATCAGCTCGAGCACGATGTTGTCCAGGACGTCCCGGTATTCCACCAGGATCTCCCAGGCCTCGTCGTGCGCCAGCTCGACGAGGGCTCGCATCTCGCCGTCGATCTCGGCGGCCACCGCGTCCGAGTAGTCCCGCTCGTGGCCCATGTTGCGGCCGAGGAACGGCTCGTCTCCGCTGGTGCCGTACTTGATGGCACCGAGTTTCGAGCTCATGCCGTACTGGGTGATCATCGCGCGGGCCAGTTGGGTGGCCTTCTCGATGTCGTTGCCGGCACCGGTGGTGGGCTCGTGGAAGACCAGCTCCTCGGCGGCCCGACCGCCCAGCGCGTACGCCAGGGTGTCGATCATCTCGGCGCGGGTCTGGGTGTACTTGTCCTCGGTGGGGAGCACCAGGGTGTGGCCCAGCGAGCGACCACGGGACAGGATCGTCACCTTGTGCACCGGGGCGGCGTGCGGCAGTGCCCAGGCGACAAGCGCGTGCCCAGCCTCGTGGTACGCGGTGATCTTCTTTTCCTGGTCGCTCATCACCCGGGTCCGTCGCTGCGGACCAGCGATCACCCGGTCGATCGACTCTTCGAGCGAGTCGTTGCTGATCGCCCGCTGGTCCTTGCGGGCGGTGAGCAGGGCCGACTCGTTGATCACGTTGGCCAGGTCGGCGCCGCTGAAGCCGGGGGTACGCCGGGCCACCGAGTCGAGGTCGACGTCGGGGGTGAACGGCTTGCCCTTGGCGTGCACCCGCAGGATGGCCTTGCGGCCCTCCATGTCGGGGGCGTCCACCGGGATCTGCCTGTCGAACCGGCCCGGGCGCAGCAGCGCCGGGTCGAGGATGTCCGGCCGGTTGGTGGCCGCGATCAGGATGACGCCGCCCTTGGTGTCGAAGCCGTCCATCTCGACGAGCAGCTGATTGAGCGTCTGCTCGCGCTCGTCGTGACCGCCGCCCATGCCGGCGCCACGGTGTCGACCGACGGCGTCGATCTCGTCGACGAAGACGATCGCCGGGGCGTTCGTCTTGGCCTGCTCGAAGAGGTCGCGGACCCGGCTGGCGCCGACACCGACGAACATCTCCACGAAGTCAGAGCCGGAGATGGAGTAGAACGGCACCCCGGCCTCACCGGCGACGGCGCGGGCCAGCAGCGTCTTGCCCGTTCCGGGCGGGCCGAAGAGCAGCACACCCTTGGGGATCTTGGCGCCCAGGGCCTGGTACTTGGCCGGGTTCTGGAGGAAGTCCTTGATCTCGTGCAGCTCTTCGACTGCCTCCTCGGCACCCGCGACGTCCGCGAAGGTCGTCTTCGGAGTGTCCTTGGTGATCATCTTCGCCTTGGACTTGCCGAAGTTGAGCACCCGGGAGCCGCCGCCCTGCATCTGCGACATGAAGAACAGCAGCAGGAGGACGAGCAACGCGATCGGCAGCAGGTTGACGAGCAGGCTCACCCAGATGCTGTCCGACGAGACCTTGGCGTCGGCCGGGCCGGTGACCCGGTTGGCCGCCTTGGCGTCCAGCACCTCGTTCCAGATCTCGTCACCGGCCTGGTACGGGAACTGAGCCTCGATCTTGTTGGTCTCGGTCTTGCCGAACTTGGTCTTCTCGGCCAGGTCCAGCTGGAGCGTCTGCTCCTTGTCCTGGAAGACCACCTTGTTGATCTTGGCGGTGTGGAGCTGATCGAGCGCAACGGAAGTGTCCACGCGGTGGTAGCTGGGACCAGCGGTGAACAGCTGACTGAGCACAACTGCGCCGAGGATGACCAGGATGATCCAGACCACCGGTCGGCGGAAGAAACGCGTACGTTCCATACTGTTGTCGAGCGCCGGAGCGCCCGCATCCTCCTGATCGACGTCCTGACCATCTGATTGGTGTCGCCGCGGTGAGCGGCGGTCGGAGCTGCCATGCGGGGCGGCCTCGACCCCGAGACGCGAAAACTGCCGCGCCGCGGTCATTCGACGGTACACCGTGTACGCGAGGAGCGAGCTCGCGAGCCCCGCACTGGGCGCACCTTTCATATCGATGGCGCGCACCGTGGGCAGGCCCACCAGCACCGCGACCCGCGTACGGCGGGTCCGGGTGGAAACCTGGCGTGGCGGGGAGTCCGGCCCGGCCAACCGACGGCCCGATCACTCGGGCGAGGGGGTCGGGCGCGGAGTAACCTCCGGGCCACCGGGTCCACGGTAACCGCAACAGCTGAGAGCGCGCTGAACGTCGGCTCGATGAAAGCCGATGCGAGTCGACCTCACGCCACTGCGGGACCGCCCCGGCGGGTCGACACCGGGGTCAGGAGCGCGCGTAGACCTCGGGCTTGAGCACCCCGACGTACGGCAGCTCCCGGTAGCGCTCACCGAAGTCCAGGCCGTAGCCGACCACGAACTCGGTGGGGATGTCGAAGCCGACGTACTTGACCGGAACCGGCACCTTTACCGCGTCCGGCTTGCGGAACAGCGCGACGACCTCCACGCTCGCCGCCGAGCGCGACTCCAGGTAGCGCAGCAGCCAGGAGAGCGTGAGCCCGGAGTCGACGATGTCCTCGACGACCACCACGTGCCGGCCGGCGATGTCCCGGTCCAGGTCCTTGAGGATGCGGACCACCCCGGACGAGGTGGTGCCCTGGCCGTAGGAGGAGATGGCCATGAAGTCGAGTTCGGCCGGGGGGCCATTGCGGCCCAGCGCCCGGGCGAAGTCCGCCATGAACATCACCGCGCCCTTGAGCACGCACACGAGCAGCAACCCGTCGGTGACGTGCGAGTAGTCGGCGGAGACCTGCTTGGCCAGCTCCGCAGTCTTCTCGCGAATCTGCGCCTCGGAGATGATCACGTGGTCGATGTCGGCGTCGTACCAGGAGCCGTCAGCCATGACTCCTAGCCTGCCGTACGTCTGATGGCCTCCGTCGGCGGGGCCGCACCTTTTGGCGCGGTCCCGCCGGGGTTTTTCTGGACAAAAGACGCTAATCACATCAGTTGGTACGGGACCGCCAGCGACGGCCATCGTCACTGGGCTTCCAGTCCGCCGAATCGTGGCTGTCGACGGTCAGGCCGGCCGCCGAGGCGGCGACGAGCAGGACGAGGAGAAGGAGAAAGAGCAGGAACTCCATGGCGGCGCTCACTTTCGCATGATTGCTGTCGGTTTCGCCGTCGGTGCGCACCGGACTGAGACCAGTCTGCGACTCTCCGCTCGACCCGGACAGTGGCAGGAATGCCATTGGTCATCGATTTACTGCCACCTGCCGGGTTACCCTCGTCACATGCTCCGGTCAATCGCCGTCCTCGCCCTCGACCAGGTGGCCCCCTTCGAGCTCGGCGTGCTCGCCGAGGTGTTCGGCACCGACCGCACCGCCGACGGTTTCCCCGGCTACCGCTTCCAGGTGTGCAGCCCCGACGGCGCTCCGGTGCGTACCTCATCCGGTTTCCACCTCACCCCGCACGCCGACCTCGGCCCGGTCGACGAGGCGGACCTGGTGGCCATCCCCGCGCACAGCCAGGGCACCACAGTTCCCGCCCCGGTGCTGGACGCGCTGCGGCGGGCCGACGCCCGCGGCGCACACCTGTTGAGCGTCTGCTCGGGCGCCTTCCTGCTCGGCGAGGCCGGCCTGCTCGACGACCGGGAATGCACCACCCACTGGCGGTACGTGGACGAGCTGCAACGCCGGCACCCACGCGCCCGGGTGCGCTGCAACTCGCTCTACGTCCAGGACGGTCGGCTGCTCACCAGCGCCGGCACGGCGGCCGGCATCGACGCCTGCCTGCACCTGATCCGCCAGGAGCACGGCTCGGCCACCGCGACCCGACTGGCCCGTCGGATGGTGGTCCCGCCGCACCGCGACGGCGGCCAGTCCCAGTACGTGGAGGCGCCCATCCCGAAGGCGCCCGAGGCGCCCACCCTGGAACCGGTGCTGGAGTGGCTGATGGGCCACCTGGACCGGACCACCACGGTGGAGGAGTTGGCCGCCCGAGCCGGCATGGCACCCCGCACGTTCGCCCGCCGGTTCCGCGCCGAGACCGGCACCACCCCGCACGACTGGCTCACCAACCAGCGGGTGCTGCTCGCCCGGCGGCTGCTCGAGGAGACCCCGTTGAGCGTGGAGGCCGTCGCCGACCAGGCCGGCTTCGGCGACGCCGCGGCGCTACGCCACCACTTCAGCCGCCGGGTCGGCGCCACCCCGCACAACTACCGGAGCACTTTCCGGGACCGGACACACAGCGCGTGAACGGCATTCTCACGCCGACCGGACGGGCGTCAACCGGTCGGCGCGACGGAGCACCCGGACACCCCCGGGCAGGTCGGTCGGCCCCTGGCCGTGCCAGGCGGTGACCAGCGCGTCCAGCGCGTTGACGTGCCGGTGCGACAACGCTCCGGGCCGGGCACCCAACTCCCGCGCCCAGGTGTGCAGCACCCGGCCCCGCACCGCGGGGTGCAGACCGCTGAGCGCCGGCACCGAGAGCCCCCCTTCGGGGCACCGCGCCGCCGCCAGCGCCGCCGCCGCGAACTCGTCGAGCGCGGCGTTGTCGGCCGCCACCAGACCTGCGGTACGCGCGAGGTTGTCCACCACTCCGGGCCCGAGCGCCCGGACCAGCGCTGGCAGCAGGTCGACCCGAACCCGGGAGCGGGCGTACGACGGATCGCTGTTGTGCGGGTCCTGCCACGGGCTCAACCCGAGCACGGCGCAGGCGGCGCGCGTCTGCTCCCGACCGATCTCCAGCAGCGGACGCAGCAGCGGCACCCCGTGCAGATCCCGCCGTGCCGGCATCCCGGCCAGCCCGCGTGGCCCAGCCCCCCGGGCGAGCGCGAGCAGGACCGTCTCCGCCTGGTCGTCGCGGGTGTGCCCGGTCAGCACCGCTACCGCGTGCTGCTGCCGGGCCGCCTCGGCCAACGCCTGGTAACGGGCCTCCCGGGCGGCCGCCTCCGGCCCGCCTGGACGCCCAGCCACCTCCACCCGCACCACTGTCGTCGACGCGAACCCGAAACCGCCGGCCCAACTGGCCACCGCCTCGGCACGCTCCGCGGAGCCGTCCTGCAGACCGTGGTCGACTGTGACAAGCACGGCGGCGCGGCCCAGTCGAGGCGCCACGAACGCGGTGGCCGCCGCGAGGGCGAGCGAGTCGGCGCCCCCGGAACAGGCGACAAGCACCGGCCCACCGGGCGGCAGCCCGGTCAGGGTGCGCCGGACCGCCACCCGGATCGCGGCCACCGGCGGAGCGAGCGCGGCCACCGGCGGGCGGTCAGCCAGCGGCCGGAATGGTGCCGGCCGGGCCGTGCACCCGGGCCACCCAGGCATCCGGGTCGGCCAGCTCGGACAGCCGGGGCAGCGTGAGCGGCGAGTTGAAGATCGAGTTGAACCCCTCCATGCCGACCCGCTCCACCACACCGTGCACGAACTTGCGCCCCTCGGCGTACTGGCGCATCTTGACGTCCACGCCGAGCAGCCGGCGGATCGCCTTCTCCAGCGGGTTGCCCGCCTCGCGGCGCCTGTTGAACGACGCCCGAATCCGCTCCACGCTCGGAATCACCTGCGGACCGACGCCGTCCATCACGAACTCGGCGTGCCCCTCCAGCAGGGTCATCAACGCGGTGAGCCGGTCGAGCACCGCCCGCTGCGCCGGAGTCTGCACGATGTCCAGCACGCTGGTGCGGCTCTCCGGGTCACGGACCGCCTCGGACAGCGTGGCCACCCCGCGCCGCAGCCGCTCGACGAGATGCTCGCTGCCGCTGGACGAGGCGTCGACGAACGCCTGCACCTCGCCGAGGAAATAGGCCCGCATCCACGGGACGGCGGTGAACTGCGTCCGGTGGGTGACCTCGTGCAGGCACACCCAGAGCCGGAAGTCCCGCGGGTCCGCACCGAGCTTGCGCTCCACCTCGACGATGTTCGGCGCGACGAGCAGCAGTTGGCCCGGGTCGGCCGAGAAGACCTCGTACTGCCCGAGCACCCGACCGGAGAGGTAGGCCAGCACGGTGCCGGCCTGCACCCCGGTCAGCCGGGACCCGACCGCCTCGGTCAACGCGCTCGGCTGCTTGTCGCCGGACAGCCGGCTCACCAGCGGGGTGATCACCTCGCGGAGGCCGGCGATGTTGGTCGCGGCCCAGTCGCGCCGGTCGACCACCCGGACCGGCGGATGCGCCACCTGCGCCCGCAACCCCGTGTAGTCGGCCACGTGCCCGGCCGCCTCGTCGGTAAGCCGACGCAGGTCGCCGACCACGTCAGTGGCCTCGGCATACGACACCCGAGGGCCCGACTTGCTCAACGCCCCCGCGGTGGCGGCGGCCAGATCCCAGTCCACGAACTGCGCCATGGACCCACCGTACCCGCGCCGCGACACCCCGGCCCGGGCTCGCGTTGCCGATCGACGGCGCTGGCGGCTCCGGTCCGGGGCCGCAGTGCCCGAGCCGGTGACGGTCAGCGGCAGCCGCAGCCAGCCAACGCGGCGGTGATCCGATCCAGCGCCGGTTGGGCGGTTTCCTTCCCACCGGGCACCCGATCCGTGAGCACCGCGAAGGTGAGTAGCCGACCGTCGGCGGTGGTGACCAGGCCCGCGATCGAGTGCACAGCGGTGAGGGTGCCGGTCTTCGCCCGGACGCTGCCCGCCCCGGCGGCGGTGCCGGCGGCGGTGCGGTAGCGCTCGTCCAGGGTCCCGGACCAGCCGCCCACCGGCAGGCCGCCGAAGACCCCGGCCAACTCCGGATGGTCCGGGCTGGCTGCCAGTCGGATCAGGTCGGTGAGCAACGACGGGCTGATCCGATTGTTGCGGGACAGCCCACTGCCGTCGGAGAGGGTGATCTCGTCGGCGGGTAGGCCCAGCTCGGCCACCTCCGCGTCCATCGCGGCAGCCCCGCCGTCGAACGAGGCCGGCTGGTTGCGGGCCATCGCGACCTGACGGGCCAGCGCCTCAGCCACCAGGTTGTCGCTCTCGCTGATCATGATGTCGACCAGCCGGATCATCGGCGGAGACTGCACCACGCCCAGCTCGGTGCCCGGCGCCGGGGAGCCACCGGCGGCGGCGGGAGCCGGTGCCGTGCCACGCTTCACCGCCTCGCTCGGCACGCCGAGCAGCCGGGCGAACGCCTTGCCGGCGGCCAGGTCCGGCTCGGCGAACCGCGCCGCGGCCCCGTGCGGGACGCTCGGGTCCCGGCGACCGCCGTCGGTCATCAACGCCGTCACCGCGCCACCAGACCCGCCGGTGGGGATGTCGTCGTCCCAGCCCGGGCCGTAGACCGGGCCGGAGTAGACCGAGCCGTCGACGGTGACGCTGGTCGGGCTGGTGCCGCCGAGCGCGGTACGCACCTGGGCGGCCAACTCGTCGAGTCGGGCCGCGCCCGGGTAGTAGCCCTTCTTGTTGATCGCGAGGGTGGGATCGCCACCACCGATGATCACTACCTCGCCGGCCTTCGTACCGGCCACCGCGCGAGTGGGAATCCGGTAGCCGGGCCCCCGGGCGGCAAGTGCCGTCACCGCGGTCGCCAGTTTGGTCACCGAAGCGGGCACGGTGCCGTCGTCCGCCCCCTTGTCGAACAGCGTCTGACCGGAGATGACATCGGCCACCGAGACGTTGACCCGATCGCCCAGGGCGGCGACCCCGACAAGCGGGTCGAGCGCGGCACGAACCCCGTCCGGGGTGGGGACCGGGGCGTTCGGGTCCGGGCCGGGAAGCACGTCCGACGGGACCGGGTCCGGGGTCACGCCAGCGGCGTTCGGTGCGGATCCGGCGTCGTCGCCGAGCCATCCCGCGACCGGGCCGGGCCGGACGACGACCACCCCGACGCCGGCGAGCACCAGCAGCAGCACGACGGCCAGCACCACCGGCAGCCGCCGACGAGGCGGCGCGTCCGGCGTGGGTGCCGGCGCGTCACCGGCCGGTGACGGCAGCGCCGAGATCGGCGGACCCAGCGGTGGGACGCCACCGGGGGCGGCGGTCGGAACGGGCCACGGGCCGGGAGGGACCGGGCTCACCGGCACCGACGCGCTGCCCCGCGACGGGCCGCCCGAGGTCGGGCCGGGCGGGACCGGGCCGGGCGGGGCCGGGCTCACCGGCACCGACGCGCTGCCGCGCGGCGGGCCGCTCGTCGGCCGATCACCGCCGAGCGCCGGGAAGCGACCGTTGTTCGGGCTGGGCGGGACCGGGCCGGTCGGCGGACGCCAGGGCAGGGGTGGGTTCACCTCAGCTGCCGGCGTCCCTGGCTCGGGAGCCCGTGGCAGGTGGGCCTCGGGCACCGGAACCCGACCCGTGGCGCCACCGGAGCCGGATCGTCCGGTACCGTGCGCCGAGCCCCCGTCCGGGCGGTAGTGTGAATCTTCCCTCCCCACGACCCCCTCCTCCCCCAGCGAAAATCAGCTTGGGTGACACTACTTCGGTCCGAAGACTATGCGGCGGCCGGAGTCGGCGGGTGGGCATTCACCTGTCCGGAGGGGCCGCCAGTGGTTCCGTTAGCCAGCGTGGGCAGACGAGGGAGCGTGCAGATGGATTTCGACGTGACGGTTGAGATCCCCAAAGGTCACCGGAACAAGTACGAGGTGGACCACAAGACCGGCCGGATCCGGCTGGACCGCACCCTCTTCACCTCGACCCAGTACCCGGCCGACTACGGGTTCATCGAGGGCACTCTGGGCGAGGACGGCGATCCGCTCGACGCCCTGGTGCTGGTCCCCGAGCCGACCTTCCCGGGCTGCCTGATCCGCTGCCGCACCATCGGCATGTTCCGGATGACCGACGAGAAGGGCGGGGACGACAAGGTCCTCTGCGTGCCCTACGAGGACCCTCGCCAGGAGCACCTGCGCGACATCCACCACCTCGGCGAGTTCGACCGGCTGGAGATCCAGCACTTCTTCGAGGTGTACAAGGACCTGGAGCCCGGCAAGTCGGTGGAGGGCGCGACCTGGGTCGGCCGCACCGAGGCCGAGGCCGAGATCCACGCCTCCTACCAGCGGGCCAGGGACGCCGAGGCGCGCGGCGAATCCGCCCACTGACGACCACTCACGCACCGGGCCCGGGGGCCGCTCAACCGAGCAGCCCTCGGGCCCGGTCGTACAGGTCGAGCACCGCACAGGCGATCGGCACCACGGCGACCGCCAGGGCCGTGTCGGTGAGGTCCGCGACCCTCCCGAGGTACGGCGAGACCGGCCGGCGGGCGTATCCGGTGCCGCTGGCAGCGGCCACCAGGGCCACCGCCGCACCGCCCAGGACCAGCGCCAACCGCCCGACGTCGTCGGCCCGGCCGACAAGCACCGCGCCCAGCACGGTGTAGCCGGCCAGCCCGGCCAGCACCGTCGGGACCCGGTGTCGCAACGCCACGAACAGCCGCGACCGCAGCAGCAGCACCGCCGAGGTGACCGCCAGCAGCACCCGACCGGCCGTCGCACCGGCGACCCCGAGGACGACCGCGGCGGCCACCGCCAGCAGGGCGTGTCCGATCAACATTCCGGTGAGCACCTCCTCGGTGCGGGTCACCGCGGCGTGCACCCGACTGCGGTCCGGCAGATCCCGGGCCCGCTCCGGCCCCTCGGTGGCTGCCGGGGTCGGCAGGGTGATCGGCGGCAGCGGCAGCTTGCCCAGCCGGATGGCCAGCAGTGGAATCACCCCGACGGCGAAGACAAGTGCGCTGAGCAGCACCGCCGCCGTGCCGGCCGGGGTCAGCAGCAGCCCACCGAGCGCCGCCCCGGCGCCGACCAGGCCGACCGTGACACCGGCCACGAAGACCCGCAGCCGGCTGGCCACCCCGAGCAGGCCGATCAGCGCCACCAGTGACAGCGCCACCGAGCCGGCCAGCAGCTCGGGCGCGCCCACCCAGCGGACCGGCCCGAACGGGCCTACCGGGTCGCCGGAGCCGACCGCGAGGGCGCCGGCCGTGAACGCGTACGGCAGCGCGTAGCCACCGAGGGTCGCCCCGGCGGCACCGTCGCCGTTGGCGCGTGAGGCGACCGTGCCGGCCACGGTGAGCAGCAGCGCCACCACCGCAGCCGCCAGCCAACCAGCCCGGTACGTCGGGCCGCCGGCGAGCAGGGCGAGCAGCCCGACGGTGAGTGGCACCGCCGCACCGGCCAGCCCGGCGGCCCGGGTGGCGGTGGGCGACCAGGCGCCACCGCGGCGGCGGGCACCGTCGGCGATCGCCTCGACCACGTCGTCGTACTCCAGCTCGGGCCAGTGGGCGCGGGCCGGCACGAGGTGCAGCACCTCACCGTCACGGACCCCCTGGGACAGCAGCGCCTGAGCGGTCGTCAGCAGCGCGCCGTCGGTGCGGCGCAGCACCCAGCCGCCGTGCTGCTCGCCATCGTCGGCCAGCCCGACGCCGGCGTGCCGGAGCACGTCGGGCAGCAGCTCGGCCAGGGGCACCTGCTCCGGCAGGGCGACGTCCACCCGTCGTTGCGGCGCGCTGATCGTGACGCGGGCCAGACCGGTAGTCATCGACTGGTCTCCATATCGACTGGAATCGGAGGCTGCGCGGACGACAGGACTTTACCTACCATGAGTCCGGCTCGGGTTACCCAGCGCTGTCAGGAGGCCGAGTGTCGACAGTCGTCATCAAGCGTCCGCCACGTCGACCGGCACCGGAGATCCCCGCCGGCGAACTGCCGGTCGAGGCACCACCGGAGATCCCCGTGGTCGCCGGCGGGCGGTGGCAGCAGATGCTCATGCTGCTGCCCATGCTCGGCGGCACCGTGGCGATGGCGATGATGTTCGGCCGGGGCGGTGGCGCCTACTCGTACGTGGTGGGTGGGATGTTCGGGCTCTCCTCGCTGGCGATGCTGGTGACCTCCTGGGGCAGCGCATCCGGCACGCCGAAGAAGTCCGAGATGATGGCCGCCCGGCGGGAGTACCTACGCCACCTGGCCACGTTGCGGCGGCGGGTCCGCCGGACCGCGGGACAGCAGCGGGCCGGGCTCTACTACCGGCACCCGAACCCGGGCGGGCTCTGGTCAACCGTGGACAGTCACCGGGTCTGGGAACGACGCCCCGCCGACCCGGACTTCGCGGTGGTGCGGGTGGCCGTCGGTCCACAGACCCTGGCCACTCCGCTCGTGCCACCTGTCACCCGGCCGCTGGAGGAGCTGGAGCCGATGACGGCGGGGGCGCTGCGCCGTTTTCTGGACGCGTACTCCGTGGTGCCGGACCTGCCGGTGGCCCTGTCGCTGCGCAGCTTCGCCCGGGTGCACGTCCGGCCCGCCGGCCGGGCCGGAGGTGGCACCCCGACCACCGGTGGGCCGACCAGTGGCGACCCGGCGGCGCAGGCGCTGGTCCGGGCGGTGCTCACCCAACTCGCGGTCTTCCACGCCCCGGACGAGCTGCTCGTCGCGGTCTGCGCCGGACCCGAACGCAGGGCCTGCTGGGAGTGGGTGAAATGGCTCCCGCACGCCCACCATCCCGGCCGCACCGACGCGCTCGGTCCGGTCCGGCTGGTCACCAGCTCCGCCGCCGAGTTGGAACGGCTGCTCGCCGACGTGCTGGCCAGCCGGTCGCGGTTCAGCCCGGCCGGCCCGGCCACCGACGGGCCGCACGTGGTGGTGGTCCTCGATGGCGGCGACCTCACCGGTGCCAGCGACCTGACCGGTGACGGCGGCATCGACGCGGTCACCGTGCTGGACCTGGACACTCCGCCACCCCGGCTGCTCGACCGGTACGCGCTGCTGCTGGAGTTGCACGGCCGGCGACTGCACTCGCTGTCGTCCGACGGGCATGCCGAGGTGGGCACCGCCGACCAGCTCGACCTCGCCGACGCCGAGGCGGTGGCCCGACGGTTGGCGCCGCTGCGGCTCGCCGGCGCGGCCCGCGGACCGGACGCCCCGTTCCAGGCCGACCTGGGCCTGCCCGAGCTGCTCGGGCTCGGCGACCCGGAGAGCTTCACCGCTGAGCAGGGCTGGCTGCCGCGCTCGGCACGCGACCGGCTGCGGGTGCCGATCGGGGTCGGCACGGACGGCGGCGCCATCGAGCTGGACCTCAAGGAGTCCGCCCAGGACGGGATGGGCCCGCACGGCCTGCTCATCGGGGCGACCGGCTCCGGCAAGTCCGAACTGCTCCGCACGCTGGTGCTGGGGCTCGCCGTCACGCACAGCTCCGAGCAGCTCAACTTCGTGCTCGTCGACTTCAAGGGCGGCGCCACCTTCGCCTCGTTCGACCGGCTACCGCACACCGCGGCGGTGATCACGAACCTGGCCGACGCGTTGCCCCTTGTCGACCGGATGGTCGATGCGATAAACGGGGAGCTGGTCCGCCGCCAGGAGCTGCTGCGCCGAGCCGGCAACTTCGCGAGCGTGCGCGACTACGAGCGGGCCCGGGCGGCCGGCAGCCCGCTGGCCCCGCTGCCGTCGCTGCTGCTGATCTGCGACGAGTTCTCCGAACTGCTCTCCGCCAAACCCGACTTCATCGACCTGTTCGTGCAGATCGGCAGGTTGGGTCGGTCGCTCGGCGTGCATCTGCTGCTCGCCAGCCAGCGGCTGGAGGAGGGACGGCTCCGCGGGCTGGACACCCACCTGTCCTACCGGATCGGGTTGCGTACCTTCTCCGCGCTGGAATCGCGCACCGTGCTCGGGGTGGCCGACGCCCACGAGCTGCCCCGCTCACCGGGTCACGGCTACCTGCGCGCCGGCACGGACCCGCTGGCCCGGTTCAAGGCCGCGTACGTCTCCGGTGCCGTCCGGCGTCGGGTGCTGCCGGCAGGCGCCCCCGCCGACGGTGGTGCCCGGCTGCTCACCTTCACCACGCACGTGGTGCCGGTGCCCGAGCCGGCAACCCCGGCCGTGCCTGTCGTGGCGGAGGAGGAGGGCCGGGAGACGCTGCTCGACCTGCTGGTGGACCGGCTCGTCGGGCAGGGCCCGCCGGCGCACCAGGTCTGGCTCCCGCCGCTCGGTCCGCCACCGGCCCTGGACGAGCTACTCGGCCCGGTCGAGGTGGACCCGACGCGCGGGCTCACAGTGGGCAACCCGGAGCTGCACGGCGCGCTGGGGGTGCCGCTGGCGGTGGTGGACAAGCCGTTGGAGCAACGTCGGGACCTGCTCTGGCTGGCGCTGGACGGGGCCGCCGGGCACGTCGCGGTGGTCGGTGCGCCGCAGAGCGGCAAGTCCACGGTGCTGCGTACGCTGATCTGTGCGTTGGCGCTCACCCACACCCCGGCCGAGGTGCAGGTCTACTGTCTCGACTTCGGCGGCGGCGGGTTGGCCGCGCTGCGCGACCTGCCGCACGTGGGTGGGGTGACCGGTCGGGCCGACCCGACGGCCGTCCGGCGCACCGTCGGTGAGATGAGCACCCTGCTCGCCGATCGGGAACGCCGCTTCGCCGAGCTGGGTGTGGAGTCGATGGCCGGGTACCGGCAGCGGCGGGCCACGACGGTTACCAGCGGTCAGCCGGGCGCTGACCCGTTCGGTGACGTGTTCCTGGTGATCGACGGTTGGAGCACGGTCCGGGGCGAGTACGACGACCTGGAACCGCTTGTCACCGACCTGGCCACCCGGGGCCTGTCGTACGGGCTGCACGTTGTCGCCACCGCGCTGCGCTGGCTGGACTTCCGGCCGGCGATCCGGGACCTGTTCGGCTCCCGGCTGGAGCTGCGCCTCGGTGACCCGTCCGACTCGCTGGTGGCCCGGCGGGCGGCCGCGAACGTGCCGGAGCGCGCCGGTCGGGGGGTGACCGCGGAGGGCCTGCACTTCCTCACCGCGCTGCCGCAGCTCGCCGACGACGGGGACACCGCCGATCTGGTCAAACGGGTCGCCGGCAGTTGGGGTGGCCCGTCGGCGCCCCGGGTGCGGCTGCTCCCGCAGGTGCTGCCGTATGCCGAGCTGGACCTGGCCGCGGCGACCGGGCTGCGGCTGCCGATCGGGATCGCGGAGGCGGACCTGCGCCCGGTGCTGCTCGACTTCGCCACCGAGCCACACTTCGTGGTCTTCGGGGACTCGGAGTGCGGCAAGTCGTCGTTCCTGCGCGCGCTGGCCACCTCGATCATCACCCGGTTCACTCCCGAGCAGGCCCGGGTGATCCTTGTCGACTACCGGCGCAGCCTGCTCGGCGCCATCGAGACGCCGCACCTGATCGGGTACGGCACCGCCGCGGCGCACACCGCCGACCTGGTCGAGTCGGCCGCCGGTTACCTGGAGCGGCGGGCCCCGGGGCCGGAGGTCACCCCGCAGCAGCTACGGGACCGCTCCTGGTGGTCCGGGCCGGAGCTGTTCGTGCTTGTCGACGACTACGACCTGGTGGCGGCCGGGCCGGCCAACCCGCTGCGGGCCCTGGAGGAGCACCTGCCGCACGCCCGCGACGTCGGGTTGCACCTGGTGCTGGCCCGCCGATCCGGTGGCGCGGGCCGGGCCCAGTACGAGCCGATCGTGCAGCGGCTGCGGGAGCTGTCCACCGCCGGTCTGGTGATGACGGGCAGCCCGGAGGAGGGGGCGCTCGTCGGACCGGTGCGGCCGGGTCCGCTGCCGCCGGGGCGTGGTCGGTTGGTCACCCGGCGGGAGGGCGTACGCCTCGTGCAGCTCGCCCAACTGCCGCCACAATGACCTGACTCGCCAGTTCCTCCCGTGACGGGTGAGGAAACCGGTAATCTCCGATCGTCATGGTTCCGTCGGGATGAATGGCTGGGGATGTGACAGGGGTGCGGCACAGCGGTCCGTCGGCGGCCCGACGGGCGACCGTCCGGGCGCTGCTCGGTGTGGCCGCGGCGCTCACCGTCGTCGCGCCGACGGCGGCGGCCGTGCCTGTCGCCGGGCCGAGCCGTGGTGGGCAGTTGGCCGGCGGGCCGACGGTGTTCGCCCCCGGCGACGCTGTCGCGCGCACCGATCAGGTCCGCGACGAGCAGTGGCAGCTCGACGAGTTGCGGGCCGAGACGGCCTGGCGCAGCTCGACCGGCCGGGGCGTGACCGTCGCCGTGATCGACTCTGGGGTGGACGGCAGTCACCCGGACCTGGTCGGCCAGGTGCTGCCCGGTCAGGATCTGGTCGGCTCGGGCGGGGGTGCGGGCCCCGATCCGGTGGGGCACGGCACGACCGTCGCCGGCCTGATCGCCGGGCGCAAGGACGACAAGCGGGGCGTGGTCGGCCTCGCGCCGGACGCGCGGATCCTGCCGGTCCGGGTGCTCGACGAGGACAACCGCTACGACGACGCGTTGATCGTGGCCCAGGGGGTCCGTTGGGCGGTCGACCACGGCGCCCGCGTGATCAACCTGTCGCTGGGCGGCAGCGGCGACAGCCCCGCCCTGGCGGCGGCCCTGGACTACGCGTTCGTCCGGGACGTGGTGGTGGTCGCCTGCACCGGCAACCTGGCCACCTCCAACAGCCCCAAGGTGTGGTACCCGGCGCGCGAGCCCGGGGTGATCGCGGTCGCCGGCCTGGAGCGCAACAGCGAAGACCTGTGGTCCGGGTCGATCACCGGCCGGGCGACGGTGCTCAGCGCCCCCGCCACCGGGCTGGTCGGCGCCAAATCTCCGAACGGATACTGGCGGGTGCAGGGCACCAGCTTCGCCGCGCCGCTGGTGGCGGCCACCGCCGCGCTGGTCCGGTCCCGCTACCCGCAGATGTCCGCGGGTGAGGTGGTCAACCGCTTGCTGGCCACCGCCCGGGACCTCGGGCCGACCGGACGGGACGACCGCTTCGGGTACGGCATGGTCGACCCGGTGGCCGCGTTGACCGCCGAGGTGCCGCCGGTGACCGCGAACCCGCTTGACGATCAGACGTCCCCGGGGGTCACCGGTTTCGGCCCGGCGCCCGGCTCGGCTGACGACTCGATGGCCGGTGCCGGCGCCGATCCGCTCGGTCTCGCCGCTCCTCGTCAACAGAGCCGGTGGACGGCCCGGGCGGCTGGTGGCGAGGACACGTCGGCGCCAGCGCAGTTGTGGACCGGGTTCGTGCTTCTCGTCGCCCTGACCGGCGGCGCAACCCTGCTGGTGCGCCGGTTCCGCCAGCGGTCCCGATGATCGAGGCGTCCCGGCAGGCCTGACCGGCCGACCGGTGGGGTAGAACCGTTCGCATGAGCGCGTCTGGTCCACGTACCCTCGGCACCGCCCGGCACTCGTCCTGGCGGCACCGCCGAGTCGACCCGGACCATGCGCTCGGGCTGCGGCTGACCCTGGCCACGACGGCGGCGTTCCTGGTGCTTGTGCCCTTCGCGCTGCTCGCGTTGTTGGTGCTCGGCGCCTGGGCGCCGCTGCACCGACTGGACACGGCGGTCACCGGGGCCTTGCACGGCTACGCCGTGCAGCACCCGGCCTGGGTCGCGCTGATGCGGATTTGGAGTGAGGTGTTCGCGCCCATGCCGCTGCGGGCTGTCGCCCTGCTCGTGGTGATCTGGCTGCTGCGCCGGGGAGCCCGCCGGCTGGCACTCTGGGTGACCACCACGATGGTGGTGGGTGGGTTGTTCGGTCCGTTGCTCAAGCTGCTCGTCGGGCGGGACCGGCCGGAGTTGCTGGATCCGGTGGCTCGGGCGGCCGGCTATTCGTTCCCCTCCGGTCACGCGCTCAACGCCACCCTGACGGCGGGGGTGCTGCTGCTGGTGTTCCTGCCATACGTGGGCCGAGGGCTGGCGCGGGTCGCGCTCTGGGTCGCCGCGCTGCTGCTCACCGTGGTGACGGGGTTGAGCCGGGTGGCGCTCGGCGTGCACTTCACAAGCGACGTGCTCGGCGGCTGGCTGCTCGGCGTGGCGGTGGTCGCGGCGACCACCGCCGCGTTCACCAGTTGGCGGGCCCACGTCGGCCTGCGGCCCGTCCAGCCGGCCCGCGAGGGCGTCGCTCCCGAGGTCGAGCGGGAACCTGGCGCGGCCTGAGGCGTGCCGGCGAGCCGCACCGGGTACTGGCCCACCCATGTCCGACACCCTGGTCCAGATCATCCGGCGGGTGCTGCTGCCGGTGTCCCTCCTGTTTGGCGTCATGGTGCTGCTCGGGGTGCTTGTCACCCGGGTCTTCGAGCGGACCTGGCCGTTCACCGTCGAGGACGCGGTGAACCGGGAACTCGCCGGCGACCGCACCGGCGGCTGGAACGACGTCTCGCTGGTGTTCAGCACGCTGGCCAGCACCCAGATGATCGTCGTGGTCACCGTGCTTGTGGCGTTGGCGTTGCGGCTCTGGTTGAACCGCTGGCGGGAGCCGCTGTTCCTGTGCGCGGCGGTGACCGCCCAGGCGCTGGTGTTCCTGCTGACCACGCTGGTGATCGACCGGCAGCGGCCGGCGGTGGAGCACATGGATGTCTCGCCGCCCACCTCGAGCTTCCCGTCCGGGCACACCTCGGCGGCGGTGGCGCTCTACGTCGGGATCGCCGTGCTGATGGCCCTGCGGGCGCGGAGCACCGGGGCGAGGGTCGCCTGGTGGACGCTGCTGCTGGTGGTGCCGCTGGGGGTGGCGTTGACCCGGCTGTATCGGGGGATGCACCACCCGAGCGACGTGGTGGCGTCCTTCCTCAACGGCGGCACCTGCGTCGCGATCATGGCCCGGGCGGTGCTGGACCGCGGGCTGCGGTGGGGGCGGGCGAAGTTGCCGAGCACGCGACAAGCCGCACCGGCGCCCAACTGACTCCGGACGGCGCTCAGGTGCACTCGCCGGTGCCGACCTGCCGGTTACGTTCGGCACCGGCCAGCGCCACCGGGCGGGCCTCGGCGGCGGTCACCGCGAAGCCGGTGTTCGGGTCGTCCGCCGCCGCCGCGAAGATCACGCCGAGCACCAGACCGTTCGCGGAGAGCAGCGGACCGCCCGAGTTACCGCTGCGGACCAGCGCCCGGATCGTGTAGATGTCTCGGGTGACGTCGCCGTCGGAGTAGATGTCCGGCCCTTTGATCTTGTCGACGTCGCGGATCCGGGCCGACTGCGCGTTGTAGGGGCCGTCGAGCGGGAACCCGAGCACTATGGCGTCGGTGCCGCTGCCCGCGTTTCCGGCGGCGAACCGCAGGGACGGACCGGGGAGTCCGGGTACGAGCAGCACGGCCAGGTCCCGGTCCGGGTCGTAGACGACCACCTTGCCGTCGTACCGCTCGCCGCCCAACTCCACGGCGACCGAGCGGGTCCCGGCGACGACGTGCGCGTTTGTCATCACCCGGTCGTCGGCGTACACGAAGCCGGAACCCTCGATGCGGCGTGAGCAACTGGGCGCGGAACCGAGCACCTTGACGACCGACCGCTGACCGTTGACCACCACCTGCGAGCCGGCCAGCGCCGGGTCGGGCGGCTCGACCTGCCGGACCCGGGTGGGCGCGAGACCGCCGAAGGGGTCCCGGAACCCGTCGGTGCCGAGGGTGTCCTGCAATGCCGTGGTGAGATCCTGCGCCTTGTTCGGCAGCACCCGGTTCACCGCGGTGATCAGCGCGCTGTTGCGCACCGCGGCGGCGATCCACGGCACCTCGGACGAGCCGAACGGCACGGCGATCAGCCACCCGAACAGGAGCACCGCGAGCAGCGAGACGGCGGCTCCGCCGATGTCGTCGGCCCGCCTGCCCACCTCACTGGTGATCGTCTTACGTAGGCGCGAGCCGAGCCAACCGGCGAGCGCCTGCCCGATCACCGCCAGCCCGAAGATCGTCACCAGCGAGATCAGCACCCGGGTGATCGGTTCCACGAACTGCTTGGCGAACAGCGGCCCGAGCTGGAGACCCAGCAGCAGGCCCAGGAAGAACCCGGCGAGCGACAGGACGCCGATGGCGAAGCCCTGGCGGTATCCGCTGATCGCGAACAGGAGCATGAGCAGGAGCAGCAGCAGATCCACGACGGACACGGGTCAAGCGTACGGGCAGTGTGCCCACGGGATGACCGCCGCTTGCGGAAAGTGAACGTGCGGTCAGCGCAGGGCAGTCTCGTCGGCGTCGTCGGTGCCTGCCGAGGGGGCCGGGGTTGCCCCGCTCGGCGGCAGCTCCACCACCCGGTCGCGCGGCCACGGACGGGCCCAGCCGCCCATCTCCAACAGGGTGGCCAGCACCCCTGCGGTGAAGCCCCAGACCAGCATCCCGCGGGCCGAGAACGCCGGGCCGATCCAGCCGCTCGGGTGGCGAACCCGCAGCCGGTTGGCCGGGTCGACAAGCTCGCTCACCGGCAGGCGGGCCACGTGCGCCACTTCGGCAGGTTCCCGGGGGTGCACCGGGTGCGGGTCGTGCCACCAGGCCAGCACCGGGGTCACCACGAAGTCGCTTACCGGGATCCACAGTTTCGGCAGCTCGGCAAGCACTGTCACGGTTGTCGGGTCGAGGCCGACCTCCTCGTTGGCCTCGCGCAGCGCGGTGGCGCGTACGTCGGCGTCCTCCGGGTCGGCCGCGCCTCCGGGGAAGGCCGGCTGGCCGGCGTGCGTACGCAGGGTGGCGGCGCGTTGCAGGACCAGCACGTCGGGGCCGACGCCGGGCTGCTCGCCGAGCAGCACCAGTACGGCGCTCTCCCGGCCGCCCTCGGCTGGCGTGGTCAGCCGGGTGAAGTCCTCGGCGCGGGCGGTGCCGAGCCGGGTCAGCAGCGGCTCGATCCATTCGGGCGGTCGACGGGTCACGCGGACACCGTCAGGCCGAGGTGCGTGCGGACCAGTTCGGCGAGTTGGGCGTCGTCGAGCGCGCCGCTGGCGTCGATGTGCCGGACCCGACCATCGGCGTCGACGAAGATGGTCATGGGGAAGAAATTGCGCTCCAGCTGGCGTTGCAGGGCCTCACCCTGGTCGACGAGGATCGGGAACCGGATGCCGAAGTCCTCCCCGAGGGACTGCGCCGCACTGCGGCTGTCCCGACTGTTGACCCCGATCACCTGGAGCTGACCGGCGGCCCGCTCACTGAGGCGTTGGAAGGCGGGCAGCTCCTTCTGGCATGGCGGGCACCAGGAGGCCCACACGTTGATCACCGCGGGACCGGCCACGTCCCGCAGGGCGACGGGGGCACCGCCGGTGAAGCAGGCGAGCGTCAGCTCCGGCAGCGCCTTACCGCCAGCGGCGCCGGCCGTGGGGGCCCCACCGGTAGCGGAGGCCGCCGGGTCGGGCGCGGCAGTCGTGGCGGAGCCGGACGACGTGGCCCTGGGCGGTGTGCGCAGCGTGGAGCAGTCCCGGAACGGCGATGGTCGCTCGGCCGCGGCCCGGCTGGGGGTCGGAGCGCCGTCGTCCGCGCCGCTCGTGCAGCCGGCGAGGGTCAGCAGCAGCGGCAGGATCACCAGGGCGAGGCGGCGGTTCACGGCACCTCCGCGGCGATCGCCTGGGCGGGCACCAGCTCCGGATCGACCCCGGCGGCCACCGCCAGGTCCCGCGCCCGAGGGCCCTTGAGCAGCTTCGCGGCGGCGGCGGGCTCGGTCGGGCCGGTGCCGTACGAGGGGCAGAGCTTCGCCAGTGTGCACGCGCCGCAGGCGGGCTTGCGGGCATGGCAGACCCGTCGCCCGTGGAAGATGATCCGGTGCGACAGCATGGTCCAGTCGCGTTTCGGGTACATCGCGCCGATCGCGTGCTCGATCTTGACCGGGTCGGTCTCGCTGGTCAGCCCCCAGCGATGCACAAGCCGCTGAAAGTGCGTGTCGACGGTGATGCCGGGTACGTCGAAGGCGTTGCCGAGGATCACGTTTGCGGTCTTCCGGCCGATCCCGGGCAGCGTCACCAGGTCGGCGAGCCGGCCGGGGACGCGGCCGTCGTACCGGTCGAGGAGAGCCTGACCGAGCTTGATCAGCGAGTCGGTCTTGTTCCGGTAGAAGCCGGTGGGCCGGATCAACTCCTCCATCTCGCCACGGTCGGCCCCGGCGTACGCGGCGGCGCTCGGGTAACGGGCGAAGAGTTTCGGAGTGACCTCGTTGACCTTCTTGTCCGTGCACTGCGCGGACAGGATCGTGGCGACGGACAACTCCAGCGCGCTTGAGTGGTCCAGTTCGCAGTGCGCGTCGGGATGCGTCTCGGCGAGCACCCGGCCGATCTTGCGGGCGCGGCGTGTGCGCCCGAGGTCGGTCTCGCTGACGCCGGGGGGACTACTTGTCACGACGGTCAGCCTACGTCGCGCCCCGGCCGCTCCCCCGGGTCAGCCGCCCGTGGGCGGGGAGATCTTGCCCGGACCGTCGAACCGGGCACCGCTCTTCGGGAAGTCGCTCCGGCTCAGGTCGCCGATCAGGCCCAGGCCCCGGTCGTTCGGGTCGAGCGTCGGCTTACCGGCGTCGTTCATGTACGTCGAGGTGAACGAGCCACCGGCCCAGGCGCCGTCCGGCTTCAGCGACACCTTCAGCACCCCGCCCCACCCGAGGCGGCCGTCGTTGTTGAGCGAGTTGCCGCCGCCGGCGAAGTTGCCGAGGCTGTACGCGATCAGCCGCCCCTGGTAGAACTCCATGCCGCGCAGCACGTGCGGCCCGTGCCCGACGATCAGATCGGCACCGGCGTCGATCATCGCGTGTGAGAACTTGACCGGGTCGCCCCGGTTCTCGCCCAGGAACATCTCGGTGCCCGGCTTGACCCGGGTCTTCTCCGCTCCCTCGCCACCCATGTGCACCTGCACCACGACCAGGTCGGCCATGGTGGCGGCCTTGGCGATCACCGTCTTCGCCGTGGCGATGTCGACAAGGCTGTTGGACCAGACGTACGACGAGAAGCCGACCACCGCGACCTTGACGCCCTTGACGTCGACCACTGTGATCTGGTCCGGCGCACCTGTGTGCTTCAGGTCGTACTTCTCCAGCGCCTGCTGGGTGTTCTGGTAGCCCTTCGGCCCGTAGTCGTAGCCGTGGTTGTTGGCCTGGTTGAGCACGTGGAAGCCGGCGTCGCGCAGGTGCGCTGCGTACTCCGGTGGGGCCCGGAACTGGAAGCAGCGGGTGGAGTTGGCCCCGCACTTGCCGGTGCCGGTGTCCACGGTCAGCGGCTCTTCCAGATTGCCCATCACCAGGTCGGCTTTGAGCGCCTCGGTGACGGAGGCGAAGAACCCCTTGCCGCCGCCGGCGGGCAGTCGGCTCGGCGCGTTGCCCATGATGATGTCGCCGGTGGCGGAGAGCGAGATCACGCCGCCCGCGGCGGAATCCTCCGGGCCAGTGGTGGTCACCGGAGCGCCGGTGCCACCGCCGCCGGCACCGGGCTGCCAGACGGGGGCGGGGGCGCCGCCGGGGTCGCTGCCGCAGCCGGCGGCGAGCAGGGTGGCCAACAACGCGGCGAGGCCGAGGACGACGTGGCGACGCCGGCGGGACGCGGGAGGGGTCGGAGAATACATCGCTCGCGACCCTACCGGGCCGACAACGCGCCGACGACAGCCGATCGGCTGGAAGTCAGCCCGGGAGTTGCTCTGACCAGGGCACGACTGCCCGCGCACCCCCGGCGCGCACCGCCGCGTGCACCGCTCGGGCGAGCGGGGCACCCCAGGTGGAGCGCGGCCCCCCGTACGCGGCCTCCGGCCCGTCGACCGGGCAGAGCACCGTGACCGCGTCGGTCGGGGTGCCGGTCCCCGGCAACCCGAGTTCAGTGATCGCCTGGGTCTTCGCCTCGGTCGCCGTGGCCACCGCGTTGACGAGCGCCGAGTCGGCGAGTCGGGCCGGCACGTACACCACGATGTTGACGGTGCCGACCCGGTGGGCCAGCTCGACCGGGGCCGGCGCGGCCGCGAGCAGCGGCGTGCCGAGCCCGACCGTCGCCCAGGCCCGCACCCCGGTGTCGGTCCGCGCCACCACCTCGGCCACGTCGACGCCGGTCAGCAGACCGACGCCGGGTCCGTCGAGGGCGAGGTCGGCGGCGAGCGCGCTCAGGTGGGCGGCCGGGTCGTCCCGGTCGTACGACATCGGCACCGTCGCGTTCAGCACCCAGTGTCGGGCGCCGATTCCACCGCCGAGTGGGCCGCTGCTGACGGCGCGTAGGGGTCCGTCGGCGCGCCACAGGAGCAGCGGGATGTCCCACCCGTCCTCGGGGCGACTGGTCAGAGTCGGCTCGCTCAGCACGTCGGGCAGGTTACGCCCAACGATCAAGATTCCAGGGGCGACCTCTGATTCATGCTCATGTGCGCCTAGACTTGGCGGCGCGCGAGGGGATCAGCGGACGGCGACCCCGGCCGACGGACGGCCCGCGTAACCGGAGGTGCGCGATGGACGAGGTACTTGCCCGCAGCGGGATCTTCCAGGGTGTCGACCCGGAAGCTGCCGAGGCGCTTGCCAAGGAGATGGAGACGATCGAGGTCCGCAAGGGCGAGGTCGTCTTCAATGAGGGCGAGCCCGGTGACAGCCTCTATATCCTGCTGTCCGGGAAGATCAAGGTTGGTCGGCGCGCCGCGGACGGCCGGCAGAACCTGATCGCGGTGATGGGGCCCTCGGACATGGTCGGTGAGCTGTCGCTCTTCGACCCGGGTCCGCGTACGGCGACCGCCACCGCGGTAACTGACACCCGGCTGGTACGACTGCGCAAGCAGGCGCTGCGGCCCTGGCTCGCCAACCGGCCGGAGATCGCCGAGCAGCTGCTTCGGGTGCTCGCCCGACGCCTGCGGCGGACGAACGACTCGCTCGCCGACCTGATCTTCACGGACGTGCCGGGTCGGGTCGCGAAGAACCTGCTCCAGATGGCTGGCCGGTTCGGCACCCGCGACGGTGGCGTCCTGCGGGTGACCCACGACCTCACCCAGGAGGAGATCGCCCAGCTCGTCGGCGCCTCCCGGGAGACGGTCAACAAGGCGCTCGCCGACTTCGCCTCGCGCGGCTGGCTGCGGCTGGACGGCAAGAGCATCATCATCCTGGACCCGGAGCGCCTGGCCCGTCGCGCCCGCGTCTGATCTGAGCGGTACGTCGCGTCCCCGCCTTCCGTCACCGACGGGCGGCGGGGACGTTTCGTCTGCCCGCCGCAGAAATGCTGGCTCGGGGACTGCCGAAGCGGTGAGGGTGGGGCCATGGTGAACAGAGTTGCTGTCCTCTCCGATATTCACGGCGTACTCCCCGCGCTGGAGGCCGTGTTGGCCGAGCCGGACGTCGCCGCCGCCGACCTCCTCGTGCTGACCGGCGACATCGCGTCCGGCCCGCAGCCGGTCGAGGTGCTGGACGTGCTCGCCAACCTGGGTGACCGGGTCTGCTGGGTGGGCGGCAACTGCGAACGTGAGCTGGTCGACGCGCGGGCCGGCCGGCCCGCCGCTTTCGAGGTGTCCAACTGGGCGGCCGGGCAGCTCCGCGAGGACCAGGTGGCCCGACTCGCGGCCCTGCCGGCGACGGCGACTGTCGAGATCGACGGTCTCGGGCTGACGCTGTTCTGTCACGCGACCCCTCGTGACGACGAGGAGGTGGTGCTCGTCGACTCCCGGATGTCCCGCTGGGCGGAGGTGTTCGCGGGCCTCCCGGCGGACGTCTCGACGGTGGTCTGCGGCCACACCCACATGCCGTTCACCCGGCTGGTCGATCGACGTCTGGTGGTCAACCCGGGCAGCATCGGCATGCCGTACGGGGGTGCGGGCGCGTGGTGGGCGCTGCTCGGGCCGGGCGTCCAACTGCGCCGCACCGCCTTCGACGTGGACGCGGCGTGCGCCCGGGTGGCCGCGGAGTCCACCTTCCCCGACGCGGCGGCGTGGGCCGACGAGTACCTGCGCTCCCAGCACAGCGACGCCGACGCGCTGGCCGTCTTCGGCCCCCGCGACGGCCGCTGACCCGGCCGGTCGGGGACCTGGGTGAGCGTGCCTTCAGAGCTGACTCGTCTGCGACATCAGCTCCGAAGGAAGCACACCGCAGGCCAACCGCTGAGCCACGTCCCCCCACCGCCGCGAGTTCAGTGCGGCAACGCGGCACACAAAAAAAGTCAGTCTTGACTGTTTGTTTCGGAGGCAGCAGGCTGTTCCCGTGTCCACCGCATCGACGCGCGTCCCTCAGCAGGAACGCAGCCGTGCCACCCAGGCCCGGCTGCTGGACGCGACAGTCGACTGCCTGATCGAGCACGGCTGGTCCGGCACCACGACCACAGTCGTCGCCGCGCGGGCCGGTGTCTCGCGCGGCGCCCAACTGCACCACTACCCGACCAAGGCGGCCCTGGTGACGGCCGCCGTGGGTCATCTCGCCGAGCGGCGGGCCGCCGAGTTACGCACCGAGGCCGAGGCGTTGCCGGCCGGCCCGCAGCGGCTGGACCGGGTGATCGACCTGCTCGGCGTGGCGTTCACCGGGCCACTGTTCGTGGCGGCTCTCGAACTCTGGGTCGCCGCCCGGACCGACCGGGAACTCCGCGACGCCCTGGTGCCACTGGAGGCCACTGTCGGCCGGGAGATGCACCTCCTCACCGTGGCGCTCCTCGGTGTCGACGAGCGCCGACCCGGCGTCCGCGAGGCGGTCCAGGCCACTCTCGACCTGCTCCGCGGGCTCGGGGTGGCCAACCTCCTCAGCGACGATTCGACCCGCCGTGCTGCCCTGCTGAGCACCTGGAAGCGCCAACTCGCCACAGTGCTCACGCCCTGACCGCCGGCCACGCCGGCCACTACCGACCGGAGGCACCCATGGTCGACTACACCGACCTGCTCGCGGATCTGGCCGCCGAGTCCGCCCAACTGGACCGCCTGGTGGCGCCGTTGCCGGCGGCCGACTGGGCCCGCCCGACCCTCGCGCCGGGCTGGAGCATCGGGCACCAGATCGCCCACCTCGCCTGGACCGATCACGTGTCGCTGCTGGCGGCCACCGATACCGAGGCGTTCTTCGCGGCGGTGACCGCCGCACCCGACCCGACGCGGATGGCCGACGACGGCGCCGAGGAGTTCCTCGCCCCACCGGCGGAGCTGCTCGCCCGCTGGCGGGCCGGCCGGACGGCGCTCGCCGACGCGCTGGCCGCCGTCCCGGCCGGCGAGAAACTGCAGTGGTTCGGCACCCGGATGTCGGCCACCTCGATGGCGACCGCCCGGATCATGGAGACCTGGGCGCACGGCGAGGACGTGGCCGAGGCGCTCGGCGTCGTCCGACCCGCGAGCGACCGGCTCCGGCACATCGCGCACCTCGGTGTGCGTACCCTCGGGAACGGCTTCGCCGCCCACGGCCGGGACATCCCGACGACGCCGATCCGGGTCGAGCTGGTCGGGCCCGGCGGCGACCTCTGGACCTGGGGTCCGGCGGACGCCGCCGACCGGCTGAGCGGGCCCGCCCTGGACTTCTGCCTGCTCGTCACCCAGCGCCGACACCGCGCGGACCTCGCCCTGGTCGCCACCGGGCCGGTCGCAGACGAGTGGCTCGACGTGGCGCAGGCGTTCGCCGGGCCGCCCGGCGACGGCCGGAGGCCCGTCGGCGAAGACGGCACGCCTACATGATCCGGATCGGCAACGCCTCCGGCTTCTACGGTGACCGGTTCACCGCCTGGCAGGAGATGCTCGACGGCGGCGAACTGGACGTGCTGACCGGTGACTACCTGGCCGAGCTGACCATGCTGATCCTCGCCCGGGATCGGCTGCGCGACCCGAACCTGGGCTACGCGAAGACCTTCCTGCGGCAACTGGAGACGTGCCTCGGCACCGCCCTGGAACGGGGGGTGCGGATCGTGACGAACGCCGGCGGGTTGAACCCGGCCGGTCTGGCCGCCGCCATCGGCGCGCTCGCCGGCCGGCTGGGCCTACCGGCCCAGGTCGGGTACGTCGAGGGCGACGCCATCGGGCGACCGGACGCGTTGAGCGCGAACGCCTACCTCGGCGCGTTCGGCATCGCGGCCTGCCTGGACGGCGGAGCGGACGTGGTGGTCACCGGCCGGGTCACCGACGCGTCGCTGGTGACCGGCCCGGCCATCGCGCACTACGGCTGGAGCCGCGACGACCTCGACGAACTGGCCGGAGCAACAGTCGCGGGGCACCTGATCGAATGCGGCGCACAGGTCACCGGTGGCAACTTCAGCTTCTTCACCGAACTGCCCGACGGTGGGCACCGACCCGGATTTCCGATCGCCGAGGTGCATCCGGACGGCTCGACGGTGCTCACCAAACACGCTGGCACCGGCGGCGCTGTCACTGTGGAGACGGTCACCGCACAGCTGCTCTACGAGATCGGTGGGCCGGCGTACCTGGGGCCGGACGTGGTGGCCCGGCTGGACACCGTGGCGTTGCGCCAGGACGGGCCGGACCGGGTCCGGGTCTCCGGCGTCCGGGGCACCCCGCCGCCGCCAACGCTCAAGGTGGGCGTCAACAACCTCGGCGGCTTCCGCAACTCGATGACCTTCGTCCTCTGCGGACTCGACATCGAGGCCAAGGCCGCCCTGGTCCGCGGGCAGGTCGAGGAGGCGGTGGGGAAGGACGGGCTGGAGTTCACGCTGGCCCGGACCGACCACCCGGACGCCGCCGACACCGAGGCCGCCAGCGCCCTGCTGCACGTACACCTGCGCGACGTCGACAGGGCGCGAGCCGGGCGGGCCTTCTCGGCCGCCGCTGTGGAGTTGGCGCTGGCCTCGTACCCGGGCTGCACGCTGACCACCCTGCCCGGCGACGCGACCCCGTACGGCGTCTTCACCGCCGACGCGGTGCCGCAGGACGCGGTGGCGCACGTCGCGGTGCTGCCCGGTGGTGAGCGGGTGCCGATCGCCCCACCGATCCGCACCGCGCCGGCAGTGCAGGACGCGACCGTGCCGGGCGGCGACGCGCCGGTCGGCGGCCCGACCCGGCGCGGGGCGCTCGGCGAACTGGTCGGCGCGCGCTCGGGCGACAAGGGCGGTGACGCCAACCTCGGGGTCTGGGCCCGGACCGACGCCGGGTACGCGTGGCTGCGCGCCTGGCTGACCGTCGAGCGGCTGGCCGAGCTGTTGCCGGAGACCGCGCCGCTGTCGGTGCGGCGCTACGAGCTGCCGAACCTGCGCGCTGTCAACTTCGTGATCGAGGGCCTGCTCGGGGCGGGGGTGGCCGCGTCCACCCGGTTCGACCCGCAGGCCAAGGCGCTCGGGGAGCTGCTGCGCGCCCGCATCGTCGACCTGCCCGCCGATGTGCCGCCGGGGGTGACGCCGTGAGCATCGTGGACACGCCGGAGCGGCGGCAGCTACGCGAGTTGACAAGGGCCTTCGTGACCCGGGAGGTGCTGCCGCACCTGGACGACTGGGAGCGGGCCGGCGAGGTGCCCCGGGCGTTGCACGCGAGCGCCGCGAAGCTCGGCCTGCTCGGCATCGGCTTCCCCGAGTCGGTGGGCGGCAGCGGCGGCGACCTGCTCGACACGATCATCGTGACCGAGGAGTTGATCCGCTCCGGCGGCTCGTCGGGGCTGGTGGCGGCCCTGTTCACGCACGGCATCGCGGTGCCGCACCTCGTCGCGGCGGCCGGTGCCCGCACCGGTGGGTCGCTTGGCGGTCGGCTCGGCGGCACCGCGTCCCCGGGCGACGACGATCTGATCGAGCGGTACGTCCGGCCCACCCTGGCGGGCACGATGATCGGCGCGTTGGCGATCACCGAGCCGGACGGCGGTTCGGATGTGGCCGGCATCCGCACGACCGCCCGCCGGGACGGCGACCACTACGTGGTGAACGGGTCGAAGGCGTACATCACCAGCGGGCACCGGGCCGACTTCGTGACCACAGCTGTGTGCACCGGATTCCCCGGCAGCGGTGGACTGACCCTGCTGGTCATCGACAAGGGGTCGCCCGGCTTCACGGTGGGGCGCCGGTTGGAGAAGCTGGGCTGGCACTGCTCGGACACCGCCGAGCTGTTCTTCGCGGATGTGCGGGTGCCGGTCGCCAACCGGGTCGGCGCGGAGAACACCGGCTTCCTGGCGATCATGCAGCACTTCGCCGCGGAGCGGCTGTCGCTGGCGACCCAGGCGTACGCGACGGCGCAGCGCTGCGTCGAGCTGGCGACGCGCTGGTGCCGGGACCGGGAGACCTTCGGGCGTCCACTGGCGAGCCGGCAGTTGATCCGGCACCGGTTGGCCGAGATGCACACCCGGGCCGAGGCGGCCCGGTCGTACGTGCACGAGGTGGCCGCCCGGGTGGCCGCCGGTGAGCCGGTGGTGACCGAGGTGGCGATGGCGAAGAACGTGGCGGTGGCCGCCTGCGACCACGTCGTCGACCAGGCGTTGCAACTGCACGGCGGCTTCGGCTACCTGCGCGACGCCGAGGTGGAGAGGCACTACCGCGATGCCCGGATCCTGGGCATCGGCGGCGGCACCACCGAGATCATGAACGAGATCATCGCGAAGGGCATGGGCCTGTGAGCGCGAGGAGTGAGCCGGGTCTGCGAGCCCCGCAGTCGCGAACGAAGGAGCCACTGTGAGCATCCTGGACAGCGCGGTCGACCCGGCCGCTCCCGGGTACGCGGCGAACCGGGCCGCACTGCTGGAGCGGCTTGCCGAGCTGGACGCCGCGCTGGACCAGGCGCGGGCGGGCGGCGGCGAGAAGTACGTGTCCCGGCACCACAAGCGCGGCAAGCTGCTCCCCCGGGAGCGGATCGAGCTGCTTGTGGACGCGGACAGCCCGTTCCTGGAGCTGTCACCTGTCGCCGCGTACGGCACCGACTTCCCGGTCGGGGCCAGCGTGGTCACCGGCATCGGTGTGGTCGAGGGTGTGGAGTGCCTGATCGTCGCCAACGACCCGACGGTACGCGGTGGCGCGGTCAACCCGTGGTCGCTCGCCAAGACCCGGCGGGCCGGTGAGATCGCCCTGGCCAACCGGCTGCCGATGGTCAACCTTGTCGAGTCGGCCGGGGCGGACCTGCCCACCCAGGCGGAGATCTTCATCCCGGGTGGTCGGGTGTTCCGGGACCTGACCCGGCTCTCGGCGGCGGGCATCCCCACTGTCAGCGTGGTCTTCGGCAACGCCACTGCCGGTGGCGCGTACGTGCCGGGGATGTCCGACCACGTGATCATGATCAGGGACCGGTCGCAGGTCTACCTGGCCGGGCCGCCGCTGGTGAAGATGGCGACCGGCGAGGTCACCGACGACGAGTCGTTGGGCGGCGCGGAGATGCACGCCGGCACGTCCGGGCTGGCCGACTATCTGGCCTCCGACGAGCGCGACGGCATCCGGCTGGCCCGGCAGTGCGTACGCCGGCTGAACTGGCGCAAGCACGGCCCGTCGCCGCGGACGGCGGTGCCGCAACCGCCGAAGTACGACCCGGAGGAGCTGCTCGGCATCACCAGTGCCGACCTGAAGGTGCCGTTCGACCCGCGCGAGGTGCTGGCCCGGATCCTGGACGGCAGCGACTTCGACGAGTTCAAGCCGGCGTACGGGGACGCGCTCGTCACCGGCTGGGGCGAGCTGCACGGGTACCCGGTGGGCGTGCTGGCGAACGCCCGGGGGGTGCTGTTCAGCGCGGAGGCGCAGAAGGCGGCCCAGTTCATCCAGCTCGCGAACGCTGCCGACACGCCGCTGATCTTCCTGCAGAACACGACCGGCTACATGGTGGGCACCGAGTACGAGCAGCGCGGCATCATCAAGCACGGCGCGTTGATGATCAACGCGGTGTCGAACTCGACGGTGCCGCACCTGACGGTGAACCTGGGCGCCTCGTACGGTGCCGGCAACTACGGCATGTGCGGTCGGGCGTACGAGCCGAGGTTCCTGTTCACCTGGCCGAACGCGAAGTCGGCGGTGATGGGCCCGGCCCAGCTCGCCGGGGTGCTGTCCATCGTGGCCCGGCAGGCCGCCGCTGCCCGGGGACGCTCCTTTGACGAGGAGTCCGACACCGCGATGCGGATGATGGTCGAGCAGCAGATCGAGTCGCAGTCGGGCGCGCTCTTCCTCTCCGGCCGGCTCTACGACGACGGGGTGATCGATCCCCGGGACACCCGTACCGTCCTCGGGCTCTGCCTCTCGGCGATCCACAGCGGACCGGTGAAGGGCGCCGACGGTTTCGGCGTCTTCCGGATGTGAGAGGGCTACGCGGATGATCCAGAGACTGCTTGTTGCCAACCGGGGTGAGATCGCCCGTCGGATCTTTGCCACCTGCCGCACGCTCGGCATCACCACGATCGCCGCGTACTCGGACGCGGACGCCGACGCGCCGTTCGTCGCCGAGGCCGACCTGGCCGTACACCTGCCGGGAAACACGCCTGCCGAGACGTACCTGGACATGGTGCAGATCCTGCGAGCGGCCCGCCGGTCCGGCGCGGACGCCGTGCACCCCGGCTACGGATTCCTGGCCGAGAACGCCGAGTTCGCCATGCGGGTCGCCGAGCACGCCGGGCTGACCTGGGTCGGCCCGCCGGCCAAGGTGATCGCCGCGATGGGCGACAAGATGGCCGCCAAGGCGTTGCTCGCCGACGCGGGCGTGCCGATGCTGCCCACGTGGACCGACGCCGGGCAGGTCACCGACTACCCCGTGCTGGTCAAGGCCACAGCGGGCGGCGGCGGCCGGGGCATGCGGGTGGTCCGCGACCCGGACGGGCTCGCGGAGGCCGTCGCCTCCGCGCGCCGCGAGGCGGCTGCGGCGTTCGGCGACGGCACGGTCTTCATCGAGCGGTACGTCGAGCGCGGCCGGCACGTCGAGGTGCAGATCTTCGGCGACACCCACGGCACTGTGGTGGCCCTCGGGGCGCGTGACTGCTCGATCCAGCGCCGGCACCAGAAGATCGTCGAGGAGGCTCCCGCGGTCCTGACGCCGGAGCTGCGGGACCGGCTGCACGCCGCGGCGGTGGCCGCCGGCCGGGCGGTCGAGTACGTGGGCGCCGGCACTGTCGAGTTCCTGCTCGCCCCCGACGGCCAGTTCCACTTCCTGGAGATGAACACCCGCCTCCAGGTCGAGCACCCGGTCACCGAGGCGGTCACCGGGCTGGACCTGGTCCGGCTGCAACTGCTTGTCGCCGAGGGTGAGCCGCTACCGCTCACGACAACTCCGCCGGCCGACGGTCACGCAATCGAGGTACGGCTCTGCGCCGAGGATCCGGCCCAGAACTTCCGCCCGGTCACCGGCACCCTGCACCGCTTCACGATCCCCGGGTTGACCAGCGAGTTCACCCCGACGAAGGGCCTGCGCCTGGATTCCGGTGTGCTGGCCGGGTCGAGCGTGAGCGTGCACTACGACTCGATGCTGGCCAAGCTGATCGCCTGGGCGCCCACCCGCGCCGAGGCGGCCCGGGCGCTGGCCGGCGCACTCGCGCGGGCCGAACTGCACGGCGTGACCACCAACCGGGATCTGCTGGTCCGGGTGCTGCGCAGCCCCGACTTCGCCGCGCTGGAGGTCGACACCGGCTTCCTCGATCGGCATGCGGAGGTGTTCGAACCGCTGCTGCCCGCCGAGCTGCTGCCGGTGGCGGCGCTGGCCGCCGCGCTGGCCTCGGCCGCCGCGCGTCGGGCGAGCGCCCCCGTGCTCGCCGGGCTCCCCTCGGGTTGGCGCAACGTGCCGGCGTTTCCGCAGGTGGCCCGGTACGCCGATCGGACCGGGCGGGAGATCGAGGTCCGCTACCGGCTGGCTCGGGACGGCGGCCTCGCCGAGTGGTCGACGGATCCGGCCAGCGAGATACCGGCCCGGCTGGAGGAGGCCACCCCGGACCGGGTGGTGCTCACCGTGTTGGAGAGCCGGTGGCAGTTGCGCGTACACCGGGTGGGTTCGGAGGTGTTCGTGGACGGCCCGGCGGGGGCGGCGAGCCTGACCGAGCTGCCGCGTCTCCCGCTGCCCACAGTGGAGCTGGCGGCCGGTTCGCTGCTCGCGCCGTTGCCCGGCGTGGTGACCCGGGTGCACGTCGAGGTGGGCCAGCGGGTCGCGGCCGGCGATCCGCTGCTCACCCTGGAAGCGATGAAGCTGGAACATCAGGTGCTCGCCCCCGCCGACGGTGTGGTCGCCGAGTTGCCGGTGCCGGCCGGCGGTCAGGTACGCACCGGCGCCGTGCTTGCCGTCATCGAAGACTGACGAGGAGAACCCCTTGATGACCTTCGACCTCACCCCCGAGCAGGACCAGCTCCGCGACGCCGTGCGGGCGTTGGGCCGCCGCTACGGTCATTCCTATTTCGTGGCGAAAGCGAAATCGGGGGAACACACCACCGAGCTGTGGGCCGAGGCGGGACGGCTCGGCTACCTGGGGGTCAACATCCCCACGGAGTACGGCGGTGGTGGCGGCGGCATCACCGAGCTGGCCATCGTCTGCGAGGAGCTGGCGGCGGCGGGGTGCCCGCTGCTGCTGCTCGTGGTCTCTCCCGCCATCGCGGCGACAGTGCTCAACCGGCACGGCACCGAGGAGCAGCGCAAGCGGCACCTGCCCGGCCTCGCCGACGGCTCCCAGAAGATCGTCTTCGCGATCACCGAGCCGGAGGCCGGTTCCAACTTCCACCGGCTGGGCACTGTCGCCCGTCGCGACGGCGACGGGTGGCTGCTCAACGGCCGCAAGTGCTACATCTCCGGGGTCGACGAGGCAGGCCACGTCCTGGTGGTGGCCCGTACCGAGGATTCCGCCACCGGCAAGCTCAAGCCGGCGCTGTTCCTGGTGCCGACCGACGCCGCCGGGCTGACCCGGTCCAAACTGGACATGGAGATCGTGTCCCCGGAGAACCAGTTCCTGCTCTACCTGGACGACGTGCGGCTCCCCGCCGACGCGCTGCTCGGTGAGTCGCTGGACGCCGGACTGCCGGCGCTCTTCGCCGGGCTCAACCCGGAGCGGATCACGGTGGCCGCGATGGGTGCCGGCACCGGCCGCTACGCCATCGAGCGGGCCAGCGAGTACACCGCGACCCGCAAGGTCTGGGGTGGCCGGAGCATCGGCTCGCACCAGGGCGTGTCCCATCCGTTGGCACACGCGGCGGTGCAGGTGGAGTTGGCCCGCCTGATGATCCAGAAGGCTGCCACCCTGTACGACGCGGGCCGCGACCTGGAAGCCGGGGTGGCCGGCAACATGGCCAAGTACGCGGCCGGCGAGGCAGCAGCCCTCGCTGTCGACACCGCCGTCCAGGTGCTCGGCGGGGCCGGCATGACCACCGAGTACGGGGTGGCCACGCTGCTCGGTGCGGTACGGGCCGGCCGGATCGCCCCGGTCAGTCGGGAGATGATCCTCAACTTCGTGGCCCAGCACGTCCTCGGTCAGGAGAAGTCCTACTGAGCCGACCCGCCCGGCCTGCCCGGCCCGCCCGGCCTGCCCGGCCCGCCCGGCCTGCCCGGCCTGCCCGGCCTGCCCGGTCTGCCCGGCCCGGATGATCGACTCGGTTTCTTTGAGCCGGGGGTGTCCACGGCCCATCGATGCCCCGACTTTCACGAGAACCGAGTCGATCACCTGCGGTCCGCGTCCTGCCTACGCTTCGGACGTCCCCGGCCGCTCGCGGTGGTGCAGGATCACCACGGCCACCGCGAAGAGCAACACGGGGGCCAGCACCAGCGTCGACCACTGCGCCCAGGTGAGCGCATCGAGGACACCGTCGTGGCCGGAGCGCTCCAGGAACGTCCCGGGAGTCCCGAGCCCCACCCGGGTGAGCAGCAGGATGACGCCGACCGGAACGACGAGCGCGAGCAGGCGCAGTCGGAGCACCGTCGGCGTCGACAGGACGGCAATGGCGAAGAGCAGGTATCCGGTGCTCAGCAGGATCGCCTCGACCCGACCGACACCGACGGTGAATACCAACGAGCCGTAGATGGGCGACGTCGAGCTGTCCGCGGCGGTCAGCAGGGCGATGCTCGGCGCACCGACGCTGACAAGCGTCGCCGCCGCCAGTGTGCCGAGCCGCCAGCGTGCGAGGGTGGCAGTGGCGGAACGGGGAGCGCGGACGGCGAGGGCCAGCGGGACCAGCGCGGCGACCACGGCCGGCCAGAGGTTGAAGACAGTCGAGTACTGCAGGTAGGCCTCAGCGACCCGAACCACCTCGAACGCCGCGCCGCCAACGGCGATGGCGGCTGCGGCCCGGCCCCACCCGGATGCGGCGAACACCGCAACGACGAGCCACAGCGCCGCCACGAGACCAACCGGCCAGAAGACGAACTCCTCACCGATCCCGTCGGGATAGCTCTCCGCGAACATGGCGAGGTGCAGCACCGGAACGCGCGCGTCGCGCACGAACAACAGCAGCGCGGCGACAAGGCCGAGCAGCTGCGCCGCATCCCGCCACGCGTCGACCGAGAACCGGGCGCCGACCTGTCGGACGTGCGCCCGCACCGCCCCACCGAGCAGTGCGAGCACGTCTCGTGCGGCCGGTCTGCGCTGGCCCGGCGCGGCGTCGTCGAGCAACACCCCGATCAACTCGTCCTCGTACTGCCGCCGGTACGCGCGGGGGTAGCAGGCCAGCAGCCACCGGTATGCCTGGTGCAACGTCATGCCACACCGCCTTCGAAGATGAGGCCGGCACGGCGTAGCCGCACGCTCGCCGCGTCGGCGTTGCTCCGCAGCCGCGCCGACTCCTCGGCCAGGCGTTGCACCCCGGCGGCGGTGAGTCGGTAGTACCGACGCAACCGGGACTGCACCTGCTCCTCGCGCTCGATGTCGACGAGGCCTTCGGTACGCAGCCGGTCCAGCGCCGCGTAGAGGGTGCCGGCGCGCAGGTCGACGCGCCCGTCGGAGATTCGGCGGACCTCGTCGAGGACCGCGTAACCGTGCCGGGGGGCCTCGACGAGCGCGGTGAGGATCAGATAGCTCGCCTCTTGCATGGACGCCTTCGTCATTGCCACAGCATATACATTTGGTCTGCATATGCGGGTATGCGGGCACCGTCCGACCGCCGCGTCGGAAATACTGAGCCCGTGCGCGACGACGTCGAGTTCGACCGGCTGGTGGAGGGGCTCTACGGCGCCTTCGCCCACCACCGGATGCCCGCCGACATGGAGGCCTGCCCGCACTGCGTGGACCCGGCGTACCTGGCCCGCTTCGCGGCTACCCCGCTGCGGAAGCTGACCACCGACCAGCTCGAGTCCTACCTGGGCAATCGGGGCACCTGGGGGGACGGGACCGAGATCCCGCACCTGCTGCCCCGGTTGCTCGACGCGTTCGCCGGTGGCGAGCTGCCACACCTGCCACCGGAGGCGGCCACCGAGCGGATCCGGGACCAGTGGCCCGGCTGGCCGGCCGCCGAGCGGGCCGCCGTCGAGCGGTTCCTCCTCGGCTGGTGGCGACGGACCCTCGGGGAGTTCCCGTCCACCACCTCGGCCTGGAACCTGCTGGAGGCGGTCGCCGGGCTGCAGATCGACCTCGGGCCGTACCTGGCCGAGTTCGCGCTCACCACGGGCGAGGACACCGCGCGGCACCTGGCCGAGGTCGTCAACGGCTGGTCGTGCCGGGATCCCCTGCCCGACGAGGCGCAGGAGTCGATGCGGCGCTGGCTGGCCGGCGCCACACCCACCGACGTGCTGTGGACCGCCGCCATCAACGCGACAAACCCCCAGATCGCCGACGAGTTGGCCGACGCCGCCGACGCGACGGCACGCCTGCCGCACTGATCGGACCTGCCGCCCGCCACTGGTTCAGCCGGGGATCCGACAGGCGGCGTCGATGCGGTGCACCGGACGGACCCGACGGCCCATGCCCTCCAGCAGCGAGTCCTCGACGTGGAAGTCGCGGATGCGCAGCTGGTACCGGGGCAACTCCTCCTCGCTCGGGCAGAGCACCTGCGCGCGGACCCGATCGACCGGCACGTACCGCACCCCACCCCGCTCCTGCAGGATCACCATGTTGACGTCGTCGGTGGTGATCACGTGCCCGCGGACGTCCTCGGTGGGCCCGTTCTCCGCGCCCACCGTCGTCACGGTGAGCGGCAGCACCGGTGTGCTGATCACCGGCACCGCGGCCCAGAGCAGCATGGCGAGCATCGCCACCTCGGTCACCGACGCCAGCGGCCGGATCACCACGCCCGGCAACGGCCCCGCGATGAAGAGAGCCAGCAGCGGCGGCACCACGAGCAGCGCCAACACCAACAGCTCGCCCTGCTTGCCGGCGTCCCGCAGCGTCGGCAGCAGCAGCCAGCCGTACCCGGCGAGCAGTGCGACGATGATGACAAGTCGTGGCACCACCCGTTGGTGCAGTCGCCCGGGGCGCAACTGGAACGCGGCCGCGAACGCCGGCAGCAGCAATGGCAGATAGAGCAGCGGCCAGGTGATCAGGGCGAGCAGGAAACCGGCAAGCACCACCCAGGCCGGGGTGAGGTCGGCCCAGCGGGCGAAGAGCGGACGACGGCGGGCCCCCGGCGGCAGCCGGTCCGCGCCGACGGCCAGCACCGCCCCGAGCGCGAAGACGGCGACCATGCCGGTGGAGAGCAGCCGGGCCGCAGTGGTCAGGAAGCCGGCGAGCAGGTTGACCGGCCCGACGTTCGCCACCAGCAGCAGTGTGGTCTGAAGTTCGCCGCCCGCCTCCACCCCGAGGCGGAGCACCGAGAAGATCGCCGGTACGCCCACCAGTGCCGTCCAGAAGGACTGACTGGCCCGGGCCCGCCGCTCCGCCGGGTCCCAACGGATCCGCCCGGGCTCGACGTCGGCGACGACCGGGTCGGCTGGCTCGGCGACCGGCCGGTCGACGCGGTCCACCGCCCCCGCCGGCGGTTCGGCTACTGCCGTACCGTCGGTGGCCGGTGCGGCGGCGACGCCCGGCACGGACGTGCGGGGTGGCGGAACCGGGCCGTCGGCGCCGGTTGTGGTCGGCGCCGTGCTCACTTCGCGGGCGCCTTGTCGTCGAAGTCGACAAGCTTCGGCACCTTCAGCGGCTGAGGCTGGCGTTTCTCGACCTTCAGCCACGGGCCCAGGGTGCTGTTGTACGCGCTCTGCCAGGGGCTCACCTCCCCGTTGCGGCCCCGCTCGTAGCTTCGTTGCAGGAAGAACGCGACGAGGTCACGCAGCGCGGGATCGCCGATCGGCACGCCGATGCCCAGCAACTCGCTGGTGCCGAAGGGCATGTCCACGACCTCGAACTCCCTGGGGTAGGTGGCCAGGAATCCGGCGAGGATCGTCTCGTCCGAGCTGACCGCGTCGTACCGGCCAGCCCGGATGCCGTCGACGCAGTCCCCGACGTCCTTCACCACGAACGTCCTGACGCCGTGTTTCTCCAGCTCCGCCTCGGTGGTGGATCCGCCGCTGGTGCAGACCTTGTAGGCCGGGTCACGCAGGTCCTCGATGGTGCGGATCCGGTCCCGGAGGCGGACCGGCACCATCACCTCCTGTGTGGTGACGAAGTACGGCCCGGCGAAGCTGACAAGCTTTTCGCGCTCCTCGGTCATCGAGAAGCTGGACACCACGAGGTCGACGGTGCCGCCCTGCAATGCCGGAATCCGATTCTCGGTGGCCACCGACACGAACTCCAACCGCTGGTCGCCCTCGTAGCCCAGGGAGCGGGCGATGTACCTGCCGATCTCGACGTCGAAGCCGACGTGCTGGCCGTTGCGCAGGTCGCCCATCAACGGCTCCTTGGTGGCGACGCCGATGCGTAGCTGTGCCTGCCGGTAGATGTGCGACTCACGGATCTTCTGCTGCACAGACGGCAGCTCCGGCTCCTGCCGGCTGTCGCAGCCGGCGGCGGCGGCCAGGGTAAGGGTGAGGGCGACCGCCAGGGTCGTCGCGACCGAACGGAGCCGGGACCGGGAACTCTGCACGTTCATGCGGTGACCTCGCTGACGAAACAGCCTGCGGAACACTCAGGGTAGCCAGCGCAAGCTTCTCCGTAGCGACGCCAACCGGACAGCTGGGATGCTCCGAACGAGTGGCTGGTTCGGCGCGGCGACCCGACTGCGCGGTTGACAGTCGCCGATGTCGCGACATGCTGGACGAATGAGTCGATTGTCCAGGCCCGACGCGCGGACGGTGGCGGTGCTCGCGGCACTGGGAGCTCTCGTGCCGCTGGCCCTGCTTGTCGTCTGGCGCCGACAGGACCTTGTCGGCGTGGTTCTCGCCCTGCTCTGCGTCCTGCTGGCGACGGTCGCCGGGGTCGCGTTCTCCGCCGCCCGTCAGGCCGACGGCCCGGAGCCGGAGGACCGATCGGCGACCACCGGGCCGCCCGAACTGATGCCGTACGGGATCGACGCGGACACCCTCGACGCCCTGGACAGTCGGGACGCCCTGCGGGCGGTGCGGGACCGGCGACGCGGCTCGGACGGGATCAGCGGCCGGTGAGGGTGGGCGCGGCGAGCGCGTCCGCGCCCCGGCCGGCCAGACACCGGTACGTCCGGTCGATGCTCCCGTCGACCGGGGGCAGCACCTCCAGGTGCCAGCCGCGCGGCTCGGTGATCCCGGTGGTCAACCGGAACGTGGTGGCGCTGCAGACCTGCCGCACCTGCTCGGCGGCGACCACGTCGGCGTAGCCGGCGCCCACCAGGGACACCGGCAGGATGCCCTCGGCGTACGTCTCCCAGGTGTGCCGACCGGTGCAGGACAGCCGGGCCGCCTCGGCGCGGTCGCCGCGGATCCGCATCGGGCCGAAGCACTCCAGCTCGGGCAGGCACCGGGCCCCCTCGGGCAGCACTGTGGGCGTGCCGGCGCCGGTGGTGCAGCCGGGCAGCAGCCCGGTCGCCGGTGCGGCGACCTGGGTGACAGTCGGGTTCGGGGTCGGCGGTGCCGCGTGGTCGGCGAACCACGCCCCGGCGGTGGCGGAGCCGGCGAGCGCGAGGACCCCGGCTCCGCCGAGGAACCAGCGCCGCCAGCGTCGGACACCGGGGGCCGCCGGCTGGGTGTCCTCGATGGGCGGTCGGGGCACCGGCTGGGTGGACACGTACGGGCCGGGGCGGGTCCCGCCACCGCTGACCGCGCCACCGCTGACCGGGGCGCCGCTGACCGGGGCCGACGGTGGGCCGAACGGCAGGTTGGCGAGCAACTCGTGCAGTTCGAGGGCGGAGGGGCGCTCGGCCGGGTCGTTGGCCATGCCGGCACGCAGCACGTCGATCAGCTCGTCCGGGACGCCGGGCAGCGCGGGGAGCGGCTGGTTGAACATCTCCAGGACGGTGATCAGGCTGGGGTTGCGCTCGGACTGCCAACGGGGCGGCCGACCGTGCATCACCGCGTAGAGGGTGGCGCAGAGCGCGTACACGTCGACGGCCGGTGAAGGCGGGCTGTGGCTGAACATCTCCGGCGGCGCGTACGCCGGGGTGAGCACCTCCAGGGTGACCGAGGCATCCCGGTGCTCGGCGAGCACGGCCAGCCCGAAGTCGGCGAGCACCGCCGAGTTGAAGGCCGAGTGGAGGATGTTCGCCGGTTTCACGTCCCGGTGCAGCACTCCGGCCGCGTGCGAGTGGGCCAACGCGTCGGCGATCTTGATGCCGAGGTCGCGGGCCTCCACCGGGTCGAGTGGCGAGGTCCGCATCCGTTCGGCGTACGAGCCGTCGCAGAGCTCCATGATCAGGTAGGGGTGCTGGTCGACGGTGACCCCGACGTCGAAGAGGTCCACCACGTGCGGGTGTGACGACATCCGGCCGGCAGCCCGCGCCTCGCGCAGGAAACGGGCCTGGTCCCGCTCGCTGTCGAGCGTCCGGTTCTCCACCTTGACGGCGACCTCACGGCCCACCGAGATCTGCGTGGCCTGGTAGACGGTCGCATACCCACCCCGGGCAAAGACCCGCAAATCAGTCAGACCAGGCACGATCGGCACCGGTGGGCCGCCGGTCGGGGTGTCGGTCACCGCTCGAAAATACCCAACCCGGCCGGCGGCTCAGCGCACCGTGTCCGCCGGAGCGGCACCGGCCGAACCGGTACCCTCCTCGGCGGGCGCCGCGACCGCAGCGGCGTCGGACGAGGCGACAGCACCGGCCGACGCGCCCCGGCGGGCATCCAGGCGCAGGCCGACGGCGGTGGCCACGGCACCAAGACCCTCCCAGGCCGCCACCCCGAAGAACCGGTCCGGAGCGATGTCGGCGAGCACCGCGATGGTGAACACGGTGAACGTGACAAGCCGGAAGACCACGGTGAATCGATAGAACACCCGCCACTCGGTGATCGTGGCGAGCAGGTAGTAGACGCCCATGTTGAACGCCGCCATCGAGGACGCCAGCAGGAACGTGCCGGTGTAGTCACCGGCAGCACGCGTCTCCGGCACCTCGAACCCGAGCAGGCGCAACTGCGCCTCCGGCCAGAGCAGCCCGACCGCCCCCATCACCAGCGCCAACACGCCGAAGACCGCGATGGTCCAGCCCGCGATGGAACGCGGCAGCTTCATGAAGGGCCTCCCCAGGCACGGCGACGGCCCCCACTGTGGACCGGCACACGGTGGTGACACGCTAGCCCCTCACCCCCACCACCACATCCCCAGAACCGGCAAAAACCGTGCCACCTCCGCCCCTGCCCCATCGATCGAAGGGCTCGGTCAGGAAGCCGTCACCAAGGGTCAGGCGGGGATGGCCAGCCGGGCACGGAGGGCGTTGGCGGCAGCGCGTTCGCTGCGCTGCTCGGTCGCGTACGCCAGGCGGACCGCCTCGTCCGCGGAGGACCGCGCCTCCGTCGGGTAACCACAGGCAGCCAGCGCCTCGGCCAGCACACTGGCCGCGATCACCTGGCTACGCACGTCCTCGGCCGGCGCGGCGACCGCCCGCCGGGCCCAGTCCAACGCCTGCTCCCGCTGACCGTGCGCGAGCAGGGCCGCCGCGTACTGGGCCATCGTCTGACGGCGGGAGAGCAGCAACGAGGGCGCGTTCGCGGCGGCCGTCGCCACCGGGGCGAGCAGCCCGACAGCGGTCGCCGAGTCGCCAGCGGCCAGCCGGGCCGTCGCCAGCAGCACCCGGGGTGCCACCTGGGCGGGGGCCTGCGGGTTGTGCGGCTCCACGGCCGTCAGCACCGAGCGGGCCGCCCGCTCGGCGGTCTCGCAGTCGCCCAGGTCCAACGCCACGAAGCCGCGCAGCGTGCCGGCCATCCCGGTGAGCAGCGGGTGCGAGGTGCGCTCGGCGTACGCCAGGGCGTCGGCGAGCAGGTCCGCCGCGTGCTCCGGTTCGCCCAGCCCACGCGCCACCACCGCCCGGACCACGAGCGCGAACCCGCGCCCCCAGTCGTCGGAGGCGGCGGCGAACTCCCGGTACGCCCGCCGCGCCTCCCGGTCCGCCTCGGCCAGGTCGCCCAACTCGGCGGTGGCGAACGCCGCCACCGCACGGAGCGTGCCCACCGCCCACGCCTCACCGACCCGCTCGCCGAACGGCAGGAACACCTGCGCCATCCGGCACGCCTCGCGGAGTCGACCGGCGAGCAGCCGGGCGAACGCCGTGGTGCCGCGCAGCCAGGCCCGCCCGTACGGGTCCTTCAGCTCGGCGAAGAGCCGGGCGGCCCGGCCGAGCACCGCGTCGGTGCCGGCGAAGTCACCCCTGGTGGTGGTCACCCAGGCCAGGTTCTGCAGCGACCACGCCTGCCCGCGCCGGTCCTGCGCACCGAGGCTGACCTGGTACGCGGCAGCCAACCGGCTGCTCGCCTGGCTCAGCCGCCCGGCCACGAAGTCGGCCATGCCGAGCCGGCGCATCGCCGTCGCCCGCTGCACGGGCAACCCCGCGGCAGTGGCGACCTGCAACGCCTCGTGCCAGGCGGTCATCGCCCGACCTTGATCACCAAGTGTCTCCTGGGCCTGCCCGGCGAGCAGCAGGGCACCGACCCGGGTGGCCTCGTCCCCCGCGTTCGCGGCGATCTTCTCCGCGTACGCCAGCGCGTCGGCGACCCGGCCCACCTGGAGCAGCGCCCGCGCGTGGACCACCCGATCGGCCGCCGGCACCCCGTCGCGGGCCAGTTCGGTGGCGCGTTCGGCGTACTCCACGGCCAACACCGGCTCACCGTCGGACAGCGACCGGCGGGCGGCCCGACCCAGCGCGGCGACGCCGAGCGGCACCACCGCCCGCGCCGGCGCGTCCGGGCGCAGCTTCACCGCGTCGGCGAGCGTCGCGGCCCGCTCCACGTGCGTCGCCACGAAGTCGTCCCGGGCCTCGTCGGTGAACCCGCCCACGGCGCTGCCCGCGGCCCCGTCCGCCGGTGCGGCCCAGCGGGCCAACGCGGCGTGCCGCTCGGCCAACTCCGCCTTGCTCACCCCGGCGTACGCGGCCTCCCGCATCAGCGGGGTCGCGAACGAGTAGCCGACCCGGGAGCGGTGCAGCATCCGGCGTTGCAGCAACTCCTCGACAGCTCGGTCCAGCTCGACGGCGACCACTGCCGACGGCCGGCCGTCCCGGCCGGAGCGCTGCTCGCGCATCGCCTCCAGCGCACCGGTCGGCACCGTGTCGCCGATCACCGCGGCGTCGCGCAGCACCGAGCGGGCGTCCGGCGGCAGCGCGTCGATCCGGGCCGCGAGCACGGCGGCGAGGTCACGGGAGAGCAGCCGGCTGCCGAGCGAACCGGGCACCAGCCGCCAGCCGGCCGACGAGCTGGGGTCCCGGTCGCCGGAACCGGGCCGGGCGCCGCGCGCCGTTTCCGTGGTGAGCGCCCCACGCTCGATGAGCAGGGTGACCAACTCGGCCAGGTAGAACGGGTTGCCCTGTGCGGTGGCGAGCAGCCGGTCCGCGTCGGCCGGCGGCAACTTGCCACCGCCGAGGTAGCTGGTGAGCAGCCGCGCCGCGTCGGCACCCCGCAGCGGCGGCAGGGAGTGCACCTCGGCGTCCGCGACCCGGGTCAGCGCGCCGGCGGTACGCACCAGCTCGGGGCGGCCGAGCAGCAGCACCAGCACCGGGCCGGCGAGCCGGGACAGGGTCAACCCCAGCGCGCCGATCGTCTCGGCGGTGGCGTCGTGCAGGTCGTCCACCACGATCACCAGTGGCGCCTCCGAGGCGAGCCCGCTGAGCAGGTCGGCGACCGCGTTCGGCAGCACCTCGGCATCCGCGGTCGAGGCGCCCGACCCGCTCCACTCGCCGGCGTCGGTGCCGGCGTGTGCCGACAGTTCGGCGTACCCGAGCAGAGCGAGCAACTGCTCGGTGGCGATCGGCGGGGTTTCCCCGCCGGAGCGGGCGAGCCGCTGCCCGAGCCGTCGCAGCCGCTCCTCCACCGCCGGTCGGGTAAGCGCGGTGGCGGCGTCAGTGGGCAGGCCGACGGCGGCCCGCACCAGGTCGGCGAGGGGCGCGAGCCGGCGTCGCTCACCGAACGCGGCGCAGCGCACCGAGAGCACCCGGGCGCCCGTGTGCGCCGCGTACCGGCCGGCACCCACGTCGTACCCGGCGGCGAGGCGCTCCACCTCCGCGGCGAACCGGGACTTGCCGATGCCCGCCTCGGCGGTCATCAGCAGCACCCGCGGGTCACCCTGGTCGATCACCTCGGCGAGCCGCCCGGCGATCCGGCCGATCTCCGTCTCCCGGCCGACGTACGGCGCCTCGTCACCGAGCCCCGACCGGGTGCCGGGCGCGTCCAGCAGACCCAGCAGCTCGTACGCCTCGACCGGCTCACGCTTGCCCTTGAGCCGCAGCGGACGCAGTGCCCGCCAGGAGGACACGTGCCGGGTGGCGGCGGCGGTGCGCCCGCCGGCGTAGACCGCGCCGACAGCGGCGGCGTCGGCGAGCCGGGCGGCGGTGTTCACCGTGTCGCCGATGACCGTGTATTCGATGGCGGCCTGGATGCCGGCGATCACGTCGCCGGTGTTCAACCCGACCCGCAGCCCGAGCGGCGCGCCGCCGCCCCGCTCGTCGTCGAGCACCCGGCGGACGGCCCGCTGCATCGACAGGGCGGCCCGGACCGCGCGTTCGGCGTCGTCCTCGTGCGCCACCGGCGCACCGAAGACCGCCATGATGCCGTCACCTGTCAACTTGTCGACGTGCCCGCCGAAGGTCTTCACCGCGCCGGCGAGGGCGGCCAGCACCCGGTCGGTGACCGCGCCGACCCGTTCCGGGTCGAGGTCCTCCGACCAGGAGGTGAACTCGGAGAGGTCGCCGAAGAGCACGGTGACCACCCGACGCTCGGCCGCCGGCAACGTGGCGGCGGCCGGCAGCGCGGCACCGCAGTTGTGGCAGAACCGCGCACCGGGAACGGCTACGGTTCCACACACGGGGCAGGTCACATGTGCTCCAACCCACTGACCCCGGGTGCGGATTCCCCGCTGCCGACACCCAGATATTCCAACTGCGCGCGGACCGACCACTCAGCCGCCCACCAGAGCGAGCGGTCCACGTCCGCGTAGACCACCGCGACCACGTCGGCGGGCGTGTCGGCGCCGGCCGCGACCGCGGCCCGGACCTGGTCCAGCCGGGCCCGGCGGTGCGCGAGGTAGAAATCGGCGGCGGCGGCGCAGTCGGCGAGCGCCGGGCCGTGCCCGGGCAGCGCCGGAATTCCCCGGTACGCGGACAGCAACTCCAGGCTGGTCAGGTAGTCACCGAGGTGCCCGTCCGGGTGTGCGACAACGGTGGTGCCCCGGCCGAGGATGGTGTCACCGGTGAGCACCACCCGCTCGTCGCCGTGCTCGACCAGGAAGCACACCGAGTCGGCGGTGTGTCCCGGGGTCTTCAGCAGACGGACCGCCAGGCCGAAGTCGCCGAAGTGCTCGCCCGGCTCGCTGAGCGGCTCGGCGCCGATGGTGTGCGCCGGGTCGACGGCGAGGACGTGGACCCCGCCGAGCAGCTCACTCAGCTGGGCCGCGCCCTCGGTGTGGTCGGGGTGGCCGTGGGTGATCAGGATCAGCCCGATGGGGCCGTGTTCGGCGATCCGGGTCAGGTGCCCCTCGTCGGCCGGCCCGGGGTCGACCACGATGGCGGACCCGGCTGTCGGGGCGCGCAGCACCCAGGTGTTTGTGCCGTCGAGGGTCATCGGCCCCGGGTTCGGCGCGCGCAGCAGTGTCACCCAGGTCGGCAGTCCGTCGGCAAGCGCCGCCGCCGGCGCCGTCACGTGCCCGCTCATGGCTGCGATGGTACGACCCCGCCCACCCCGCCCCACGATCTTGCCCACCGAACCAGAAGGAAGGGCCCCTGATCAACGCTTATGTGGAGAAAGGGGCCCTTCCCGACGGCGGACGGGCGAGCGACGCCGAAGCGTCAGGCGACCTCGACGATCAGTTCGATCTCCACCGGGGCGTCCAGGGGCAGCTCGGCCACCCCCACGGCACTGCGGGCGTGGCGGCCGGCCTCGCCGAAGACGGTGCCGAAGAGGTCGGAGGCACCGTTGATCACTGCGGGTTGACCGGTGAAGCCCGGCGCGGAGGCCACGAAACCGGTCACCTTGACCACCTTGACCACGTTTTCCAGGCCGACAAGCGAGTCGACAGCGGCCAGCGCGTTGAGCCCGCACCGCTGGGCCAGATCCTTCGCCTGCTCGGCGGAGATCCCGGCGCCGACCTTGCCGGTCGCGAGCAGCTTGCCCTCGGCGATCGGCAACTGGCCCGAGACGTACACGTGTTGACCGGACTGCACCGCCGGCACGTAGCTGGCTACCGGCGGCACGACCTCGGGCAGGTCGAACCCCAGCTCGGCGAGTTTCGCGTGCGGACCGTTGCTCACGCCTTCGGCCGCTTCAGGTAGGCGACCAGCTGGTCGGGGTTGGGCCCGGGGACCACGGCGACGAGTTCCCACCCGTCCTCGCCCCAGTTGTCGAGGATCTGCTTGGTCGCGTGGACCAGCAGCGGGACCGTGGAGTATTCCCACTTCTGCATCGCTGAAGGGCTCCCTCTCGGTGCGGAATTTGTTCGAGGGACAGCCTACGGTCCGCTGGCCGGGCGAGGCGCGGGACGCTGCTCCGGCGCGGCCGGCACCTCCCCGCAGAGCCCTTCGTGCTCGTACCCCTGGGGGCAGCGGGACCGGTCGGGCAGCAGCAGGTCGCAGAAGACCCGGTGCCGATTGTTCTGGTCGTCGGCGTTGGAGACGGTGGTCTCGCCCGCATCCAGCTCGGGTAGGAAGCCCAGCGACACCGCGACCCGGCCGGCCAGCACGGTCGCCGCCGCCAGGCTCGGCACCCGGATCGGTAGGTGGATGACGAAGCCGGGCTCGTCGTCGTCGCGGGCCCGCTCGGCGGCGTGGCCCGGTGCCCGGCCCGCCTCCACCTGCTCCGGCATCCGGCGGTACGACCGTTCGTTGACCGGCTGGCCACCGACCTGCCCGCCGGCCGGGACCATGGGCCCGGACCGGTGCGGCCGTTCGTTGGTCGGGAACTGGGTGCGAGGGATGTTGTCCACGTCGCGCATGCACTGCCTCCGGTCGTACCGCTCGGATCACTCTTCCGGTCCGGACCCATTCGTCCGTTCCGGCCCCCGCGCCGGGACGAAGGTAGGTCCGGGGCCGCAGTCCCGCCAATAGGACGCGCCCGAATGGCCACCTACAGTCACATATGCGACAGAGGCCAGGTAAATGACCAGATGGTGCTCCGGACGCCCGGTCCGGCCGGCCGGGTCGGTGGGCAGCCGCGCGGCACGGGCGACACCACTGCGGTCATCGACCGCTACCCTTCCGGTCGGGCGGTCGCGCAGCGCCCGGCAGCCCGCTCGATCACGCTCGACGCCAGGGGTGGCGGCGGGCGCCGCACCCCCCGGGGGAGAACGATGACCCAACCGCCAAGCGGCGACCAGGCCCGCCCACCCGCTCTCCCGCCGACCCAGCCGGAACCCACGGATCAGCCCGGCGTCGCGGCCACCCCCACCCAACCGGCCGCCGCCGCGCCGACCGGGCAGCTCGCGCTCCCGGCGCCGCCCGCACCGGCGGCGCTGCCCGCGCAACCGACCATTCCCGGCCCGGCGTTCCCGGCACTGCCCGCGCAACCGACCATCCCCGGCCAGCCGGCCTTCCCGGCGCCGACCGGCGGGGCTGACGCTGCCGGCACGTCGGCCGCGATCCCTACCCAACCCGGCACGCCGGGCCCCTCGACCATCCCGCCACCCCCACCGGCGTACCCGCCCTATCCCGGGGCGGCCGAGCCGAAGAAGAAGCGCGGTCTGCTGATCGCGGTGATCGCGCTCGTCGTGATCATGGTGCTCTGCGTGGGCGGTGGCGTGCTGGCGTTCCTGACCCTGCGCAACGCCGAGACCGGCGAGGGCGCCAAGGAGCCGGCGGTCGCCGTCGACGAGTTCCTCACCGCGGTCTACAAGGACCGTGACGCGACCAAGGCGGCCAGCCGGGTGTGCGCGGCCTCCCGCGACGACGGCAAGATCGCCGCGAAGGTGGCCGAGGTGCAGAAGTACGCGTCCGAGTACCAGAACCCCCGGTTCAAGTGGACCACCCCGAAGGTGGACAACCAGACCGGTGACCGGGCCACCGTCTCCACCCGGGTCACCATGACCACCGCCGACGAGAAGGTGGCCGACCAGGACCTGCGCTTCACAGTGGTGCAGAAGACGGGTTGGTGGGTCTGCGAGGTCGCCTGACCACCGGGCGTGGATAGGCTCGACGGGTGTGTGCAGCTGAGCGGCCGTTCGACCCGGCCGGTACCGGATGGTCGGCCCGCCTCCACGTGGTGACCGGCAAGGGTGGCACCGGCAAGACCAGCGTCGCGGCGGCCCTGGCCCTCGCGCTCGCCGCCGGGGGCCGGCGCACCCTGCTTGTCGAGGTCGAGGGGCGGCAGGGCATCGCCCAACTCTTCGGCATCGATCCGCTGCCCTACGAGGAGCGGCACCTCGCCGAAGCGCCGGACGGCGGTGAGGTGCGCGCCCTCGCGGTGGACGCGGAGGAGGCGCTGCTCGAATACCTGGACATGTTCTACAAGCTGGGTGCGGCGGGGCGGGCGCTGCGCAAGCTCGGTGCCATCGACTTCGCCACCACAATCGCACCGGGTCTGCGGGACGTGCTGCTCACCGGCAAGGTGAAGGAGGCCACCACCCGCACCTCGGGGCAGCGGCGGGCGTACGACGCGGTGGTGCTGGACGCCCCACCGACCGGGCGGATCGGTCGGTTCCTCAACGTCACGGCGGAGACGGCCCGGCTGGCCAAGGTGGGCCCGATCAAGACCCAGAGCGAGGGGGTAGCCGCGCTGCTGCGCTCCCCGATCACCGCGGTCCACGTGGTCACGCTGCTTGAGGAGATGCCGGTGCAGGAGACGGTGGACGCCATCGCCGACCTGACCGCTCTCGGTTTCGGCGCCGGCAAGGTGATCGTCAACGGCACCCGGCCCCCGCTGCCCGCCGGCCAGGCGGTCACCGCCGCCGAGCTGAGGCGTGGGCTGGTCGCCGCCGGACTGCCGGCCGATCGGGACACCGTGGCCGGTTTGCACCAGGAGGCGCGAGACCAGGTCATCCGGCGGGAACTGGAGGATTCGCTCCGCGCCGACCTGGTGGAGATGGGGCTGCCGATGGTCGAGCTGCCGTTGCTGCCCGACGGGGTGGACCGGGCCGGGCTCGCGACACTGGCCCAGGCCCTCGTCCGCGCCGATTGACTCACACCTGGGCGCAGCACGGGCGCGTGGACCCACCCGGCCCGATACGCTCGATTGGTGCCTTCCGAAGACGCGGCGCCGCAGCTGGACGTCGACCAGATCCTCGCCGACCCCGGCGTACGGATCATCGTGTGCTGCGGTGCCGGCGGGGTGGGAAAGACGACCACGGCCGCGGCGCTGGCGCTGCGGGCGGCCGAGCACCACGGCCGGCGCACTGTGGTGCTCACCATCGACCCGGCCCGCCGGCTGGCCCAGTCGCTGGGCCTTACCGAGCTGGACAACACCCCCCGCCAGGTCAAGGGGATCGACGTCGAGAGCAGCGGCGGCGAGCTGCACGCCATGATGCTCGACATGAAGCGCACCTTCGACGACGTGGTGTTGCAGCACACCGATCCGACGAAGGCCGCGGAGATCTTCGCGAACCCGTTCTACCAGGCGATGAGTTCGACCTTCGCCGGCACGCAGGAATACATGGCGATGGAGAAGCTCGGCCAGCTGCACGCCCGGGGCGACTGGGACCTGATCGTGGTGGACACTCCGCCGTCCCGCTCGGCACTTGATTTCCTGGATGCCCCGGCCCGGCTCTCCCGCTTTCTCGACGGCCGGATGCTGCGGCTGCTGCTGGCTCCGGCGCGCAGTGGCGGACGGAGCATGTTCAGCCTGGTCACCGCCTCGTTCGGGATGTTCTCGAAGGTGGTGCAGAAGGTCCTCGGGGCGCAACTGCTCACCGACCTGTCCGGCTTCGTGGCCGCACTCGACTCGATGTTCGGGGGTTTCCGGCAACGGGCCGAGCAGACGTACCGGATCCTGCAGGCGCGGGAGACGGCCTTCCTGCTTGTCGCGACGCCGGAGCCGGACGCGGTCCGGGAGGCCGCCTACTTCGCGGGCCGGCTGCGGGAGGAGCGCATGCCGCTGGCCGGCCTGGTGCTCAACCGGGTGCACCGACCAGCGGTGCCGGAGCTGGACGCCGAGCAGAGCCGGGTCGCCGCCGAGCGACTGACCGAGCTGGGTGGGCACGAGGCCACCGCCGACGTGCTGCGGGCGCACGCGGCGCTGGCCCGTCAGGCGGTACGCGAGCAGCAGGTCGCGGCGCGGTTCACCGAGGCGTTCCCGGGGGTGCCGGCGGTGTCGGTGACGGCACAGCCCGCCGACGTGCACGACGTCGACGGGCTACGGACGATCGGCGCGGCGATCAGCCGGCCGTGACCGTCGTCAGTTGGCCGCACTGACGAGGATCTTGTCCTTTCCGGCCTTTTCCTTGCTGTTCTTCTTCATCGCGGCCTCGAACATCTTGCGCCAGCTCGTCACCTGCGGGTGTCGACGCAGCAGCGCCCGCCGTTCGCGTTCGGTCATGCCGCCCCACACACCGAACTCGATCCGGTTGTCAAGCGCGTCGGCCAGGCACTCGTACCGAACTGGGCAGCTCCGGCAGATCCGCTTCGCCACGTTCTGTTCGGCGCCCTGTACGAACAACGCGTCCGGGTCCCCGTTCTGACACGCCGCCAGCGACGGCCAGTCAGTGATCATGCCCATGTGTACACGTCCCCCCTTGCAGTACCTACCGACCTCGTCGATGCACGCCAGCCGGCAATTCCCCCCGATCGCCCGGCTCGCCTTCCCCAAGGCGGCACGGACGACATGTGGCGCTGTCGCCGACCCCATCATGCTCTGTAGTCGACTGATTACGCAACGTTGTCGGCGAAATCCATCATTCCGGACACTCCCGGCTTCCCGGGCCTTCGACCGCCGCTTACCCCGCCGAGGTCGGCGATAACGCTGCGCCGCCTCATCCGATCGGAGGAGACTCACGCCGGGTCACACGCAACCAAGCACCGGGGGTCGTGCGTTTAGCACAACGAGGGCAGCGCGCGCAGGAAATGGGGAAAGAACGCCCCGGCAGCCCTCGTTCCCTACTCGCGTACCCTGTCGAGGTGACCTGGATGCGGAAACGTGACCACAATGTGCTGACCAACGCCGCATCGCTGCTGGTGTGTGGCCTGTTGGCCGGCGTGGTGGTCGCTGCGGCGGCCTTTCCCGCGGTGGCGATGTCCGGCTTGGCCGCCAAGGCCGGCGCCGAGACATTCGGCGCCCTGCCCACGGAGCTGACGGTGGCCCGCGCGCCACAGATCAGCTACCTGTTGGCGTCGGACGGCAAGACACCACTCGCGACGATGTACGACGAGAACCGGCGCGACGTGAAGCAGGCCGACATCTCTCCGTACATGCAGAAGGCCATCATCGCGGCCGAGGACCACGACTTCTACAAGCACAACGGCGTCGACATCAACGGTGTCGCCCGGGCGTTCGTCAACAACCAGAGCGAAGGCTCCGGCCGGCAGGGTGCCTCCACGCTGACCATGCAGTACGTCCGGCTGGCCATCGCCTACTCGGCCACCCACCCGGCCGACGTGGTCGCGGCGACCGAGGACACCAGCGCCCGCAAGCTCCGGGAGATGCGGCTGGCCCTCCAGGTCGACAAGGAATTCTCCAAGGACGAGATCCTCACCCGCTACCTCAACCTCGCCTCGTTCGGCAACGGCGCGTACGGCATCTACGCCGCCAGCCAGGTCTACTTCGGTAAGCCGCCGAGCAAACTCAAGATCGAGGAAGCGGCGCTGCTGGCCGGCATGGTCAAGGCACCCACCACGAACGACCCGACCACCGAGGCCGGCTACCCGCTCGCCAAGGACCGGCGCGACTACGTCATCCAGAACATGGTCGAGATCAAGGCCATCACGCAGCAGGAAGCCGACGCGGCCAAGGCCGTCGAGCTGAAGGTGAAGGACAAGCGCACCCCGAACGGCTGTGTCGCCGCGAACGTCAACAGCTGGGGCTTCTTCTGCGACTACTTCTACCGCTGGTGGTTGCAGCAGGAGACGTTCGGTTCGAGCAGGTACGACCGGGATCGGCGGCTGAAGAGTGGCGGCTACACCGTGGTCACCTCGATCGACGTGCAGGCCCAGAAGGGCGCCGACGCGGCGGTCCGCCGGGCCAAGAGCGAGAACAGCAAGGAAGCCGCGATGGTAGCGGTGGTCGAGCCCGGCACCGGCCGGGTCCGGGCGCTCGCGGTCAACCGGCAGTTCAAGCTGGACGACCCGAAGAACCCGAAGAACAAGATCTCCAGCGATCCGGCGAAGAGCAAGAAGAAGATCCGGGGCAACTACCCGGCGACTGTCAACCCGCTGCTCACCGGCGGTGACGGCATCACCGGTTACCAGGCCGGCTCGACCTTCAAGATCTTCACCATCCTGGCCGCGCTGGAGAAGGGCCTCCCGCTCAGCTACACCATCAACGCGCCACAGCAGTTCAAGTCGGAATACATCATCAGCCCCAGCAGCGACGCGGCGTGCCCCGGTACCCACTTCTACTGCCCGACCAACTCCGGCCTGAAGGCCGGTGGCGTACAGAACATGTGGACCGCGTTCGCCCAGTCGGTCAACACCTACTTCGTCCCGCTCCAGCAGCAGGTCGGCGCGGAGAACGTGGTCAGCGCCGCCAAGCGGGCCGGCATCCAGTTCCGCACCGACGAGGACCTGACCCTGGAGAAGGGGGCGCACCAGTGGGGTGCCTTCACCCTCGGCGTCTCGCAGACCACCCCGCTGGACCTCGCCAACGCGTACGCGACCCTGGCGGCGGACGGCACGTACTGCGAGCCGATCCCGGTGCAGGAGATCCGCGACCCGGACGGCAACAAGCTGGACATCGCCAACCCCCGCTGTGAGAAGCGGTTCAGCACCGACGTGGCCCGCGCCGCCGTGGACGCCGCCCGCTGCCCGGTCGGCGACAACTCCACCACCAGCAAGTGCGGAAGCAGCCGCACCGCCGGCGTCGTGAAGGGCATCGTCGACGCGCCGGTGGCCGGCAAGTCCGGCACCACCGACTCGGAGAAGACCGCCGCCCTGGTCGCCATGACCAAGCAGTACTCGGTGGCCGGCATCATGGCCGACCCGGACTGGCCGCAGACGAACGTCAAGATGAAGCACAAGGAGAAGGACGGCATCAACCCGCCGGTCTACGAGACGTTGCGGGATGCCATGAAGGGCAAGGACCGCATTCCGTTCGCCGCGCCGGGCCAGAAGATCTCCGAGGGTGACCAGCGCAGCATCCCCGACGTGAAGTGCGTCTCGGTGGATCAGGCGAAGTCCCGGCTCAAGGGCGCCGGTTTCGAGCCGGTGGTCTCCGACGCGAAGGTGCCGTCGTCCTGCCCCGCGGGCACCGCACACGGCACCAGCCCGGACGGGCGCACCATCAAGGGTGGCGTGGTCACCATCCAGGTGAGCAACGGTGGCGGCGGCGGCACGCCGGGCACTCCCGGCGGCGCCGGCCAGCCCGGTCAGCCCGGCGGCCAGCCGGGTCGACCCGGTGGTCGACCCGGCGGCTGAGTCGGCGAGGAAGACACGACGGGCGGGCACCCACAAGGGGTGCCCGCCCGTTTCCGTAGGTCCGGACCACCGCAGCCCGCTGACGCTCAGGGGAACGCCGACCGGGACGCCGGTGGATCAGAGGCCGAGCTGTCTGCGTACCTCGGCGGCCACCCGGCCACCCTCGGCCTGGCCCGCCACCGCGGCCTGGGCCGCCTTCATGGCCGGGCCCATCTGGGCCTTGCCGGTGAAGCCATCCGCGGCGAGCGCCCCCGACACCAGCTCGGTCAGCTCGGCGTCGGAGAGCTGCTTGGGCAGGTAGCGGTCCAGCACCTCACCCTCGGCGGTCTCCTTCGCGGCCTGCTCGGCGCGGCCGGCGTCGGCGAACGCGGTGGCCGCCTCCCGGCGCTTCTTGGCTTCCTTGGTCAACACCACGAGCACCTCGTCATCGGTGAGCTCGCGCTTGGCCTTGCCGGCGACCTCGGCGGTGCCGACGGCGGCCAGGGCCATCCGCAGCGTGGAGGTGGTCAGCTCGTCGCGCGCCTTGAGCGCGGAACGCATGTCGGCGGTGAGGCGGTCCTTCAGCGTGCTCATGGACGGTCAAACTACCCTGAACGCCATGCGAAAGCGCACACTATTCCGGCTTGCCGCCGGAACCGCCACGGTCGGCGCGGCCACGCTCGCGTACGCGTCGCTCATCGAGCGCAACATGTTCACCCTGCGGCGGTACGACGTGCCGGTGCTGCCGGCCGACGCGGAGCCACTGCGCGTGCTGCACCTGTCGGACCTGCACATGATGCCCGACCAGGCGCGCAAGCAGCGCTGGGTGGCGTCACTCGCCGCCCTCGACCCCGACCTGGTGGTGGTGACCGGCGACAACATGGCCCACCCGAGCGCGGTGCCCGGAGTGCTGCGGGCCCTGCAACCGCTGCTCGACTACCCCGGGGCGTTCGTGTTCGGCTCCAACGACTACACCGGCCCGGTGTTGAAGAACCCCTTCACCTACTTCCTGCCCGACCGCGAATACACCGAGGGCGTCGAACTGCCCTACGAGGAGCTGCGCCAGGTGTTCACCGGCGCCGGCTGGGCGGATCTCAACAACGCGCGGACCACGCTGAAGGCCGGCGGTCGGCAGGTCGACCTGGTCGGTGTGGACGACCCCCACATCGACCGGGACGACTACCCAAGCGTCGCCGGGGCGGTCTCGTCCTCGGCGGACCTGTCCATCGCGGTGACGCACTCCCCCGAGCCGCGGGTGCTCGACCAGATGGCCGCGGACCGCTTCGGGCTGCTGCTCGCCGGGCACACCCACGGCGGTCAGGTCTGCGTACCGGGCTACGGCGCCCTGGTGACCAACTGCGGCCTGCCCCGGTCGATGGCGCGCGGTCTGCACCGCTGGCCCGGCTCCGACTCCTGGCTGCACGTCTCCGCCGGCCTGGGCACCCACCCCACCGCCCCGGTCCGCTTCGCCTGCCCCCCGGAGGCCAGCATCCTCACCCTCATCCCCCGCTGACCGCCCCCGGAGGGCGGGGGTACCGAGTTTGACCATCCGAGCGGGTGGGCTACTATTTGTCGGCACGCCTCGGGGTGTGGCGCAGCTTGGTAGCGCGCTTCGTTCGGGACGAAGAGGTCGTCGGTTCGAATCCGGCCACCCCGACCAGAGGTAACAGCAGGTCAAGGCCCCTCCACGGAGGGGTCTTGATTCGTTTTCAGGGCTCATCGCTCATCCTGAGGCAGCAAGAAGGCAGCGAACGACGCGAGCACCCTGCGATCCCGGTCGCGGGTCGAGTGCGTGTAGCGGTCTAGGGTCGTGGACGTCTGCTCGTGGCCCATCACCTTGGCAACGTCATTGATCGGCACGCCATCGGAGACGAGCCAGGTCGCATACGAGTGCCGCAGGTCGTGAAACCGGAGCGCGAGGGGCAGCCCGGCCCGTTGCAGCGAAGGCTTCCAGATCCGCGCCCGGAAGGTGCCGCGCTTGAGCGGTTCGCCGGTCCGGGCAACGAAGATCAGATCTTCGGCGCCGGTCTCGAAGGACTGCCGGTGGTCGGCCAGCGCCTGGACCACGAAGGGCGGCAGCGGCACAGTTCGCCGGCCAGCTCGTGACTTCGGGTAGGGCTTGAGCGTGACGTGTCCTGACACCTCCTCCGCGACCCGCACCACCCGGAGCGCGCCCGCGGCCAGGTCCACGGCATCCCAGCGGAGTCCCGCGCACTCGCCCCAGCGGATGCCGGTGCCGGCCGCGACGGCGACCAGGGCGCGATACCGGTCCGGGACGGCGGGGAGAAGCCTGTCGAACAGATCCGCGCGGGAGATGACCAGTTCGTCGGTGTCCATGCGCCGCCGGGGCGGGAGACGGACGCCCTCGCAGGGGTTGAAGCCGATGAGCCGGTCACGAACCGCCGACCGGAGCACCCCTGACGTGAGCCGGTAGCACTCGCGCACCGTAGCCGGCGACAGCCGCTCCCCCAGCTTGGTCACCCACTCCTGCACGGCCGAGTGTTCGATCTTCGCCAACGGCACCGCACCCCAACGCGGCACGACGTGGTTTCGCATGATGGAGGCATCGCGGGCAGCAGTCGCCTTCTCGTCGTTGCGATTGCTCAGCCAGCGTTGCGCGTAGTCAGCGAAGCGGAGCCGGCCGGCATCGGGAGCGACGTACGTTCCGCGGTTGAGCGCCGACTCGACTTCGGCCAGGAAGGCGTTGGCCTCCTTCTTGGTGCGGAACGTCTTTGATCGCTGCTGGCCGGCCGGATCACGCCAGCACGCCCGGTGACGCCCAACGGGAGTCTTACGAACGAAGCCCATCAGGCCCACCCCTCCGATGCTCGGTTGTCCTGCTCGTCGGCCTCGTTGAGCCAGTCGTGGAATCGCTTCTTGGGGATAACCCAGCGCCCGCCGAGCTTGCGGGCGGGTATCTCTCCCTCGCGGACCAGGGCGTAGGTGCTGCCCAGGGAGAGCGAGAGCAGGCGGGCGACCTCGCGGACGGAGTAGACGGCGCGGGTGTCACTAGTGCGCAGGATCCGACCGGGCAGATCCGGACGGGTGGCGGTGGGGATGGTGGCGCGTTCCATTGCTCCTCCGGTCAGGATGTGGGGTGGTCGACGGTGGTCGGGGCGGCGGTGGCAGCGCGGTCTCTCGCGGCTAGGAGCGCGGCCTTCCATTGCGCCCGTTGCGACAGGGCACGTAGGAGCCGGTGTTGCAGGGGTGGGATGTCGGGGTCGTCGGGGCGGGCCATTTCCCAGGCGTAGGCGGTGGGTTGGTCCGGGCCGGCGGGGTCGGAGCCGTCGGCGCCGGTGGTGATGCCGAGGAGGTTGCGGACCCAGGCGCGAGCGTCGGCGCGGTGATCGGCCAAGGTCTTTCCGGACCAGTCGCGGGAAACCAGGATGCGGCGCCCACCGATGCCGAGGGTGGCACGTTGGTGGACCTTGCCTTTGCAGCGTCCCGCTTGCAGCCGTCCGTGTGCCTTCTTCGGTTGGATGCCGTAGAGCAGCCAGTTGGCGCACCGCTCGTTGCACGGCGTCACCCGCAGTTGGTGCCACAGCCGGTCAAGGTGGTCCCGCTGCCGGTCGGTGTCGGTCTTGTGGCAGTCGGCGGCGCTCTTGGTGATGTACTTCGTGATGTAGCCGATGGTGCGGTCGGCGTGCACGGTTCCGGGGGTGACGCCTTCGGCGTGGACCTGCCGCCCGAAGCGCACAACGTGGACGGGTTCGGCGTCGGGGTCGGCGTCGATCAGGTCCAGGGCGTCAGCCCAGGACGGCAGCGGCTGGGCGGTGTCAGGGTCGACCCACTCCCCGCGGTCGTTATCCCAGAGGGGCAGCCGGTCGAGGGAGTACACGGGTTCGTCAGCGGGTGGCCACCACACCTGGTGGTAGGTGGCGGCGGCGACCTGCCGCAGCACCGCGCGGGGGATGGTTCCTCGGATGGCGAAGTGCGCGTGCGGCGCCAGGCGGCGTTGGGGCTCGACGCACCCGGCGTATTGGACGTTCCAGCCAGCGCACCGCCTAAGGTTCTGCCAGAACCGGTCGAGGAGCCGGGCGAAGTGCACCGCATCCCAGGCGGCCCGCCGGTAGTCGTAGCTGTCCGGGTCGACCGGTGTCCCATCGGGCCGAACTCGACCGTAGCTGTCGAGGGTGAGCGACAGCCACATCGACGGGCGGTGTTCGGTGCCGTCGGGAGCGGTGTAGACCTTGCCGAGGGTGCGTCGTTCTACCTTCTTGCGGGGTAGGTCGGGGGCGTCCTGGCGACGTTTGGTGGACCGCTTGCGCCGGGCGCCGTCAGAGTCGTCCTCGTCGTGAGGTGGGGCGACTTGCCCGCGTAGCCCTTCGGCGGCGATGGCTTCCTCTACCTCCGCGATGGCGTGGTCGATGCCGGGTACCTGGTCAAACTGCGCGGCGCGTTGGGCCTCATCGCGGGCGAATTCCAGGTGTGCGCGCAGCAGGATCAGCTCCCGCTGTGCATCGGTGGCGGGGTCAGGCGCGGGGGCGGGTTCGTCGGTGCGGTGCCAACCTTCACGGATCTGGGTCTGGCGCAGCCGACGGGCGCGTTTGGCGCACGGCTCGCACTTGTCTTCCCGGGTGGAGCCGCAGGGCAGGTCGATGACTTCGGTTTGGCCGGTGTGCAGGTCGGTGCGGCGCAGGGTGACCGGGCGCAGACAGACGCCGTACTCGGCGGCCATCTCGGTGAGCACCTGACGGGACATGGGCAGAGCGAGGCGGGCGGCACGGGACCCGCTCGCCGGCGGGACAGCCGGGGCGGGGGTGGGTTCGGTGGTGGCGTCGGGGGCGAGGCCGGGCAGGGTCGGGGCGGTCAACGGGTCACCTCCGGGAGGTCGAACAGGGCGGGTTGGGTGTCACCGATTGGGGTGGTGCGGGTCGGGCCGGCGGTGCTGGCCCAGCGGTGGGCGGCAGCGGTGTGGCGTTCGCAGGTGGTTTCGGCGCGGTAGCGGCCGGTGCCGGGTTGGCCGGCTTCGATCAGGGCGGTGGCTGGCCCACCGCAGCGGGCGCAGTAGGTGGGCCAGCCGGTAGCCATGGCGGTCAGTGGCCGCAGCCGGGGCAGTGCAGACCGGGGCAGCAGCGACCCGAGCGGCGCAGTAGCAGGGCGATGACGATCAGGACCAGGACGCCGCCCGCGATAGCGGGGAACGCGGCCCGGATCGTCTGAACGAGCTGCGCGGCGAGGTAGCCGACAGCGGCGATGGCGCCCACGGTCGGGACGGCGATCGCGGCGGCGGTCCGACCGCGGTTGACCCTGCGGGTCGGGGCGGGTGTGGGTCGGGTGGTGTCGAGGAACCGCACCGTGACCGTCACCCGGGAGTCCCCGGGGATCAGTTGGGGCTCGCTCATGGAGAGCAGCCGGTTGGAGTCGCGGACCAGGGCGACGGTCGCGGCGACTTCGGCGGGGGTGCCGACGATCCGGCGAGCGACGACGGTGGGGCGGCGAGTTTGGACGCGGGCGAGCTGGGTGCGGGTCATCGGGTCACCTCCGAGGTGAAGACGTGGCCGTTGCGGGGCGACTGGACGACGGAGGACACCAGCGCGGGGCGCAGCACCGGCGTCGGGGTGGGCATCGGTGCGGTCGGGACCACGGCGGCCGGAGCCGGATCGGCGGGCATGTCGACCGGGGCGATGTCGGCCGGTTCCTCTGCTGCGACTGGCGTGGGCCGGGTCGGAGCCGGAGCCGGGTCGGTGGGCTTGCCGCTGAGGATGAGCTTGGACAGGGCGAGGAACGCCAGCGCTGGAACCGAGGACAGCAGCCGAGACGAGAAGCTGTCGTTGGCGACGGCGATCTGCGCGGCCAGGGACAGCGCCACGGCGGCGATGAGGATTGCCAGCGGGTAGAGCACGGAGGCTTCCGAGTGGTGGCGGCGGCGTCGGCGGATGACCAGTAGCGCGGCGGCCGGGGTCAGTTCGGAGATGACGGCGTTGGACCAGCCGAACCATTCGCCGGTGCCGGCGGGGGCGTGGAGCATGGTCCAGTCCTTGACGTGGGTGAACGACGCGGCGCCGGCCATTCCGCCCACGGCCAGGAGGATGAGGACCAGGGCGATGGCTTCCAGCCGGTCGGCGTTCAGGACGCGGCGCATTCGGTCACCTCCGACTCGGGCGCGGTCGGCGGGGTGGGGCGGAGCCAGGCGACCAGGTTGCGGATGTAGATGGCGCCGTAGGCGAAGCAGGAGACGAGGAAGCCCCACTGCTCGGTGGTGATGGAGTAGGCCAGCCACAGGAGTTGGGCGGCGAGGCCGACGGCCCAGCCGGTCCAGGAGCGCTTACCGGCGAGGTAGAGGCCGGTGACGCCGACGGCCATCAGGAGCCAGGACCACAGCTGCGGGTTCATGCGGCCCACCCCCACGCTTCGGCGGCGTCGGCGGCGATCTCGGCGTGCCGGGCGAGGGCGGCGGCGAGGATCGCGTCGGCGTGGGTGTCGGGGGCGCAGTAGGGGCACTGCTGGTCGGGGTCGGTGTGGGCGAGGTCGAGGCAGGTCCGGCGGATGGGCCGGCGGTTGAGTCGACGGGTACGCATCACGTGCTCCAAGCAGGCAGAGGGTCAGCGGTGGGTGGGGGTGATGTGCACGCGGATCCACTCCGGCGGCTCACCGGTCGAGGCCACGGCTTCCGAAAGGCAGCGCCACAGCGCCCACGCCTCGGCCTGGGTGAGGTACATGCGGCGCCGGCCGGATCCAACTGCGACGTACAGGTCGGCGTCGGGGGTGACGCGGACCGTGACCGGCACCGTGGCCTTGTCGACGTGTGGGGCGCGCAGCCGGTAGAAGCGACGCTGCTGCCGGGTCTGCTCGTCGGGTTCGTCGGCGTAAGGCATCCGCACCGGGACGTCCTCGGGCAGCTCGATGGTCATCGGGGATCACCGCCGTTCGGGGTGGTGTTGAAGTCCAGGGCGTTGAGCAGCGACGGCGGCAGCAGCGGCGCAGCCTGACGGGGCGGGGTCGGCCGGTAGGTATGCCGCCCGTTAGAGCGGGCCGGCTTCACCGGGGCAGGGGACTCGACCGGTTCCGGCGCCACCTCAGGCGACGCGGGGAACGTCGCGGCCATGTCCCGGATCACGTCATCAGCGATGAAGGAGAACCGGACGCGGGCGGGTTCCGGCTGGCCGTCAAGCAGGACGTAGGCCACGCCCTTGGCCGACAGCGGGATCTGATCCGCAAGGGCTCCGCGGTCACGGGCGCCGTCACCGAGCAGGAGATCGACGTGGCCGCGTTCGGTGAGGCCGAGGGCGACGCGGGTCGGGAACAGGTCGCGGACCGAGACGACTTCCTTGCGGGGGTCTTGGGTGGCGGCGACGACCAGGACGCCGAGCCCGGCACCCTGCGACAGCAGCAGCCCCAAGCTCTGGGCGATCCGGTTGCGGATGTCGCTGTCGGGCAGGTACGCCAGCAAGGCGGCGATCTCGTCAATGACGATGACGATCAGCGGCTCATCCACGGTCGGCGTGTGCACCCGCACCTTGCCCCGCAGCAGCCGTTGCCGAGCGCGCATCCGGGTCACGGCGTCATCGAGCATGTCCGCCATCCGCGACCAGTCGTCATCGACGTATCGGGAGAACAACGGCCGCCCGATGGACAGCTCCATGCCGCCCTTTGGGTCGATCGCCCACACCCGCACGAGGCCCGAGCGGATGCCGGCGGCGAGCGCGCGAAGCAGGGACCAGATGACCGAGCCCTTGCCCATCCGGGTCGCCCCGCCGATCAGGACGTGAGTGGCGAGCAGTCGCAGGCAGTAGACGGCCAGGTCTTCGCGCAACCCGAGCGGTAGGGCGGTGAAGTCCGGGCGGGCCGGCACGGGCAGTGGTGCCACGATGCGGGTCAGCGGGTCGCGGCGGATGAACACCAACCACACATGCCGAGGCCGGTCCCGGAACCGGATTGCGTCGAGGCAGCGCAGCAGCCAGGCCAGCCGACCTGAGCGCACGGGTGGTGCCTGGCGGCGGCCGGAGAAGACGCGGCAGTGCCGGGTGCCAAACGAGTACGCCAGGTCCCGGGCGGCCTTGTGGTAGGCCTCCGGGTTCTGCCCCCGAGGCATCCGCAGCACCACTTCATCCGTGGCGTAGGAACAGCGCACCGAGAGCAGGTCGGGGACCTTCTCGCCACCGTCGTACTTCTTCACCAGCCCGCACAGCGTCATCGCCTCGTGCCACTGACGCCGGTAGACCCACAGCCGCCGCCAGACCGTGACAGCACGCAAGACGACATGGCGGTGGAAGGAGTCCCAACCGCGCCAGAACCAGACACCGCCCGCAGCGGCGAGGACGAGCAGGACCAGAAGGTGAGGCCACCAGCCGCGCGACTGGTGAACGTCGACGGCGACCAGGACCAGGGCGACGCCCGGCCAGGCACGCCAGTGGCGCAGCGCCCAGATTCCGAGGCGCACCACCGCCACGGCGAGGCGGACCAGAAGGAACGCGATCGTAACCGTCCAGACCAAGGGCCACGGGGTAGCCACCTGGAGGCGGCGGAAGTTGACCAGCGGGGCGCGCATCACGCCACCGCCTTACGGGCGCTGTGCTGCTCGGTCCACGCCTCCGCGCAAACCTTGTGCACCGGCTTGCCCGCAGGGCTGCGGCAGATCGCCGGCTTCCCGCAGAGCACACACGGGACCGGCTCGCCGGCACTACCGCCGCGAGTCCAGTCCAAGGAAATTGGCATGATGAACCTGCCCTTCCAGGCCGAGAGGGTTGAGAGGGCAGCGGGGCGGTCAGGCCGTAGGAAGCGGACCGCCCCGCGCCATGAAAGGGATCAAGCAGCCTTGCCGCGCGACTCCGCGAGGGTCTTGGGCGCCGTCAACGCGGTCGCTCGGTAGGAGTAGGCCAGCCGGCCATTGCTGCCGACGTACGGCGTCACCATCAGGTTCTCGAACTCCACCGGCTGAAACGGACCCACCGGCGGCACCGGCTGCACATCCGCCAGAACCTTGATCGACACCTCACGCGAGCGGGAACCCAACTCCGGGTCCATGTCCATCACCCGGCACTGCCACACCCGCTGCCCCGTCAGCTTGTCCTTACTCGGCGTCCGCGCCCGGGTCTTCTCGTCGAAGTCCTGCGCCTCCGCGATCGAGTCCGGCACCAACACACACCCGTGCGGGAAAACCGCCTCGAACGGAACCGAGAACCGAGTACCACCCCTGAGGGCCATGTCGATCTCCTTCGCTGCTGCGACTTGACCGGCGCTCCGGTCTCTGTGATGCACCTAACCTAACAACTGATATGGATATCAGTCAACTGTTAGGTGCAAGGTTCTCGTGGAGCACATGCGAGCCGTCAGGGCACCTGTCATCTGTTAGGTCGCTGGTAACCTGCAGTCGATACGCGATGTCAACCAGAGGGAGCACCGCGATGACCTCTCCGCAGGGCCGCACCGAGCGGCCGGAGGCCCGGCATCAGCAGGTGGCTCGAAACATCCGCAACGAGATTGAGGCGGGTCGACTGGTGCACGGCACCGCCCTGCCGTCGACCAGGAAGCTTGCGGAAGAGTGGGGCGTCAGCGTCTTCACCATCACCGAAGCCATGAAGGTGCTGGCCGATGAAGGGCTCGTCATCAACGAGTCCCGCTCGAAGCGGGTGGTACACGCGCCAGACCAGCTGCGCCGCAGCGAGGTACGCCCGGAGCGTCCGCGAGTTTTGTTGATCGGTGGCTACGCAGGTAGCGGCAAGACCGAGTTGGGCCGCATCTTGGCGCGCGAAACGGGGTGGCCGATGCTCGACAAGGACACTCTGACTCGGCCAGTAGTTGAGGCAGCGCTGGATACGCTGGGACTATCGCCGAACGATCGCGAGTCGCAGACGTACCTGACCACTATCCGCCCGCGCGAGTACGAAGCCCTGCAAGACGCGGCTAGTGAGAACGTGCAGTGCGGTAACAGCGTCGTTGTGACAGCGCCCTTCATTCGAGAGTTCGGCGATCCCGCATGGATGGCTCGCACACGTGCGTTCTACGAGGCGGCGAACGCCGCTGTCACCGTGGTCTGGGTGTACTGCGATGCCGACACGATGCTGACTTACGTACGTCGGCGCGGCGCTGCCCGCGATGGGTTCAAACTTGCCGACTGGCCGGCGTACGTGGGCTCCATCAACCTTGACTTCCGTCCGGTGGACGCTTACGTGGTGGTAGACAACTGCGCTTCGAGCCGTCCCTTGCAGGAGCAGGCCAAGGAACTGGTAAAGGGGATCCTCGCGGGCGAGGGCTTGTGGCGCGGGGTGTGATCCTCTACGGACCACCAGCGGCCGGCAAGGACACCGTGACCGCTGCGTTGCGCGACCTCGACCCCCGGTACGTCCTGTTCGAGCGGCTGAAGGTGGGACCGGGCCGCACGAGGGGTTATCGCATGGCCGATGAGACGACGCTCGACCAGTTGCGCCGTGCCGGCGATGTCGTTTGGGAGAACCATCGATACGGCGCGCGGTACGTGGTCGACCGTCCATTCCTGACGCAGCGGCTGTCGGCCGCGGTGCCTGTCGTGCACCTTGGGCAACGCCAAGCTGTCGCGGCTGTTACGAGGGCTGTCCCCGATGCCAGCTGGTCAGTGGTCTACCTCTGGTGTCCCCGTGATGTGGCTGAGCGGAGGATCGTGGCGCGCCACACCGGCGACACGGACGCGCGTCTGCGGGCATGGGACGACACCGAACCTCTACCCGACGCGGATCTCACCATCGACACCGCAGAGGTGTCCCCGCATGCCGCAGCCGAGCGGATCCACCGTCACGTCCTGCCCGATGGTCGATCGACCGTGCCGAACGCCTGACGGAGCAGTTCGAGTAGACCGTGACCGTCCTGGATCGTCGCGTCGGGGGTCAGTTCGAGGTCCGGTGGCTCACGGTCCGTGCGGGGCGAACGCATCAGAATGGCGGCTTGAGCAGCAGCGCGGCGGGCGCAGGCGATGTCCCGGTGCAGGCTGTCACCGATGAACCAGCAGTCTCCGATAGGTACGCCAACGGCGTCAGCTGCCAGAAGGGCCAACTGCGGGTTTGGTTTGCGGGGGCCGGCTTCGTCGCTGTAGAACTCGGCGGTGAACAGGTCGGACAGACCGGTGGTGGCGAGGTAGTCGCGGTGGGCGGCGCCGCACAGGGTGTTGCTGACCACGGCCAGGGGTAGCCCGACGTCGGCAGCGGCGCGCAGTGCCTCCGGGACGCCGGGACGCACCTCCCATTCGGCCCGCCAGGTCCATGCATATGCCAGCGTGGTGGCTTCCCGCTCGACCGCGGCTCGGGCTGACTGAGGCCAGGTGGGGGAGACGAAGCTAGCCCACACCTGCGCGTGCGGAAGTTCCATCGGGTCGCCGGTCTTGCCCACCTCATCGCGCCACAGCGCATATGCCCGTACGCCCTGGCGCAGATCAGCGGCGATCTGCTCATCGGATACCGCGCCTTCCACGATCCGGGCGAACTGGCGAACCAGCTCGGGCGGGGCCGAAGGCTGCGGAGGCGCGTCAACCAAGACGCCGCCAAAGTCCAGCAGGAGTGCGCGAGGCGTATGAAGCATGCGGCCATCCTTCACCAGCGAAGAGAAGGGGTGAAGGAGCAATGATCTAGGGCTTGGTGAGCCGGCAGGATCTCGATGTCAGCGGGTCGGGGCGCCGGAGCGTGAGTGGCCTCTTCGCGGCTGTTTCAGTCGACTGCGCCGGAGCGTGACCCGGGCGGCACGTCGCGGCCGGTGGAAAGCTCGATCGGGTGAGTTGCTTCGCGCTGGCCTTGGTCGCTCGGAGCTGCCTGTGATCTGTTGCCGAATTGGCCTGTACTAGATCAAGGCGCTCCGCGCGGCGCGGGCCGGGGCGCGGTAACCGGCTCCTGACGGAGCCGCCGCCCCGGCCGCCTACGGCGCCGGGGCGGAAAGTCAGCCGGCCCGAACCCCACACCCCGCCCCGCGCGTCACCCCTGGGTCAGTGAGGTGACCCGGTGACGAGCCCGGAAGACCGTGGCCGGGCGGACTCTCTACCCGTTCTCAGCGATCCGAAGGCGCACGAAGACCGGCGGGCACCTCGGCAGCCGAAGTTGCCGAACGGCGATCACGGTGCCGCCGAGGCCAATGGGAGGGGGGAGGTGGAGAGGGCGGAGGGGTGAGGGAGGGGCGGGGTTAGGGCTGCCTCCGGCGGGGGCCAGACGACTCCGGGATGGAGTTGCCGAACGGTTTCGACGGGTGGGTGGTTCGGGAGCTGCCATCCCGCCTACCACCGACCCAGGCAAGCCGAGCAGACCAGGGCCAGGGCGCCAAGGTCGTTCGTCCGGTGGGGCGCTCCACCTTGTCACCCTGGCCCTGGCCCGCTCCACGGTGTGTGGGTCGGCGGCAGACGGGATGGCGGCAGAGGACGATCTTGCGGATTGGGAGCCCGTCCCTAATTCACCAGAGCGTCTTCCCCTTCAGTAATGCCAGTCGGGGTCGGCCCCACGGTTGCGGGCCTGCATAGCGGCCGGCTCCAACCGTTGATTAGAGATTCGAGCTGGGGACTGTCGGGCGACCTCGTTACGCGTCCACCGGGACTAAGCATCAACGAAACAGTGCCAGCACAGGGAGTGTTGGGGCCATGGAGTCCGGAATGGCATCGCTCAGTCACTTGGGTGCACATCACGCCGATTTCGTGTTGAGCAACAAGCCGAACGGTCGCTGGCAGGGGGTGGCCGTACCTGTTGTCACTTCCAGCGCTAAAAATCACGAGCGACGGCTCTACTGCCTGCAGTAATTTTTGGTCATCAGCATGTCGTTCGGTGTGCCTCATCGCGCCATGGTGCGGCCACTTAAGGACGTCGGACCGAATTTGTGTTCCCTCGGAAAGAATTCGGCTCCAGACTCGGCCGTCTGCGTCACCGCCTACAAGGACCCTTGTGCCGTTAGCGTCTAGCAGAACTACGCCGCTAGCAAGGTTTCGGTCAAATGAGGAAACAGCATGCAGTAGTTGCCGATAGGACGGAGCGAGTAGTTCAAAGCGAACTGCTCCAATTGTCCCAACGAGGCCCTGCCTGGCATCACTGAATTCAATATGGTTGTAACGCCGATCGCGCAGCCGTCGCAGGGTGGCGATCACGCGGCCTTGATTGCCATGCGCGAGCAGGGTCTCATGATTGAAGCGCAATGTCTTGGCCTCGCATTGGTCCAAGACCCCTACAATGCCGCCGAAGTGATCCAGGTCCCAATGTGTGATCAGTGCGATTGCAAGCCTGCATCCCCGCTCATTGAGGGCCTGCTCGACGACGTGCTCCCGTCCGCCAGGGCAGTCAATCAGCAATGCCTCTTTAGTTGAATGATCGACGACGAGGGTCGCATCTCCTTGACCAACATTCAGGAACAGGACCTCGACATCCGCCTCTTCGCCGACGTCGAAGGATACAGAAGATCCCGGCACATTCCCTCCCCGTCACTGCATTCAATTAGCGCCCGCCACGACGGGATGGGCGTCGTGATAGGCGGGATCCCGCATCAACGTTTCGGCATCAACCCAGCTCTCGGGTTGATAGAAATACTGCCCGTCCTCGGGTGAAGCCCCATCCGGGATAAGAACGTCGAAGGTGGCGCCCGGTCGGCATAGTGCAGCCGGCAACCCTGGTGGCGGTTCAACCCACACGCCTTCTGACGAAGTAACGCCAATTACCTCAATCAACATCCGCTGTTCGGCCACCTCAAGCACGATGCCAAACCTAGACCGAGGCTTGCCCCTGTTCCTTAATCCGGCCGTTGTAGCCGAGTTGGCATACCGGTGAACTCCCTCAGGAGCCACAAAATCCGATAGACGGTTTACCAGTCTTGTTTGCACCTCGGAGGGAACGTCCAAGGTTCTCCAGACAAGCTCGTCGATGGCGCGAGCGACCTCGCCTAAAGCGTCGGGCTCGGCCGCAACTCTAATCCCCTCACGCCCCAGCTCGGCCAGTGCTACCCAGTCCAACCGCCGAGACGGCGACGGGATACTCAAGACGTCTGCTGTACTAATGTTCCTCTCAACAGCGCGTTCGTCGATCCAGCACGATGCGAAGGCGGAAGCAAGGAAGGCCGTCAATCCAAAGAGGTGCGTCTCGTCGTCATCGTGTGGAATAACCATGTGCATGCTGTTCCTGACCAGCACGCCACGATGGTCGAGAGCTGTCCACAAGCGCCAAGGAGTGTCGGGGCCACTGGCCGCAGGGACAATGACCTTCCGACGGCCTAGACCCACCGCACCGCGGCCCGTTTGGAAGTCATCCGGAAACCGAACGGGCTTTAGCGATTCTTCGGACAGTTCCGAAAATGCTCGCATGTCTCTAAGGCGCGCAAGATACAGGCAATTAGAGTCTTCAGTAGGGCGAGCTGCAAACCCCGCCACAGGTTGTGGCCCTGCACGTACGGCCGCAACGGACGAAACGGTAGCACCCTCCCGACCTCTAAAAGAGGCGGTCAGGGGACCGGAAAGAAGCGGACCAGATTCCTCGATCTTGTCCGGGTCGGCGAGGTAGGCCTCACCGCCCGACAATCCTCGGTAGAAAGAACCAAGGTCGGACTTACGGAAGACCCTACGGAACAGAATGGGTCCCTTGCGAGAAGGTGCGGACGTCTGCTTTTGAGCGAAGAGCACCGCCGGTGCCATGTTGCCCGACTCGAACGCCCCCTTAGGGAGACGCCATACCTCAAATAGGTCGCAAGATTCCCGCAGAACTGCTCTCGCTTCCCTGCTGCTCCTATTTTGCAGCCATCCAACCGGCAACACCACTGCAAGCAAGCCCCCAGGCCGGAGGCTCGCGAGCATCCACCTTAGGAAGTCGTCTGCGGCCTCGACTCTGCGGCCATTGGCCGTGTTGGTGTTCCTCCAAGGAGGATTTGCCACCACGATGGATGGCCTGTCGGCATCGACCATGCGCTCAAGCAACGCGTCTCGCTGCCGTACGTCCCACCCATTGCCAGCCGGCATGGCGTGAAGCAGAAGGCTTAGGCGGGCGATCTCCACTGCGAACGCATCCGTGTCGAAGCCTCGCAAGTGCTCAGCGAGGTCACGATGGCTCTGCGCTAGGTTCCATTCGGTGGGTTGTAGCGATCTCAGGCGATCATGCGCCGCAAGCAGGAGGCTTCCTGAGCCGCACGTTGGGTCCAGTACAGATCGATCGCCTGGAGGGATCAGCTCTACCGGCAGCTCTGCCAGCATCCGTCGAGATAATCCAGGAGGCGTGTAATGAGTGCCCAGCTGTCTCCTGGTAATGTCGCTGACAAGCGTGCTTTCGTAAACTCCACTTAGCACGAGTGGGTCTAGGCTCTTGAAGTTGATATCCGCGCCTAACCCGGCAACTGTGCCAGTCAAGCCATCCAGTTCCAAGGGGCTTAATGCCTGCACCCAAGAGAACTCGCTCGGGTGCCTTTGCAGGATTGTATCGAGCAGAGCCCCTGCAGAAAGCTTGGGGAAGTCTTCTTTATCTCTGAGTACCAACGCCGCGAGCGCACCCACAACTAGCCTGGAGGCTTTCTGGTGGGACCTTTCTAATGCCTCGCGTTCGGTGCCTACCTCGCGGTCGTAGCCGAGGTGATCGAAGGCTGCAATTAGAGCCCTCTCGACCCGTGGCGCTAGACGATCCTCGGTCGCTTGCCTTGCATAATCCAACAATGACACATCGATCGGGAAGAGGCCGGGTTGACGGCTTCCGGTCTTCATTTCGAAGATGTGACGAGGGCTCAGGTGCTCGCGGACATCCGTAGTTAAGCTCAGGTCGCCGAATGGAATATCAAATAGCGGATGCGTGTTGCCGTCCCGAGTCACGGTGGCTAGGGCTAGCCCCGCCGAATCAGCCAACCCAACGATCGGTGCGGCGAGGGACCTTCCGATTTGAGCAGCCTGGCCCCAGACGTCCTCGCGCGCCCCCTCGGCGAACTCGACGACTAGGGCAGCCGTGCTCATGTCCTTCGGCTCACTGCGGCTGAACGCCACGAGGTCCGCCGCGACCTGCCGGTCTCCGAGCCAGACCGTGTACTCATGCTCGATGAGGTCATCGCCGTAGCCGAGTAGTCGCAGCGTGTCAAGGAGCTGCCGTGTCTGCGGCCTGCTCTTCGCCCGATTCTCTTGCCGCATACGAGAAGGGTCGCACACAAAGGACGTTCGGCGCAGTATCGATAGTCTCCGTGATTTGAAGTGGTTACAGAGTGCGTGCGCCGTCCCTGCGACCTGAGTCTGGGTCGCATCCGTCGCTCACCCGGCGGTAGTGCTCCTGGGAGAACGCTGGCGATGCCGTCCGGCGAGCTGGCCCACGGAGGGTGTACCAACTAGTAGTACAGCAACCGGCCCACCTGTAGTAGCCGCAACGCGTGTGCCATCGGCCGTGCCACCGCGCAGATGGCCGTAAGAGATCGCAACGCCCGGAGCTACGGATTAGAGGGCCTCACGCTGTCGCACTCGCCACCTACGATCTCGCCCGTGGGTCTTGCTGATGTGACACGCTCCGATGTCCTCGCCGCCGCTCAGGAGTTCGACAAGCTCGGCCGGGACGCGTTCCTGGACAAGTACGGCTTCGGGAGCGCCCGGACGTACTTTCTAGAGGTCAACGGCCGCCAGTACGACTCCAAGGCGATCATGGGCTACGCGCACGGGGTCAGCCAGGGCGAGTTCCTACGCTCCGGTGACTTCACCGGAGGGGAGGCGAGCGTCGTCCACCACCTTCGACGGCTTGGCTTCGTCATCCGGACTCACCGCAACCCGCCCTGGACGTGGGACGAGGTGGTCCTGGCCTGCTCTCTCGTGCGCGACAACGGCTGGCGGTGGCTGACGCCAAACGACGCTCGCGTGGTTGAGCTGTCTGAGTTGCTCCAGCTCTACACCGCGCACCCGATAGAGGAGCGCGGCCCGGACTTCCGCAACCCCAACGGCGTGGCCCGCAAAACCGCCGACATTGCCACCCAGCATCCGAACTACACAGGCAAGCCAACCAACGGCGGCCGGTACGACCCGGAAGTGCTCATGGCCTTCCTCGACAGGCCAGCCGAGATGGAGCAACAGGCCACCGCGATCCGGCAAGCCATCCTGGACGAGTCAGCTGGCCCTGCAGAGGTGGCAGACGTGGACCTCGACGGGCTCAGCGCCGACGAGGGGCGGGTGCTACAGCGGCTGCACCTCCGCCGCGAACGAGACCCGAAGCTACGGCGAAAGGTGATCGAGGCGCACAAGCGCCGGCACGCGGTGGTCGCCTGCGAAGCATGCGGATTCGACTTTCAGAAAACGTATGGCGACCGCGGCACCGACTACATCGAGTGCCATCACCGCACGCCTCTCCACGTCAGCGGACCTACACGTACGCGGCCGGAAGACCTCATGCTGCTTTGTTCCAACTGCCACCGGATGATCCATCGATCCTCGCCCTGGTTGACCCCGGAGGAACTCATCTCGCTCATCGAGCGCCACCGGTCGCAGTAAGCCGTCCCCACCACCCCTGGTAGCCGCGGGGCAGCCGGGAGGCAGCCGAAACAGCAACAAGGAACGGCAAGGGGCGACACGAGATGGCGAAGGGGCGCTGCCTAGCAGCGTGAAATCGCACCGGACGGCATTGAGCGATGCACCGCAACGGCGTTCGGGACGAAGAGGTCGTCGGTTCGAATCCGGCCACCCCGACCAGGTCAGAGGGCACATCCGATCCATGGATGTGCCCTCTAGTGCTTCCTGGGTGACGAACTGAGTGACTACGCCTCAGCAGCCGGCGCGAAGATGCGATCCATGACCGCCGCGCCCTGGAGCAGCACCGGCCGGAGCTGGTGACGGTAGACCAGCTCGGTGACGGTGGTGCCGGAGTGCCCGCACAGGTCGGCGATGTCCTCCAGGCTTACCCCGCTGTCGGACAGCAGCGACACGAAGCTGTGCCGCAGCTCACGAGGTGTCCAGGCAGCCGGATCGAGGCCGGCGAGGGTGACGACTCGGCGGAAGGCCCGGCGGACGTTGGCCGCATCAAGGGCAGTGCCGACAGTCGAGGCAAAGACCAACCCGAGCGGCTGCCAGTCCTTGCCGGCAGTCTTGCGCTCCTGGTCTTGGCGCTGACGGTGATGGGTCAGCGCGGTGACGCACCGCATCGGCAGCGCGAGGGTGCGTCGAGACTTGCGAGTCTTGGTATCGCCGCCATCCCGGTCAGAGCGCCACACCTGGATCGAGGGCGGTAGCGGCGGATCAAGGTCGGGTTGACCGTCAAGGTCGACGTGGTCCCAGCGCAGGGCGCGGAGTTCTTCGGTGCGCGCGCCGGTCAGCAACGAGAGGACGACATAGGCGTGCAGGCGACTTCCGTCGGAGGCGTCGAGGACGGCCTTCGCCTGGTCCAGGGTGAGGGACTTGGAGGGGCGGCCCTCCTGGCCGCGCGGGACGGTGCACAGCGCGACGACGTTGCGCTTCACCTTGTCCCGGGCCATGGCTCGGTTCATCGAGCGGTTGAGGCACCCGTAGAGGTCACGAAGGGTGCGGGTGCTGAGGATGGTGGCCTTGTCGGCTAGCCAGCGGTCGACGTCCTGGGCGCGAAGCTCGCGTAGCTTCCGAGCGCCCAACGCCGGGATGATGTGGGTACGGCACAGGATCTCGCACTTGGTCTTGGTGCGGTCTGATCGGCCGTTGAGCCCGTAGGTGAGCCAGTCGGTGACGGCTTCGGTGACGGTGTAGTGGTGCTCGGCGATGGCGAGCCCGTCTTCGTAGTCGCGGATCTTCTCCCGCAGTTTCGCGCGAGCTTCGGTCTTGGTCTTGCCGCTGCCTTTGCGCACGATGCGTTTGCCGGCCGGGGTGTAGCCGACGGTGATGGTGGCCATCCAGCGTTGCCGGGACTCGTCCCAGTGCAGGCCGCCTTCTCCCCTGGCGCGGCGTGTGGTCATCGGGTGCCTCCTTCCTGGGCTTCGTGTTCGAGCAAGTCGACGTAGGCGGTGATCGCGGCGGCGGGGACGAGACGGGATCGACCCTGTCGGACGGTGCGCAGTCGGCCGGCGCGGATCTGTTCGTAGATCACGGTCCGCGACAGGCTGAGCAGTCGCATGGCCTCAGTGATCCGGTAGAGCGCCTTGCCCGGCGCGTCGATCGTGGGTGCGGTCAAACGGGGTGGTCCTTCCTACTCGGGGCGGCGGGTTCTTGACACATACGTGTCAAGAGTGGGTGGGTGGGTTGACACGTACGTGTCAGCCGACGAGATCGCGCATCGCTTCGCGGCCGGCTTCTGCTCGTTCGCGGGCCATGGCTGCGGCGGTGTTCGCTAGGAGTGCGTCGCCGGTGGTGAGCCAGCCGGAGCCGGTGTAGGCGAGGGTGTTGATGACGACGGTGGTTTCGCTGTCGTGTTCGGCGGCGTCCTGGTCGTGCTCGACGGTGCGGCGCCATATGACCCGGGCGTCGCGCAGGATGCGGAAGGTGACGGAGTAGCGGCGGCTCTTGGTGAGGAAGTGGCCGCCGAAGCCGAGCATGTGTGCCCACCGCCGCAGCCCGGTCCAGTCGGGTGCGCCGCCGAGGGTCCAGGCGGCGTCGATGAGTCGTTCGGTGTGGGTGCCGTCGGGGTTGGCATACAGGTCGATGATGTCGCCGTTGAGCCGGCCGGAGGCGTGGCCGGTGGCCTCGGTGCTCTTCGTGGCGTACTTCGCCAGGTAGGCAGCAACCATGGCATCGGTGATTTCACCGTCGCCAGCCAGCCGGACCGGGCGGATGTCGGCGTAACGGCCCTTGCCCTCATCGCCCCACCCGATAGACCAGGCGGCGAGCTGGTGGGGGTGGGGGTCGGTGGTGAACGAGGTGGAGGCGGCAGCCTGCTCGACGGCAGCGACCAGGTCCAGCAGCCCGAGCGGAGCCGGGGGCGCGACGATCGCGCCGGGGCAGTCGGGGTTGTTGCCGTCGAGGCGGATGATGACGTGGTAGTGCACGACGCCGCGTCGTTGCATCTCGGCGACCTTGCCGTAGGACAGGCGCAAGGAGCCCGCGGTGAGTCCGAACGCGCGGGCGGTCTTGGCCAGCTCGCGGCGGATCGCGATGGTGGTACGCCGCCACAGCTCGCCGGCCTGGTTGTTGAACACGACCTGGGCGTGGTGGTCGTAGCAGTCCAGGCACAACGGCGTCCCGAGGGCTTTTTCGTCGGCGGCGTGCAGCCGCTGGCAGCGCAGGTCCACCCCATGCGGGCACAGCACCTCAGCGCGGCGCGGACGGCACGGGATCGCCTGCCCGGTCTTGCTGGTGCGCCGGGTGTGGACCGCGCCGAACGACGGGGCCGTCAGCGTCACGAACACGGCGGGGTGCGCGGAAACGGCGGCGGGGATGCCTTTGCCGCCGATGAGGCCAGCGCGGATGAGGTGGAAGGCGTCGCGGCGGTAGACCTCGGCGCAGGACGGGCAGACGGCGGCGCGGCGGTTGCCGCACGGCTTGTAGATCTGCCCGTCGGGCATGTCCTCCGTCGAGGCGAGGGCGAGGAGTTCCCCGGTGGCGGGGTTGATGGTGGCGCACTCGCCGGTCAGCCGCACGGGTCGGGTGCAGCCGGCGGCGGGGCGGACGTGGTGCAGCCACGCGAAGTAGTTCGGGTCCTGGGCGCGGAGCCGGCCGAAGTCGGCGGCGTCAACAGCGCGGCGGCCCGAGACGAACGGGTGTGGTCCCGGGCGACGGATGTCGCCCGGGGTCACAGGTTCGATGGTGACCGTCACGCAGTGACTCGCGTGGTGGTCGTGGGCAGCTCACCGTAGATACGGGTGAGCAGTGCGGCGTAGTAGCCGGGCACCTGGGCGCGGTGGTTCTCCCACAGGAAGACCAGCCGCACGAGCAGGTACACCTTGGGCAGGGTCATGCCGTCGCGCTCGGCCAGGATCTTCATCCGGCCGATGAGCTGAACAGGTTCCCAACCTCGGGACAGACGCGCCAGGCGTAGCGGACTCATGCCGCCACCTCCGAAGCGGTGGCCTGGTGCCAGGCGGTCAGCGCGGCATCCGGGCGGGTGGCCCGGCGGTGCATCCGCACGAACTTCGCCGCGATCGACATGGCGTCGCCACGGCTGTCGAGGCCGGGAAGCAGCGCCTCCCAGTCTCGCCACTGGCAGCGGTCCAGGGCGTTCCGGATGCGGGCACCGATGTCCCGCACCGTGTTCCAGCCGAGGGTGGTGATCTGGTCCGTCACGAGACGGGCCATGTCCTCGTAGGGCAGGTTCCCGTGGGTGGCCCAGCGGGCACCAGCGGCGAAGAACACCGCCTGTAGCTCCCACTCGGTCAAGGAACCCAGATCGGTCGGTGCCGACTCCACCGGACGGGTCGAGGTCGGCAGGTGCAGCACCTTCGCGGCCGTCCCCGTCGTCGCCATCACCGCGCGTCCCGCTGGGTCGACGGCCTGCTCATCAGGGCGTCGTGGACCATCAGATCCGCGAGACTGCCGTCATCCCAGACGGCAACGCCACGCCACGCCTTCCGACGCGGGGTCGGCACAGGCTCAGGCGGGCAACACGAGTCACAGCAGCAGTACGGGTTGGCGGGGTTCGGGCAGGCATCGGCGCAGATGACGGGTTCGGGGCAGGAGACGGGGTTGGCAGCGGGCGGCAGTCCAGAAACCTCAGTAGGGGTCGAAGCAGCGAGCAAGCCGGGAAGCTCGGAGACGAGCGAGACGGCGGCACGCGCCACGGGGTAAAGACCCGAGGTCGATGGGGCAGGGACGCGGGTAGGCTGATAGAGCATCGTGTGGTCCTTTCGCGAGGTAGACCGATGCGCCCGGCCTCAGCGGGTGGCAGCCCGCTGGGGCCATCTATTGGAGTGCTCTACAGCGCCGGTGCTGTATTGAGGCCGACTTTACAGCACCGATGCTGTAGAGGGAAGGATCGAAGCTACTTGCCGTGGCGGGGGCGTGACTCCGCCCAGCTCTTGACCGTCTGGGGCCGCCAAGCCGGCGATCGACCGAACATCCGCTCCGGAGCGGGAGCCTGCTCGCGGGCCACGTAGGCCGCCCAGGTGCCCCGCGCGATTCCGAGATAGGCGGCGCATTCCGCCGCTGTCCACCAGTCGTTGGGCAGCGCGGGCGGGTTCGTCATCCGTGTCATTACGGGTGAGGATACGGGACGGGGCAGCACCCGCGCTGTAGCGAATACTGCCCCTCGCCCCGCTGCCGCTCGGCCTCCGGACCTGCTGCTGCCGATTGCGGGAAGCGCCGTGGTTGATGCGGATCATGATGTAGATCTGCAAGCTCAGCAGTGTCGTGCCGACAATCATGGCGATCGCTGGCATCAGCAGAGAATTTGCCATGGCGCTGCCCTCCCCGTCGCTACTCGCTCGTCACGGTGTGCCTGGTTGGCTCACACTGAGAGTGGCGTCATCGACCAGGACCTATCGAGGTCCCGGCCGGGACCTCTGGCGGACAACTGACGGACAACTGGCGGACATCCGTTGAGGAAGCCATAGCAGTGCGCGACCGTCGACGTAGGAGCCCAGAGCGAGGAGGGGAACAGGTGGCAAGCACACGCCGCACACCCCGAACGATGCTGGAGTACTTCATCCAGCAGCGCGATCGCACCTACGAGGAGATGGCCGACGCCTTCCTCCGCTTGGAGGAACCCGCCGCGATCAGCGCTCGTCACCTTGGTCGACTAGCCAGAGGCGAGCGAGATTCTGCCGGTGCGACGCCGGCCACGAGGCGAGCGCTACAGGCGATGTTTGGCATGCCGCTTGATGATCTTCTCCGGCCCTGGACTCCGGAACTTGTCATAGCCCAGCCGGCTACCGACGACGGCTCATTGGTGCTGCCGTCACCCGGCAACGAAAGGAGTCTGATCAGAATGGCAGCCGAACGAGCCCGTCGTTTCACCCTCCTCGCCGCCGAGAGCACTACCCCGGAGGCGGTCGAGCAACTCCGCGACGACGTCCAGCGACTGGCACTGGCCTATCCACAGCGCCCACTCACCGAACTGCTCGGCGACATGGTCGAAACCCAGGACACCTTGTTCACCCTGCTTGAGCGGAGGCAGACGCCGCAGCAGGCCCGGCAACTGCACTTCCTCACCGCTGTTACGAGCGGACTGCTCGCCAAGGCGTCTCACGATCTTGCCGACCCCCACGCCGCGATGCTGCAAGCCCGCACCGCCGTCCTCTGCGCCGACCAGGCCGACCACAACGGGCTGAGAGCCTGGCTTCGTGGCCTGCAATCCATGGTCGCCTACTGGGCGGGCCGGTACGCCGAGGCCGTTCGGTTTGCGGAGGCGGGCACGAACATCGCCGCCGGCACCGCCGGCACGACCTCCGTGTGGTTGCCGGTGAGCGCCGCCCGTGGATATGCCGCACTCGGCAACAGCGCCAAGGCCCTCAGCGCGATTCGGGCAGCCGAAGAGGCGTGGAACCGCGTCGAACCGGACGAGGTCGATGAGTTGGGCGGCATCTGCACGTTCAACCAGCCTCGCACGCTCTACTACGCTGCCGACGCCCTCGCGTGGCTTCCGAACGAGGCAGACCAGGCAGTCGACTTCTCCACCCGCGCCGTCAACGCCTACGCCAACCCGAACGACCCCGCTTGGGCCTTCGGCGACCAGGCCGGATCGCACTCGGACCTAGCGATCGCACGGATCGCCGCCCGTGATCTGGAGGGTGCCATCGAGGCCGTCACTCCGGTGCTCGAACTGCCTCCGAGCCAGCGCATCAACGGGATCGTTCACTCCGTGCAGAGGGTGCACCAGGCCGTCATCCGAGCCGGGCTGGCGGTCGAAGGACGCGACCTGCTTCAACAGATCGAGGATTTCACGAGCACGCCTCTAAAGGCACTTCCCAGGTAAGGCAAGATCGGGGCATGTACCCCGTGACGTTGAAGGGCCGCGCCGTCATCCTGCGAGAGTTCCGCAGCGACGACGCGGCCCCTTCGCTTGCCCTCGTAGGCGACGAGCGTGTGACCCGCTGGCTCTCGTTCGACAACCGGGACCTCCATGCCGCGACGGCAATGATCGAGGGAGCGGTGGTGCGCGCCAAAACGGAGCCCCGCAACGAGTACTACCTTGCAGTGACTCTCCCTGGAGACGAGCTAATCGGCTTTGCTCGGTTGGGCCTCGACGGCGTGAAGGCTGCCAAGCTTGGATACGCCATCCGAACCGAGCAGTGGGGCCACGGCTATGCAACCGACGCGGCACGGACCCTGACGGACTTCGGCTTCCGAGAACTGGGGCTACACCGCATCTCCGCAGCTATCGGCCCAGACAACACCCCGTCGATCGCCGTAGCCCAGCGGCTTGGCATGCAGTATGAAGGCCGAATTCGGGACCACGTATTTACTAATGGAGCATGGCGCGACTCGCTGCTCTATGCGGTACTGGCGAAAGAATGGACCGATCTTGCCGGCCTCCAGGAACGCTAGGCCGCACGAGATCGCGCGTAGGCGATCATTTCGCTTACAGTGCCTAGAAGTTGCTTGAGCTCGTCGTCGGAGATGTCGAGGCTTCCGTCCGCGTATCGCGCTGCCGCTCGTGCTCGGTGCAACGCTCTGAGGGTTTCAGCATGACTGCTCGGAGCGTTGGCATGCGCGACCCACTGGTCAAGCCACTCCTGCCGATACGAGTGATTTTTAGTCCGTTGCTGCTGCAGCAGCATGCTCGCTTGCACAGTCAGCTCTGCTGCGGAGTAGGCGACGTCGCATGCGACGGCAGGTGCCGTTTCGGAACAGGTCCGCGCCACGGCGAGGAACTCTTCGGCCCGCTGTATAAGCCCGGAAGCCTGTTCGCGGTTGTAGCGGAAGTCGAATGTCACATACCTTGCGCCAGCAATGGTCGCCAGGCACACATACCCACTGTTGGGGCCAACATCGGGTGGCAAGACGGCAATGACTTCCTCGACGTCAGCCTCAGTAATCGACTGCCCCTCTTCCACTTTCGAGGCCCTAACCTGAACTGAAATCTGCGCCTGATCGTTGATCCACACCCTCGGGTGCTTCCGGCCTGGATCGATCTCGACCACGACCTTGGTGATCGCGTCTCGTTCGAGCGTGAGTCCGCGTCGGGAAAGCTCTGGCTCAACGAAGACGTCAAATATTGAGTTCACAACGTTGCGGGCGAACTCATCGTTCGGAGGGCTAGTCGACTCGCTCACGGCAAAGATCTTACCCTTCGATGGCCAGACGTAAATGGTGAGAACTTTCTATACGTCTTCAAGGCGGCCCGCTTCGCAGGCCGCTCGCGCCGCCGACCAGGGGCCGGCCCGGATCGGGCCACCGACCGGGGACCCCGCCGCCCTGGCGCAAGCGCCCGGCGGCACCCCGGCGGTTGCAGCCCCGCCGGCGGCGCGAAGAGGATGCGAAGAAGCCCCGGTCCGCCATGAGTGGTAGGCAGATCCGGGGCTGTGATGGTGGTCGATGCACGGGCAGGTGCCTCCGGCGGGGTGCTCTGGCGCTCTGGGATGGTGTCGCCATCCCAGCAACCTTCGTCCGGGCGGAGCCGATCAGGTGGGGGCTGCCCGGTCAAGGTCGTTCAGACGTAGGGTGCTCCACCTTGACCGGGCAGCCCCCACCTGATCCACGGGTGTGCGGACGAAGGCCGACGGGATGGCTAAGAGGCGAGAGGGCTTAAGTGGGCGGCGGCAAGACGTCTGCCTCACCGCCGCGCCACTAGTGGGAAGGTCAGCGGCGACGAATCGCCCGCAGCGAGCCGGAGAACGCCTCAGCGATCTTCGGCAGATCCTCTCGCCGCGCACGGTGAGCGACGTAGATCCAGAAAGCCGACCTGCCAACCGCAGCCATGCCGAAGACAATGGCCAGCGGCGTTCCGATTTCGGGCAGCACCGATTTCCCCTCCTTAGGGGCTCGGCGCTTTTCCCGAGGAATTAATGGGCTGACCATTGCCCAGCACCGGGAAGGCGCATTGACTTGGTGGAACCACCGAAGTAAGGCCACGGTCAGTCTACCCGCCGCGAGCGAGCTTCAGCTGATGCGGCCAGGCCTATCGAACGACGGTGCCCCTGGGTGACTAGTTGGGTGACGACGAGCACGATCGAGGACGGACGACCATGGACGGTGGCGGACTGTTCAGCCAGCGTGCGCCAGACGCCCACGCAGCCCAACCGCCGCTGATCGTTCCTTCGGGACGAAGAGGTCGTCGGTTCGAATCCGGCCACCCCGACCGAGGTCAGGGGCCACTCTCCATCGATGAGAGTGGCCCCTGATGCATTCCTACAGCAGCGGCGGTCACCGCAGGCTCTCCACCAGGCGCTTGCGGGCGTCGCGGGTGGGCGTCCGAGGAGGTGGGAACCACCTCGTTGACCCAGGTCTGCACGTCTTGTGCCTCGACTGTCAGCTGTCGAGCTGTGGTGAGCCGAGTTCTTTTCGCAGTTGCCATACCAGGTTCCGGAAGGCGCTCTCCGCGGCTTTCTTGTGAGCCTCGTCAGAGTCGGGGCTGAGGTCGTAGAGAGCCCTCGCCACATCATTCGCCAGCGACACCGTCCGAGCGCTGCACAGGAGACTGAGGGTAGAGCGCGCGGACTGCATCCGGCTTCGCCACTCCCGTCGGTCGTCCTGATCCATGCCCACCTCACCCACCCTTCGATACTGGCTGAGCAAGTACCGCGTGCTGGTGAGGTAGTCGACCGCGCCTCGCAGCTTCTGATCACGGAGCCATTGCCGACGCTCCCGTTGGGCCTGAAGCCACGCGCCAAGGGCTACAACGACGAGGCTGGCGAGGGCGCCGAAGCCCGCCGCAGCAAGGTTCCCCATGGCGATGGAGGGTACGGATCGGTCGTTGCCGTGGCTAGAGCGATGGGCGTAGGCCGATGCGTGTGCCGCATGGTTGCTCGTCAGGAGTGCCGGCGGGCGAAGAGGAACGCGCCGTGCCTGTTCTCGTCGGGGCGGTGCAGCAGTTGGGCCTCGACGGTGAACCCGGCGTCGGTGAGCCAGGCGGCGACCCGGTCCGGTGGGCGGCGGTGCACGTACACGTTCATCGGGTGCCCGCCGTAGCCCTCCGTCTTCAGCCGACGCCCGGCGCCGACGTGGAAGGCGAGCAGCACTGTGCCGTTGGGACGCAGCACCCGGTGGAAGTGGGCCAGGACCGCTGGCACTTCGTCGTCCGGGATGTGGATGATGGAGAACCAGGCCAGGATGCCGGCGACGCAGGAGTCGGTGAGGTCGAGGTCCGTCATGGAACCCACAGCGAACCGCAGGCCAGGATGGTCGCGCCGGGCAATGTCGATCATCGCGGGTGAGAGGTCGATGCCGAAGGCGTCGACGCCGAGGCTGTGCAGGTGGGCGGTGATCCGTCCCGGCCCGCAACCGATGTCGACAACCGGTCCCTCACCGCTGCGGGTCAGTTCGGCGAACAACGCCAGGACCGCCCGTTCGTACGGCGCGTCGTCGAGTGCGTCGCGCAGCATCGCGGCGTAGCTCCCGGCCACCGTGTCGTACGACGTCCGGGTGTCGGCCAGCCAACCGTCGGCGCTCATCCGGGCACAGTAGTGCAGCAGTCGACACCGCCACCGCCCACGGCGGGCGGCCAGGGACGCCACGATGTGCCCGCGGCCGGCCTTCAACCTTTCGGCCCTCGACGGAGTCGTGATGGGTAACCAACCGAGGCGGGGGCTTATGGCAGTTGACGACGAGCATTTTCGAGAGTTCGTCGAGACGCGCTACATGGATCTTCTGCGCGTGGCGTACCACCTCACCGGTTCGGCGCAGGATGCCGAGGATCTGGTGCAGACGGCGCTGGTGAAGGTGATGCGTCGCTGGCGTCGGGTCGACGATCCGATGGCCTACCTGCGCCGGGTCATGATCAATCAACACATCAGCAGCTGGCGCCGCCACCGGGTGCACGAGGTGGTCACGTCGATCCTGCCGGACCGGACCGCTCGGGACATGACCGAGGCGGTGCCGGAACGGCACGCCCTGTACGCGGCGATGCGGGAGCTGACCCCGCGTACCCGGGCCGTGATCGTGCTCCGGTACGTGGTCGACCTGCCGGAGGTGGCGGTCGCGGCCACCCTGGGCTGCTCGGTGGGATCGGTCAAGAGCCGCGCGTCGAGAGGTTTGGCCCGCCTGCGGCTGGCACTGACATCCGACGCGCCGACGCCCGAACAGGTGCCGGTGACGACGACCGCAACGGCAACCGAGCCGGTACCGACCGGTACAACGACGATGACGGGAGCAACACCATGACTGTCGATGAGGAGGTGGGCCAGGCCCTGGCCGAGCTGAGCAGGACCCTGACCCCACAGCCGGATCCGTACGGAAGGGCCAGAGCGCGTTACCGGCGGGACCGGCAGCGCCGCCTTGGCGGGCTGGCCCTGGCCCTGGTGGTCTCACTGGGCGGAGCGGCATTCGCGATCGCCGACCCGGGTCGGACCACCCAACCACGACCAGCGGACTCGACCGAAACCATCGCACCCGTGCTGGCCTGGTCGAACAAACTCGTTCAGTCACCACCGCAGGGCGTCGTCGGTCAGGACCGCGACTACGTCGACCAACTCGCGCAACTCCTGTCGGCCGCGCAGCGTCAGGGCGCCTTCCCCCGGCTGACGCTGCCGTTGCAGATGCTTGACGAGCCGAACACGGTGAAGGTGCTCTTCGTCGACGACGTCGGCGGCCGGCGGATCGCGCTTGCCGCCTTCGTCCGCGGCCGGCCACACCCGGGCATCGACTGGCCGAGCGCCTCGATCTGGCTGGCCGCCGACGAGGGCGCCAGCGCCGAGCAGCTGGCCAGCCCGGCCGCCGTGCACAGCGTCGGCGACGGCCTGGAGCCCTACGAGAGCCTCACCCTCGACGACCCGGCCGGTCCGGGAAAGGCCGTCCACGTGGCGATCGCACCCGCCGGGTGTGTCTTCCTCACCGCACCGTTGCCCGATGGTGAGCCGTTCCGGTGGACCCCGGAGCCGACCGGGTCCTACCTGACCCGTACGCCGCAGACCCAGCGACCCGAGTGGTGGCGGGTCGACTGCGGCACTGTGACGCGCAAGGTGACCCCGGGTCCGGGTTCGCTGGCGTCGCGGCCGATCACCGATGCGCAGCTCGCGACCGCGATGTCCCGCGTTCGCGGCAGTGTCCCGACGCAGCGTGCCCGAGTGTTGGTGTCGCAGTACGCCCAGTCGGCGGGATACCGGCTGACCGCCCTGCCGAGCGTGGTGTGGGGCGGGCAGGTGGCCGACCTTCCCGCCCGTCCCACCGGCGGATCGCCGGGCGTTGCCGGGCGTTCGGTGGAGAGCGGCAGGGCGACACTCCTGGCCGCCCCCGTGTACGGCGGCGGCTGGGTCGGCGAGGTGACGATCGATCTCGACCAACCGAGACCCGACGGCGTACTCGGCACCGGCGCGTCCTTCACCGCCGCGACGGACCCGACCGACCCGGCCAGCGTCCTGGTGGTGCCGATCGACGGTGACGTCATCGGCGGCGAGGGCCAGCGGTCCCTGTTGGTGGTGACACCAGCGACAGCCACCACAGTACGGGTGACGCAGGACGGACGCTCGGTGACGACGGCCGTGAGCGGCTCCGGGGTGGTGTTGACAGTGCCCGACGCCCTGACGGGCCTCGTCGTCGAGGCGCTCGACGCGTCCGGGCGGACACTCGCCAGCGGGCAGGTGGCCAGCCAGGGCGCGTTGATGTCCCCCGAGACGGACACCTGGAACCAGGACTGACAGTGCCGGAACTGCCGCCAACATAGGTACTTCTGCCGACCCTGGGCGGCCACAGCGAGGTGGCCGCCCACCGTCAGTCCTGTCGTTCGGTGCGTTCGATCTCGGCGAACGCGGCGGCCAGGTAGTCGTCGAACGGCACGCTTGTCGTCGCCAACAGGTCGGCCACCAGGATCGGGGCGTGCCGGGCCAGCGCCACTGCGTCGGGCGGCGACTCGTCGCTCTCGGGGTCGTACACGCCGAGCGCGCCGGCCAGCAGGACGAGCACCACATGCGGGTCAACGTCCGACCGCCACCGCGTCGCGCCCTGCACGCACCGGGTCAACACCTGGCGGATGTCGTCGCCGGTGAGCCCGTCCGGGTGGCTCTCCTCGAGCAGCAGCCGGACCACCGCACCGAGCACCAGACCGGATCGCTCGTCGGCGGCAAGACCAACGACCGCCTCGTCGTACGCCTGACCGTCGCGTGCCTGGGCGGCGGCGACGGCTGCGGCCGCGGTCACCGCGATGGCGCGGGCGGTAGCGGGCAGATGTCGCCAGGTGCCGGTCATCGGGCCAGCATCGCAGACCCGGCGGACACCGGCCGGCCGCCACCGAGCCGAGTCGATCATCGTGGGATTGGTCACCGGACGGCCCGGCGACGGCTCGGGGCGGCGAAAACGATTCGCGGAGTGTCACACCTGACGAACAGAATGCCGGACATGCTGCGTCGTGCCCTGCCCCGCCGGCCGGATGCCCGCCGGATCATGCTCGGCACTCTGCTGTCGGCGATCGGGCGCGGTCTGACCCTGCCGTTCCTGTTCATCTACCTGACCGACGTACGCGGGCTCACCGACGCCCGCGCCGGGCTCGTGATCGGCTGGTACGGCGCCGTCACCCTGGTGCTGTCGCCGCTGGGCGGGACGCTCATCGACCGGTTCGGCGCCCGCCGGGTGGTGGTGCCCTGCCTGGTGCTGGAGGCGATCGGCACGGGCTCGCTCGCGCTGGTCCACTCGACCGGTTCGGCGCTGCTGGTGATGACGGTGATCGCCATCGGCAGCTCGGCGATCTGGTCCGGGCAGAACACGATCCTCGCGTCGTTGACCGACGACGATGAGCGGCAACGCGTGTTCGGGCTGAACTTCGCCCTGCTCAACCTCGGTATCGGCATCGGCGGCATGACCTCCGGCGCGATCGTCGACACCGCCCGGCCCGGCACCTTCCAAACGATCTACCTGCTGGACGCGGTCAGCTACCTGCTGCCGGCGCTGATCCTGCTCACCCTGCCCAGCGTGGGCCAACGCCTCGGCACCCGTCGGGGGGTCGGCGAGCCGTCGCCCGGCGGCTACCTGACAGTGCTGCGGGACCGTCCGTTCCGGCGGCTGGTGATCTTCGGACTGGTCCTCACCACCTGCGGGTACGCGCAGATCGAGGTGGGTTTCGCCGCGTACGCCATGCGGGTGGTCGAGGTGAACCCCCGGGTGGTGGCCTGGGCGCTCGCGGCCAACACGGTGATGATCGTGCTCGCACAACTGGTGGTGATCCGCCGGATCGAGGGGCGCAGCCGCACCCGGGCACTGGCGGTGGTGGGGGCGGTGTTCGCCACCGCCTGGTTGGTCCTCGGCGCGGCCGGTGTGGTGACCGGGGAGAGCGCCGTGTTCGCTGCCCTGTGCGTGGTGGCCTGCTCAGCGATCTTCGGCTTCGGTGAGACGATGCTGTCGCCGGTGATGCCCGCGCTCACCAACGCCCTGGCCACGGACGAGCTGCGCGGTCGGTACAACGCGATGAGTTCGATGATCTTCGGAATCAGCGGGGTGATCGGCCCGGTGACCGCAGGCCCGCTCATCGGCGCAGCCGACGGCCGAGTCTGGGTGGCGACGGTGGTCGGCGGTTGTCTGGTCGCCTCGTTGATCGCGCTCTCCCTGCGCCGACTGCTCAGCGCCGATCAGGACGGCCGACTGACGCCGACCGTCACCTCCCCCGAGCCGGCCCCCACCCCCGCCTGACCCACCCGGCGCCCTCGCGCCCCGGCGCGCTCAAGATCCGCGCAAGTTCCCCCGCAAGATCACGCTCGATCCTGGATCGAGTGGCATCCACGCTCCCGGAGGCCACTACTTCCATGTTGCAGCGTGATCATGCGGCCGACACATCGGGCGGACGACCGGGCGGGGCGAGACGGGATGTGGACTGGACAGAGCCGGGGACGGGTCGGGCCCCGGAGCGTTCGCTCCGGGGCCCGACGTCGCGGGGTCGGCCGTCAGGCGGCGGGGACCTCGGCGGTGGTGCGGATCCGGTCCAGCGTCGGCGCGGACACCGGCGACTGCGCGGTCAGGTAGTCCACGAACGCGTCCAGGTCGATCTGGCCGGTGACCTGGTTGGTCCCGGCGGTGAGGGCGCTGAAGCCGTCACCGCCCCCGGAGAGGAAGTTGTTCACCGTCACCCGGTAGGTGGCGGCGGTGTCGACGGCGGCCCCGCCGATGGTGAGGCTGCCCCGGACCACCCGGGTGCCGGCGCACGGGTCGGCGACCGTACCGGTGGTGCCGTTCGGGTCGACCACGTAGCCCACCGTGGCCGACGGGTACAGCGTCCGGCCGGTGACGAATTGCTGCTCCAGGACGCAGTAGAGCTGCGCACCGGTCAGGTCCAGCGTCACCAGGTTGTTGGCGAACGGCTGAACCGTGAACGCCTCCTCGTAGGTGACCGGGCCGGCGTTGAGGTCGGCCCGGACACCACCTGGGTTCATGAAGGCGGCGACAGCGCCCTGTTCGTCGTCGGTGGCCGCGAGTTGCGCATCGGCGATCACGTTGCCCAGTGGCGATTCGCCCAGACTCGTACCGAAGAGGGTTTCCTGGGTCTTGGTGATGGCCTCGGTGGTCTCGCCGACCTGACGGTCGGCGACCGGGCCGAGCACCGTCTTGTACCTGTCGATCAGGGCGGTCTGCTTCGGGTCCTTGGCGACGTCCCGGGTGACCACTACGTTGTTCGCGGCGGCGGAGATGACGTCCCCGCTCCGGCGGTCGATCTTCAGGTCGATGTCGGTGACCAGGCGGCCGAACGAGCTGGCGCTGGTCACCAGCTTGCCGTTGATGTCGCAGTTGTACGCCTGGTGGGTGTGCCCACTGACCACCACGTCGATCGACGGGTCCATCCGGTTGGCGATGTCCACGATCGGCCCGGTCATGCCGACGCAGTCGTTGATGCCACCTGTCGCCGCCTGGGCACCACCCTCGTGCAGCAGCACGACGATCGTCTCCACGCCCTTGCGGCGCAGTTCGCGGGCGTACCGGTTCGCGGTGTCCGCCTCGTCGGCGAAGGTGAGGCCGGCGACGCCCTGCTGGCTGACGATCTGCGGGGTGCCTTCCAGGGTCATCCCGATGAAGCCGACCTTGACGCCCTGCACCTTGTGGATCGCGTACGGCGCCATCAGCGGCTTGCCGGTGGCGGTCTTGAAGGCGTTCGCGGACAGGTACGTGAAGCCGGCGCCCCGGTACGGGGTGCCGTCGGCGCAGCCGTCCACCGGGTGGCAGCCGCCGTTCTGGATCCGCAGCAGCTCGGCGGCGCCCTCGTCGAACTCGTGGTTGCCGACGCTCGCGTAATCCAGGCCGGCCATGCTCAGCGCCTCGATCGTCGGCTCGTCGTGGAACGCGGCGGAGAGCAGCGGGGACGCGCCGATCAGGTCACCGGCGGCGACCGTGATGGTGTTCTGCTTCTTGGCGGCGGCGCGCAGCTCGGCCAGGTGGGTCGCCAGGTATTCGACGCCGCCCGCTGTCTGCCCGGCGATGGTGCCGCTGGACCCGCTCGGCGGTTCGAGGTTGCCATGGAAGTCGTTGAGGGCCAGCAGGGTGACGTCGACCGGCTTCGGTCGCGCGTCGGCTTGTTCTGGGCTGGTGGCGACCGCGCCGAACGCGGCCACCGCGAGCGCGGTCAGACCGACAGCGGCCCGTCGCATCCCGGTTGTGGACATGGATCTCCTCGGAAGAATCGGCGCCCGCGGGCCCGGCCTCTGGGTCGACCGGGCCGCCGCGCGACGCCGTCGTCAGGGTCGCGGTTGGCGGCGGTTGGGGATGGCCGCCTTGCTCCGACAGCCTCTCACCTGGATGCCGCCGGGTCGACCCGGGCAGCACATCGGAGCTGCGGGTACGCCGGCCACCACGGAGCGAGCACCGGTTACCGCGGTCTGCCGGTAATCGTCGTGGGCAGGGTCTAGAAAGGACGAGACGGTTGACGCGGACGGAGACAGCATCGTGAGTGACATGACACCGCCGGTGGAGCAGGTCCGATCGGCTGACGGCACGCCCATCGCGTTCGAGCGGTCCGGTGCCGGGCCGGCGATCGTCCTGGTCTGCGGGGCGTTCGGTGACCGCGCTACGACCCGTGCACTGGCCACGGCTCTGGCACCGGATTTCACAGTTTTCGGCTATGACCGCCGAGGGCGGGGCTACAGCGGCGACACCGCGCCGTACGAGATCGGCCGCGAGATCGACGACCTGGCCGCCGTGATCGCGGCGGCAGGTGGTTCCGCCGCCGTCTACGGGATCTCCTCCGGCGCGGTCCTGGCCGCCCTCGCCACCGCGCAGGGCCTGCCGGTGACCGGGTTGGCGCTGTTCGAGCCGCCGTTCCAGGTCGGCCCGCACATGGGCGTCCGGAAGGACATCACCGCGCAGCTCATCGAGCTGATCGCCGCCGACGACCGGGACAGCGCGGTGGAGACCTTCCTGCTCGCCTCGGTGGGGCTGCCCGCCGAGGCGGTCGCCGGGATGCGGACCCAACCGGTCTGGGGTGGGCTGACCGCAATCGCGCACACCCTGCCGTACGACGCGATCGTCACGGCGGGCGGGCGACTGCCGGCTGACCAACTGGCCACCATCACCGCGCCGACCCTCGCGGTGGACAGCACCGGCAGTCCACAGTGGCTGCGCGACGGCAGCCGGGCCGCGGCGGAGGCGGTCCCGGGCGGCCGATCCATCAGCCTCGACGGCGGTTACCACGAGGTGCCGCCGGCGACGCTCGCTCCCGCGCTGCGGGAGTTCCTGCTCGGCTGACGGCCTGCCCGGTTACCAGCCTGGCCGGTTGACGGCCTGCCGGCCGCACCGCGCCGGCGGTCACGCGTCGGCGAGCACCTCGCTGACGAGGGCCGCGATGGCGTCGGGGGCCCATCCGTCGGCCACGCCGGGCCGGGCGGCCAGATAGCTGGTGATCCGCTCGGTCGACCAGCCATGCGCCTCACGCAGACCGCGGGCGATCATGCCGAGGTAGATCGGCGCGGGTGGCCGGCACCGGCTCGTCGACGCCCCGCCGGGCGCGGTGAAGGTGAGCAGGGGGACGCCGCTGTGGCTGCCGGGGCAGACCAACGTCTCGTACCGGCCGGGGCCGAGCGTCGCCCGCCCGTCGGCGATGGCCGCCTCGATCGCCGCACCGGTCGCGGGGATCAGGTCGGCGGCACCCGCCGGGCGGTACATCTCCTGGGCGGCGATGTCGGCGAACTGCTCCTCGGTGACCAGGTAGGCACGGGCTGCGGCCGAGCCCGGCAGGTGCGGGTCGTAGAAGGCCATGCCTCCGGTCCAGGCCCGGGACTCGCCGGCGAAGTAGATCCCGCCCGGCAGGAACACCGGGACCGACCGGCTGGGTGGGCGTCGGTCCCGGCAGCCCGGGTACGTCCGCCTCCCCCCGGGCGGGCAGCCGCCACCGATGTACCACAGCAGGCGGGCGGCGTGCATGTTCGAGCCGTAGGCGACGTACCAGAGCACCACGACGCCCTCGTCTCAGTAGCCGGCGAGCTGCGGGGCCAGCGCGAGCGTCACGAACCTGATCGCCCGGCCCAGCAGGCACGTCGCCGCGAAGGCGGCCGGGCGCATGGGTGTGCGTCCCAGGTAGACGCTCGCGGCCAGCAGCGGTGGTAGGCCGGTGACGGCGCTGACCAGCAGCATCCCGGTCGACTGGTGGGGGCGTTCCAGCACCTCCACGAGTCGTGCGCCGGCCGCCTTCGGACGCGCCAGCATCGCGCCCAGTCGACCTGGTCGCTCGGGTGCGGCAGGCGGGCGTCGGTGGAGCCGCCGTTGCAGCCACGCCGAGCGGATCGCGCCGCGCGCACCGAGGAAGATCAGGACCTTGCCGACGGTCTGACCGGCCGCGGCGGCCACGCCGAGCGCCACGGGCGGCGCGCTGGTAGTGGTCACTGTCGCGATCAGGTACGGCTCGGCCGGGGTGAACGGCAGGAAGGCCGACAGCAGCCCGACGCCCGCCGCGCCCAGGACGGCGATCATGGTTGGGTACGCGGGAGGCCCGCCGGCAGCTTGGCGGCGCTCACCAACGAGACGGCCTTCACCGCGGTGACCGCGAGGGCGAACGTGACGGCCACTGCCACCGGCGCGAAGATCGCCAGCAGCACCACCGCCGCGGTGTTGAGCGCCTTGGCCGGCGGGGACCAGTTCCACAGGTAGATGCGTTTGTCGACCCGGGCGAAGTAGTTCGGGCTGAGCAGCGGCCAGCGCAGGAACATCAGGCTCAGCAGTTGGTCGATGACCATGAACTGGACGAGGAACACAGCGATCGGCAGGGCGGTGCCGGGCCGCAGCACGATAAGTGCGGCGGCGCAGGCCGACGTGCAGGCCCGGTCCGAGACGATGTCGAAGACCGCGCCGGTGCGGGTCTCCTGTCCCAGGCTCCGGGCGGCGGCACCGTCGAGGATGTCTCCGATCCAGTAGAGCAGGTAGGCGGCGATCAGCAGATGCGCGCTGCGCTGGGTGAGCGCCGCAACGGCGAGCCCGACGGCACCGGCCGTGCGGACGGCGGTGATGGTGTTGGGGACGTTGATGAGGGTGACCGGCGGGCTGAGGCCGAGGGCTGTCATTCGGCGTCCTTGAGGATGCGTTGCATGTCCGCGGTGCGCCGGTTCAGGTCGGCCAACTGCGCGCTCACGTCGGTGAGCAGGCGCTGGGTCTCGGCGGCCTGCTCGGCGTACTGCCGCTGTAGTTCGCCGGCGACGGCCGTCCGGGTGCGGACGCCCGCGTACCAGACGACCGAGATGAGCACGGCGGCGACGACGACGAGGAAGACCGAGGCGGTGACGTCCATCTAACTTGTTCCTTTCGGTGGGGCATCGCCGTCTGCGGCGGTGCTCAGGGTGGTGGCGGCGGTGGCCACCACGTCTGGCGTGAGGTGCAACGAGAACGGGGCGGTCTCGTAGTACTTGAGTGCCTTGCCGTCCTCGGACAACTCCAGATGCGCGGTGACCAGCCCGGCCTTTTCCAACTTCTTGAGGTGCACCTGCAGCAGCGCGCGGCTGATGCCCAGATCGCGGGCGAGCTGTGAGACGTACGCGCGCCCTCCGGTCAGTGCGGCGAGCACCCGCAGCCGGTGCGGGCTGGCCAGCGTGGCAAGGACCTCGACCAGCCGGTCACCGCTCAGCTCTCCCATAGCTCACCTTGGCTCATGCCAATTATTATTGGCAGGCGCAAACACTGCTGTCAACTCGAATGCCAGACGGCTCCACCCACAGGCCGTGTCCACAGCCTGTGGATAGCACGTGTGTACGAACCTGGGGTTCCCGCCACCGTGGGTACGCTTGATCGCGCGGCTCGGCGCCGGCCGACCCCTCCCCTACCTGGAACGACGTGCGAGTGGATCATCAGCGAGTCAGCCGTGACGTCAGCGCGCGCCTGCCGATGGCGTCGAACGTGCCGGAGGCCTGTCGATGGACGGTCACCGCACTGTCCCGCCACACCAGCGCGACGATCTCCGTGCTGCTCGCGGTCCACGACCGGCTGCGCTGCGTCGCCGCGACCGGGGCCTGGCAGATCTTCGCGACAGTGCCGGCGCGCACCGGCATCGTCGGACGGGTGTACGCCACCGGCACCTCCGCCGTCGTCCCGGACGTCACCGTCGACCCGGACTACCTTCCGGTACGCCCGGACGTGATCGCCGAACTGTGCGTACCGGTGCTGGACCCGACGGGCCGGGCCATCGGCGTGCTGGACCTGCAGTGGAGTGAGCCCGCCGACCTGGAGCTGTGGCGGGAGACGACCCAGCGGCTGGCCGACCGGCTCGGCGCGCGGATCGCCGCACTCGGCGGCCCACCCGAGGAGAGCCGCAGCGAGAAGTTGCTCCGGCACACCGCCGCCCTCTCCGCCGCACTCACCGAGGGAGAGCTGATGGGCGCGGCGGCCCGCGCCGCCCGGGAGGTCTCCACCCTCTCCACCGCGCTGCTCCTGATCGCCGGCCAGCTCGGTCCACCAGCGGCGACACCGGGCGACCTGGAATCCCGCATCCGCGCCGAGCTGACCGAGGCTGGCCCGGCGGCCCTGGCCCGGATGGTCGACCGGGCACACCGCTACGGCGCCGGGTACACGCTGGGCGAGGCGGGGCACCCCCCGACCGAGGACTACCGGCCGCTGACCCGCGCCGGGGTGCACACGTTGGTCGCCGTCCCGGTCGGGTCACCGGAGGCCGGCGGGGTGCTGCTGGTCGCCGACGAACGCGCCCTGCGCCCCGACCCGACCACCGTCAGCCTGATGGAACTGCTCGCCGGGCAGGCCTGGACCAACCTGGACCGGCTCCGCACGCTGGCCCGACTACGGGAGCAGGCCAGCTCCGACCCGCTCACCGGCCTGCGGCACACCGGCCCGTTCGGGCAACGGATCGCGGCGGCCACCCCGGGGCGTACGGCCCTGCTGGCGATCGACGTGGACGGCTTCAAGACCGTCAACGACACGTACGGCCACCAGGCCGGCGACCGGGTGCTTGTCGGGTTGGCCCGCGCGCTGGAGGAGGCGCTTCGGCACGGCGACGAGCTGTACCGGATCGGCGGCGACGAGTTCGTCGCGGTGATCGAGGTGAGTCGCCCCGAGGAGGCGGTCCGGATCGCCGAACGGCTGACCGAGGCGGCCCGGCGCATCGGCCGCACAATCAGCGTGGGGGTCGCGCTCCCGCACCCCGGCGAGTCCCCCGACCGCACCCTGAGAAGAGCCGACCAGGCCCTCTACGCGGTGAAACGCCAAGGCCGGGACGGCGTGCACCTCTCCGCCGCCTAACCCCCCACCGCCCCGTCGATCATGGAGTTGTGGCGAGGACGTTTGCCTCTCCCGCGGCCAAAGCGCCCACCACAAGTCCATGATCGACGCGGCCGCGGCCGCGGCCGCGGCGGGGCGGTCAGGGGTTGCGGAGCTCCTTGGCGAGCAACTCGGCGATCTGGGCGGTGTTGAGGGCCGCGCCCTTGCGGAGGTTGTCGCCGGTGACGAAGAAGTCGAGGGCGCGCGGGTCGTCGAGGGCGCGACGGATCCGGCCTACCCAGGACGGGTCGGTGCCGACCGCGTCGATCGGCATCGGGAACTCACCGGCGTCCGGGTCGTCGACCACGATCACGCCGGGTGCGTTGCGGAGTGCCTCGCGGGCGCCCTCGGCATCCACCTCGGTGCCGAAGACCGCGTGCACGGCCACCGAGTGGCCGGTCACCACGGGCACGCGCACGCAGGTGGCGGAGACCTTGAGGTCGGGCAGGCCGAGGATCTTCCGCGACTCGTTGCGGATCTTCATCTCCTCCGACGACCAGCCGTCGTCGGCCGCCGAGCCCGCCCACGGCACCACGTTGAGCGCCAGCGGCGCCGGGAAGGGACCGAGGTCCTCGCCGACCGCCTGGCGGACGTCGCCGGTGCGCGAGCCGAGCGCGCGATCCCCGGCGACCTTGGTGAGCTGGTCGTGCAGGATGTCGACGCCGGCCTGGCCGGCTCCGGAGACCGCCTGGTAGGAGGCGAGCACCAGCTCCCGCAGGCCGTACTCGCGGTGCAGGGGGGCCACCGCCACGATCATCGCGAGGGTGGTGCAGTTGGCGTTCGCGATGATGCCCCGGGGCCGGTCGCGGACCTGCTCGGGGTTGATCTCCGGAACGACGAGCGGGACGTCCCGGTCCATCCGGAACGCGCCGGAGTTGTCGACGGCGATCGCGCCGCGGGCGACGGCGATCGGCGCCCACTCGGCGGAGACCTCGTCGGGCACGTCGAACATCGCCACGTCGACGCCGTCGAACGCCTCCGGGGTCAGCGCCTGGACGACGACGTCCTCGCCTCGGCAGCGCACCCGCTTGCCGACCGAGCGTTCGGAGGCGATCAGCCGGATCTCACCCCAGACGTTGCGCCGTCCGGTGAGCAGCTCACACATCACGGTGCCGACGGCACCTGTCGCTCCGACCACGGCGAGGGTGGGCAGCGCCGCCATCGGCGCTACCTACCTGTCCCCGCGTAGACAACGGCTTCGGTATCGCCGCCCAACTCGAACGCGTCGTGGATGGCGCGGACGGCGGCGTCGAGGTCGGTGTCCCGGCAGACCACGGAGACCCGGATCTCGGAGGTGGAGATCATCTCGATGTTGACCCCGGCAGCGCCGAGCGCGGCGAAGAAGCCGGCTGCCACCCCGGGGTGCGAGCGCATGCCGGCACCGATCAGCGAGACCTTGCCGACGTGGTCGTCGTAGAGCAGGCCCTTGAACTTGACCGGCTCCTGGATCTTGCTGAGCGCGGCCATCGCGGTCGGGCCGTCGGCCTTGGGCAGGGTGAACGAGATGTCCGTCCGGCCGGTGCCCTCGGTGGAGACGTTCTGCACGATCATGTCGATGTTGATCTCGGCGCCGGCGACGGTGTCGAAGATCCGCGCGGCGGCACCCGGCTCGTCGGGCACCCCGACGATCGTGATCTTGGCCTCGCTGCGGTCGTGCGCGACCCCGGTGATCAGTGCCTGCTCCACGGAAAGGTCCTCCATCGATCCGGTGACCATCGTGCCGGTGTTGGTCGAGTATGACGAACGGACGTGGATCGGCAACCCCGCCCGACGGGCGTACTCCACGCTACGCAGGTGCAGCACCTTCGCGCCGCAGGCGGCCAGCTCCAGCGTCTCCTCGTAGGTGATGTTCCGGATGTGCCGGGCGTTGGGCACGATCCGCGGGTCGGCGGTGAAGATGCCGTCCACGTCGGTGTAGATCTCGCAGACGTCGGCGTGCAGGGCGGCGGCGAGCGCCACGGCGGTGGTGTCCGAACCACCCCGGCCCAGCGTCGTGACGTCCTTGGTGTCCTGCGAGACCCCCTGGAAGCCGGCGACGATGACCACCGACCCCTCGTCGAGCGCGCCCTTGAGCCGCCCGGGGGTGACGTCGATGATCCGCGCGCGGCCGTGCACCGAGGTGGTGATCACACCGGCCTGCGAGCCGGTGAACGAGCGGGCTTCGTACCCCAGGTTGTGGATGGCCATGGCGAGCAACGCCATGGAGATCCGCTCCCCGGCGGTGAGCAGCATGTCCAGCTCGCGACCCGGCGGCAGCGGGCTGACCTGGTTGGCCAGGTCCAGCAGCTCGTCGGTGGTGTCCCCCATCGCGGAGACCACCACCACCACGTCGTCGCCGGCCTTGCGGGCGGCGACGATGCGCTCGGCCACCCGCTTGATCCGCTCGGCGTTGGCGACGGAGGACCCGCCGTACTTCTGCACCACGAGTGCCACGACGGTGCACTCCCTCCCAGCGACCCTGAGCGTGCCGACGCCGCCGGAACCGGGGCCGGCGGCGCGTGTCAGTCCCCCTGAGGGTATCCGGCGGGTAACGACGCCGGGTCAGGTGATCCCACCATCCGGCCCGCGCGGAGCGACCGGACCGCTCCCACCAGCCCCCGGGGGTACGCGGTGACGGCCGGTCCGACACGCCGGAACAGCCCATTACGTGCCGGCGACCACCAAACAGTCCGCACCCACCAGAATGGGCCGGTGTCCGTCCTCACCCGCCCGGCCGTCCGCGTGCTCGGGCCGCTCCTGTTCGCCCTGCCAGCACTCCTGGTCGCCTGCACCGATGCGCAGCCGCCGACGCCGCCGCCCGCCGACCCGGGACCGGTCGCGGTGGACGCCGCGCGGGACGAGTTGGCCGCCCTGGCCGCGGCGGCCCAGGATCGCCACCTGACGGCCCAGTACGTCTACGGCCAAGCCGGTCAACCGGCTCGCACCATCACGTTCACCAGCGCGAACGACGGCAGCTGGCGGGTGGACGTGCCGGGTGGCGCGTTGGGCGGCACTGCCGACATCTCACTGGTCGCCACGAACGACGGGCTGTTCCAGTGCGCCCTGCCGTCGGCCGGGCGACCGGAGTCGGCGAGCTGCGTACGCCTCGGTGAGCGCGACGACGCGATCCCTCGCCGATCGGACCCCCGGGTCCAGCATCCGCTCACCGACTGGCTGGACGTGCTCACCGACCGGCGCGCGGCGCTCGCGGTGGCTCCCGCCAGCCCACCCGAGGGCCTGACCGGCACCTGTTACTCGGTGGACTCCACCTCTGCGTCGCTGAACGCCCCGGTCGACGTGGGCATCTACTGCTACGAGCGGGACGGCACGCCGACCGGGGTGCGGACCGGAGCGGGGACACTGCGGCTGGCCACACCGCCCGGCCCGGCACCGGCCACCGTGCAGTTGGCCGGCCCGGTGGTGGTCGACCGGGACCCGCTCGACACCGCAGCGCCACCGTCTCCTGATCCAACGGACAGCCCGAGCGCGGGAACGCCCTGATCTTCATACCGTTACGGGTGCGTTTGCCCACATTTAGCGAACCCAGCCTGAGTGGCGAATCGCCCATACAGGACGATTCCCCTCATGGTTGACCTGACTCCGCTGCTCGCCTTCCGCTGGAGCCCTCGGGCCTTCGACCCGTGCGCCGAACTGACCCCGGACGAGGCGGCCTCGCTGCTGGAGGCGGCGCGCTGGGCACCGTCGACGGACAACGGGCAGCCCTGGCGGTTCGCCCTCGGCCACCGGGACGACGAGAACTGGAAGCGGATCATGATCAGCCTCCCGGGCGACGACCAGTGCTGGGCCCGGCACGCCGCGACCCTGGTGGTCGGCGCGCACACCGGCGACGACGCCGAGCGGGCCGCGTACGACCTGGGTCAGGCGATAGCCCACCTGACGGTGCAGGCCACCGCGCTCGGCCTGCACGTGCGCCAGCTCACCCGCTTCGACCAGGCCGGCCTCGCCACCGAACTCGACCTGCCCGGCGGGGTCCGTCCGCTTGTGGTCGCTGCCGTCGGCCAGCTCGGAGACCCGTTCACCCTGCCGGCCGATCTGCGCGCCCGGGAGACCGGCCTGCGCCGCCGCCGCCCGCTCGCCGACCTGCTGCTCGCCTGATCACCCACCTCGGCTGGCCCGGACCAGGACCCTCGCGGCGTCGGTGTTGCGGTAGAGAACGTGCCGACCCTGCCGGGTCCGGGAGGTCAGGCCGGCGGCGTGCAGCGCGGCCAGGTGCTGGGAGACGTTCCCCGCGGACATCCCGGTGAGTCGGGCCAGGTGGGTGGTCGTCGACGCCGTGTCGAGCAACTGCAGCAGCGCGGCGCGGCCGGGGCCGACCACCCGGGCCAGCGCGTCGCCGGGCGGTGGCGCGGCCGTCTCCCAGAGCGTTCCGATCGCCCGGACCGGGTACGCGCCGGCCGGCAGCGAATCCTCCAGCAGGTTCCACAGCACGTGCTGCTCGGTGAACACCGTCGGGTTCAGCGCCAGCCCCCGACCGCGGAGGTCGAAGTCCCGCTCGAACGTGTCGTCACTGATCACCCTGTCGCCGTGCCAGTGCAGGCTCGGGTGGAGCTGCTCGAAGAACCGACCAGCGCCGCTCTCGGCGAGCTGCGCGGCCCGGTACGCCACATCGGCGTCGAGCAGCGCCCGCATCCGCGGCCAGTCCGGGGCGATCGCCTCGTCGTACCAGACCCGCACCGCCTCGACGACCTGCGGCAGCAGCCCGCCGGGGTCGGCGAGCAGCGCCCGCCCGAACGGGCTCAGCGGTTTTTGCCAGGTGGTCGACAGCAGGTCTTGGACCACCACGGCTGGCGGTGTGGCGGCGATCTGGTCGAGCTGCTCGGCCATCTCCACGTTCGGTCGGGCAGCCGGGGTGAGGAAGTCGGGCAGCCAACGACCCGGCGCGGCCAACCCCACCAGAGGTCGGACCCGCTCGGCGACCTCGGGGCGGCGCAGGGTCACCCGGGCGCGGTCGATCCAGGGCAGGTGCACCGCGTAGCGGACCGGGTTGGCCATCGCCCACATGCTCATGACCGTCTCGTTGACCGGTGACACGGCGAGCCGGACGCCCGCCACGTCGGCCAGGCTGAACCGCAACTCGGACACGCGCCCTCCCCCGGGAGCAGGATTCGATCCAGCCTAAAAGGCTCGACCGATGTCGTGGGGGCCCGGTTCACTTGCCGGCCATGGGGGCCAGAGACACCATCCGTACCGCTGTGGCAAACGTCGTACCGCCCGCCGGGTTGACCCGTGCGCTGGCCGTGCAGGCCATGGTCTACGCCGTCGGCAGCGGCCTGTTCCACGCCGGCAGCGCCGTCTTCTTCACCCGGGCGCTGGGGCTCAGCGCCGCCCAGGTCGGGCTGGGCCTGTCCATCGCGGCAGGGGTGTCGCTGCTCGGCACGGTGCCGCTGGGCGGGCTCACCGACCGGTACGGGCCGCAGCGGGTCTGGATCGTCGGGCTGGTGCTGGACGCGGCGCTGTTCGCGTCGTATCCGTTCGTGGGCGGCTTCGCGAGCTTCCTCGCCGTGGTGGTGGCGCTCGCGGCCGTGGACGCGTCGACAGGCGTGGCCCGGCAGGTCTACTCGATCAACGCGCTCCCGCCGGCCGAACGGGTCACGGCGATGGCGTACCAGCGGTCGTCGTTGAACGTCGGCTTCGGGCTGGGCGCGGTGATCAGCGGCGTGGTGCTGACGGTGGACACGATCGAGGCGTACCGGGGGATGGTCTGGTTCATCGCGACGGTGATCCTGGTGACGGCCCTCTTCGTACGACGACTGCCCCGGCTGCCGCAGGTGGCCCGGGCGGTGGAGCCGATGAGTCGGCTCGCCGTACTGCGGGACCGGCCGTTCATGGCGGTGTCCCTGCTGTCCGGGTTGCTCACCGCGCACGGGGTGCTCTACCTGACGGTCCTGCCGCTGTGGATCCTCACCCACACCGACGCACCGAAGACGGTGATCGCCGCCCTGGTGCTGCTCAACACTGTCCTGATCGTGCTGCTCCAGGTACGCGTGAGCCGGGGCGCGGACACCGCCGCGGGAGCGGCACGGGCCTCCCGCCGTGGTGGCCTGCTGATCGCCGTGTCCTGTCTGGTCCTGCCGATCTCCGGGGTCACCCGGGGCCCGCTCACCGTCGTGGTGCTGGTGGCCGCCGCGACGCTGCTGATCCTGGCCGAACTGATCCAGTCGGCGGGCGCCTGGGGGCTCACCGCCACCCTGCCGCCGGCCGGCCAACGCGGCGCGTACGTGGGGGCGTTCCGGCTCGGCGAGCAGGTGCAGTACCTGATCGCCCCGGCCGGGTTGACCGCGCTCGGCGTGACCACCGGCGGCTGGGGTTGGTTACCGACGGCAGCGATCTTCGTGCTGGTCGCAGTGGCGATCGTGCCTGCGGTGGCCTGGGCCGAACGGACGCCGAGGCTGGGCGTCGAGGTCCCGGAGCCGGCCATGACTCCGGTCCCATAGTCCGGACCGGCCTTCCCACCCCCCGTTCCATCACGTAGGGTGACTTGGTCATGTGGCGGGCGCTTCTCCTTCTTAGCCGCCGCGACGAGGCCTGATCGGCCGGCACCTCGTCGCGGAGTCGCATCGCGCCGTCCAGCACATCCGATTTTTCCTCTCGGCACCGCCGCGCATCGTCGCGCGACCGCTCGCCGAAACCTTCCGATCTGCTGACGCCACATGTTCCAGGGAGCACTCTGAGATGGCTCAACCTGTCACCGAAGCCGATACCGATCCGATCGCGCGGCAACGCCCGAGCCGGATGCCGTACCACCGCTACCAGCCGTACCGGGAGCAGTTCCGGATCGACCTGCCGGATCGCACCTGGCCCACCCGTACCGTCGAGGCCGCTCCGCGCTGGTGCGCTGTGGATCTCCGGGACGGCAACCAGGCGCTGATCGACCCGATGTCGCCCGAGCGCAAGCGGCGGATGTTCCAGCTGCTGGTGCAGATGGGCTACAAGGAGATCGAGGTCGGCTTCCCGTCGGCCAGTCAGACCGACTTCGACTTCGTCCGGCAGCTCATCGAGCAGGACATGATTCCGGAGGACGTCACGATCCAGGTGCTCACCCAGTGCCGGGAGCACCTGATCGATCGGACGTTCGAGTCGCTGCGCGGCGCCAAGCGGGCCATCGTGCACTTCTACAACTCGACCTCCACCCTCCAGCGCCGGGTGGTCTTCGGGCTGGACAAGGACGGCATCGCCGACATCGCCACGACCGGTGCGCGGCTCTGCCAGAAGTACGCGGAGATCCACACCCCGGACACCGAGATCTTCTACGAGTACTCGCCGGAGTCGTACACGGGCACCGAGCTGGAGTACGCGCTTGAGGTCTGCTCCCGGGTCATCGACGTGATCGACCCGACGCCCGACCGCCCGCTGATCATCAACCTGCCGGCCACCGTCGAGATGGCCACCCCCAACGTGTACGCCGACTCGATCGAGTGGATGCACAGGCACCTGCCGCGCCGCGACAGCGTGATCCTGAGCCTGCACCCGCACAACGACCGGGGCACCGGGGTGGCCGCCGCCGAGCTGGGCCTGCTGGCGGGTGCCGACCGCATCGAGGGTTGCCTGTTCGGCAACGGCGAGCGCACCGGCAACGTCGACCTGGTGACGCTGGGGCTCAACCTCTTCTCCCAGGGCATCGACCCGATGATCGACTTCTCGAACATCGACGAGATCCGGCGCGCCGTCGAATACTGCAACCAACTGCCTGTGCACGAGCGCCACCCGTACGCGGGCGACCTGGTCTACACCGCCTTCTCCGGCTCCCACCAGGACGCCATCAAGAAGGGCTTCGACGCCCTCGCCGCCGACGCCAAGGCCGCCGGGGTGCCGATGGACGAGCACACCTGGGCCGTGCCGTACCTGCCGATCGACCCGAAGGACCTGGGCCGCACCTACGAGGCGGTCATCCGGGTCAACTCGCAGTCCGGCAAGGGTGGCATCGCGTACATCATGAAGAGCGAGCACCAACTGGACCTGCCGCGCCGGCTCCAGATCGAGTTCTCCGGGGTGGTGCAGCACGTCACCGATCACGACGGCGGCGAGGTCGACCCGGCCGCCATGTGGGAGATCTTCGCGACGCACTACCTGCTCGACCACCAGCCCGACCCGGCGGTCCGGCTGAGCAGCTACACGATCGGCACCGCGGACGGCAAGGTCGAGATCGAGGCCCAGGTCGTCACGGCCACCGAGCGGCACTCGCTCACCGCGATCGGCAACGGCCCGATCGACGCGTACGTCAACGCGCTCCAGTCGGTAGGGGTGGGCGTACGGGTGCTCGACTACCACGAGCACGCGCTCTCCTCCGGTGGGGACGCGCAGGCCGCCGCATACGTGGAGTGCGAGGTCGACGGTCGGACGGTGTGGGGTGTCGGCACCGACGCCAACATCGTCACCGCCTCGATCAAGGCCGTCACCAGCGCCGTCAACCGCGCCCGCAGCTGAGTGTGAAGGAAGGACCCCTGATCAACTTTCCACCTTGACCAGGGGCCCTTCCTTGCCCGCTAGCGCGGGGGCGTGGCGGCGGGTAGCGAATGGCAGGGCTGCGACGGTGGGGCCGCGCGGGGCGGCCGGCGCACCAGCACGAGCGCCAGCACGGCCCCGGCCAGCAACAATCCCGCACACCAGGCCAGCGCGCCCCGGAATGCGTCGGTCAGCTCGGCCTGCTGCGCGTAGCCGCTGCCGGAGAGGCCGACAAGTAGCGGCAACGCGGCCACGGCGAGCAGACCGCCGGCCCGGGACGCGGCGTTGTTGAAGCCGCTCGCCACCCCGGAGAACCGGTCCTGCACGGCGGCCAGCACCGACGCGGTGAGCGGTGCCACCACCAGGGTCAGCCCGATGCCGAAGAGCAGCACCCCGGGCAGCACGTCGGTCCAGTACGACGCGCCCGGTGCGACGCCGCGCAGCAGCAGCAGACCGACCGCGGCGAGCACCGGCCCGACGGTCAGCGGCAGGCGCGGGCCGATCCGCGCCGCGAGCGCTCCGGCGCGGGCCGACCCGGCCAACAGCAGCAGGGTCATCGGCAACAACGCGATGCCGGTGCGGAAGGCCGACCACCCGACCACGTTCTGCAGGTAGACGGCGAAGAAGAAGGTGAAGCCGCCGAGCGCCGCGTAGACGACCACTGTGAAGATGTTCAGCACCGAGAAGAGTCGGCTGCTGAACAGCCCGGTGGGCAGCATCGCGGCGTCGCCACGCCGCCGTTCGAGCAGCACGAATGTCACAGCGGACAGCACCCCGACCAGCGCCGCGATCAGCACCGGGGCCGAGTCGAAGCCCCGCGCGGGCGCGTCGATCAGGGCGTACGTGACGCCGGCCAGCGCGAGCGCGCCGAGCAGTGCGCCGCCGATGTCGAACCGCCGTCGGGTCCGACCCGGCCCGGCGGTCCGCGAGGCGCTCTCGTCCCGGCTCTCCGGCACCCAACGCGTCGCGGCCAGCACCACGAGCACGGCGATCGGTAGGTTGAGGAAGAAGATCCAGCGCCAGGACAGCGCGTCGATAAGCCAGCCCCCGATGAACGGGCCCAGCGCGGTGGACACCCCGGACAGTCCGGCCCAGGCGCCGATGGCCCGACCTCGGTCGTCCGGGTGGAAGCTGGCCTGGAGCACGGAGAGCGATCCGGGGGTGAGCAGGGCACCGCCGGCGCCCTGGAGGAACCGGGCGGCGATCAGCCAACCGGTGTCCTGGGCCAGCCCGCACAGCACCGAGGCGGCGGTGAACCAGATCACCCCGATGAGGAAGATCCGTCGGCGGCCGAAGCGGTCCCCGAGCGCGCCGCCGAGCAGCACGAACGCCGCCAGCATCAGCAGGTAGCCGTTGACAGTCCACTGGAGATCGGCGACGTTCGCGCCGAGATCCTGCCCGAGCTTCGGCAGCGCCACGTTGACGACGGTGCTGTCGAGGAAGACCATGCCAGAGGCGAGTACGGCGGCGAGCAGCGTGCCCCGGCCGGCGGTGGTGCCCATCCGTAGTGTGCGTGCCGGCGCGGGAGTGGTCATCCCACCAATCTGCCTTGCATCATGTGGGAGACGCCACGAATCGCCGAAACCATTCCCGGGTACTGTGCGCAATCGCCGGGAGACCGCAAGCTGGAGAGGTGTCGTCTGTGCGTACCAGATCAGGACCCCGAGCGGCGGCGACCGCGCTCGCCGCGACGCTGGCGCTCGGCGTGGCCGGTTGCGTCCCGCCGGACGAGCCGGTTACGCCTCCGCCGTCGAGTGACGGCGGCAACGCGGCAGAGCAGCTGAGCCAGCTCACCGTGGCCGCCGCCGGCTCGATGAAGGGCTACAGCCGGGACCGCTTTCCGCACTGGCGGAACACTGGCAAGAACTGCGACGTGCGGGACAGCATCCTCCAGCGCGACGGCAAGGACGTGAAGCTCTCCGGCTGCAACGTGGTCGGTGGGCGTTGGGAGAGTGTGTACGACGGTCGCAGCTTCTCCGATCCCTCCGACGTGGACATCGACCACATGGTGCCGTTGGCGAACGCGTGGCGCTCGGGTGCCGACGAGTGGGACGACGCGAAGCGGGGTGATTTCGCGAATGACACCACCCGGCCGCAACTCTTTGCGGTTTCCGCGTCCTCCAATCGGGCAAAGGGTGACCAGGACCCGTCCCAGTGGAAGCCGGCAAACCGGTCGTACTGGTGCAAATACGCTCAGGACTGGGTGACGGTCAAGCACTACTGGCGGCTGACGGTGACAAGCGCCGAGAAGGCCACCCTGACCGACATGTTGGAGGGCTGTTGAGTGGGGAGCGAGACGTGACCGCCGCCGGGCAGGACGGCCCGGCCGCCGCCGGCATGACCGCGGACGGTGCCGCCGAGACTCCCGCCGCGGTGCCGGGCGCCGGCATGGTCGCGGATTCGGGCGGCGCGGCCGGCCCGCAGAGCCGCACCACCGACATCGTGCCCGGCCCCGGCGGCGTGATGACCGACGAGGTGGGCGTCGTCACCGGTGACCTGACGCTGCGCACCGAGTACGCGGACGGCAAGGTCACCCTGCGGGTGCAGTACAAGGACGCCGACGAGTGGTATGCGGTGACCGGCACGACTGTCGCGCTCGCCGACCCGGCCGGGTTGGACGCGGTACACGGCGTCGCTGTGGGGTTGCTGCACCGCCCGGAGGGCTGAGGCACCCGGAGCACGTACCGGCCACAGGGGCCGTCCGGCAGCGGACGGCCCCTGTGCGGCGTCACGGGGTGGGGATCAGCTCGCCCGGCGGGTCGACCGGGCCGGTGCCCTCGCTCGGGCGGACCAGCTCCACCTCGACCTCGTGCGGCCGGATCCGGCCGGCGGCGATGTCCTCGGCGAAGTGGCAGGCCACCCGGTGTCCGCCGACCACGTCCCGTAGCTCCGGGCGTTCGTCCGAACAGCGGGTCGGCTGCGCCCACGGGCACCGGGTGTGGAACCGGCAGCCCGACGGCGGGTTGCTCGGCGACGGCAGGTCGCCGGCGAGCAGGATCCGCTCGCGGCGGTCCTCGACGACCGGGTCGGGCACCGGCACCGCGGACATCAGCGCCCGGGTGTACGGGTGCATCGGCTCGCGGTACAGGTCGTCGCTGGACGCCTCCTCGACCAGACCGCCGAGGTACATCACGCCCACCGTGTCGGCGATGTGCCGGACCACAGCCAGGTCGTGCGCGATGATCAGGTACGTCAGACCGCGCTCGTTCTGGAGGTCTTCGAGGAGGTTGAGCACCTGCGCCTGGATCGACACGTCCAGTGCGGAGACCGGCTCGTCGGCGACGATCAGGTCCGGGTTGAGCACCAGGGCCCGGGCGATGCCGATGCGCTGGCGCTGACCGCCGGAGAACTCGTGCGGGTACTTGCTGAGGGCGGACGCGGGCAGACCCACCGCCTCCAGCGTCTCGCGCAGTCGCCGGTCCGTCTCGGCCTTGTCGGCAGCCAGCCCGTGCGCCTTCAGGCCCTCCACGAGCAGCGACTCCACCGACTGTCGAGGGTCGAGACTGGAGAGCGGATCCTGGAAGATCATCTGCATCCGGCGGCGGGCCTGCCGCATCGCCTCGCCCTTGAGCGCGCGGACGTCGGTGCCGTCGAAGACGATCTCGCCCTCGGTCGGCTCGACGAGGCGCAGCAGGCCACGACCGAGCGTCGACTTGCCGCAGCCCGACTCGCCGACCAGGCCGTACGTCTCACCCTTGCGGATGCTCAGCGACACCCCGTCCACCGCGTAGACGTACCCGATGGTGCGGTCGAAGAGCAGGCCGCTCTTGATCGGGAAGTGGACCTTGACGTCGCGCAGCTCGATCAGCGCAGTGGTCTCGTCGGTCATCGGACCGCCACCTCCTCGGGGACGGGGTTGTTGCAGCGGAGGTCGCCGCCGGTGGCGGTGGGTTCGAGCGGCGGCGGCCCTTCGAGGCACGCGTCCACGACGTTGTCGCAGCGCGGCGCGAAGGCGCACCCCTCGGCCCACGGGATGTTGTCGGCTACCGACCCGCGGATCGCGTGCAGTCGCTCTCCGCGCGGGGAGTCCAGCCGGGGCACCGAGTTGAGCAGCCCGTGGGTGTACGGGTGCCGAGCGTGCGCGAACAACTCGTGCCGCCGCGCCCGCTCGATCACCTTGCCGCCGTAGAGCACGTTGACCGTGTCGCAGAGTCCGGCCACCACCCCCAGATCGTGCGTGATCATGATCAGGGCCGTGCCGGTCTCGTCCACCAACTGCTTGAGCAGGGTGAGGATCTGCGCCTGGATCGTCACGTCGAGCGCGGTGGTCGGCTCGTCGGCGATCAGCAGCCGGGGCTTGCAGGCCAGCGCGATGGCGATCAGGGCGCGCTGGCGCATGCCGCCGGAGATCTGGTGCGGGTACTCGCTGAGTCGCCGCTGCGGGTCGGGGATGCCGACGGCGTCGAGCAGCTCTCGTGCCTCCCGCAGCGCCTGCTTGCGGTCCCGGCCCTGGTGGCGTTCCAGCACCTCGGCCACCTGCACGCCGATCGGGATGACCGGGTTCAGCGACGACAGCGGGTCCTGGAAGATCATGCCGATGTCCCGGCCGCGCCGGTCACGCATGTCCCCCGGTCGCAGCTTCAGCAGGTCGGCGCCGTCGAACAGCACCTCTCCACTGACCTTGTTGCCGCGCTTGGGCAGCAGGCCCATGATGGCCAGGCTGGTCACGCTCTTGCCGCAGCCGGACTCGCCGACCAGGCCGACGGTCTGCCCCGGCTCCACCGTGAAGCTGACCTTGTCGACGGCGTTGAAGGGTCGCTCGCCGCGCCGCTGGAACACGACGCTCAGGTCACGTACGTCGAGCAGGCTCATCGGGTCACTTCCTCACTGCTGTGGTTCATCGCTCGCGATGCGCACACGGCGGTCACCGCCGGTTCTTCGGGTCGATGGCCTCGCGCATCGCCTCACCGAACAGGGTGAAGCCGAGCGCCACCACGATGATCGCCAACGCCGGGTAGTAGGCCAGTTCGGGGCGTACCTCGAAGTAGCGCACGCCGGCGTCGCCGAGCATCGCGCCCCACTCGGCCCGGTCCCGATCGGGGTCGCCGAGGCCGAGGAACGACAGCGACGCGGCCTCGATGATCGCGACGGAGAGCGTCAGCGTCGCCTGCACGATCACCGCGGTCATGGCGTTGGGCAGCATGTGCCGCAGCACGATGTTGCGCTGCTTGACGCCCAGCGCTCGCGCGGCCAGCACGTGATCGCTCTCCCGCTGGGCGAGCATCGAGCCGCGCAGCAGCCGGGCGAAGATCGGCACGTTGACGATGGCCACCGCCATGATGACCGTCCACTGGCTCGACTTGCTGGCCAGGGCGACCAGGGTGATCGCCAGCAGCAGGGCGGGCAGGGCCAGCATCACGTCGGTGATACGCATGAGGATGTTGTCCACCCAACCGCCGACAGCGCCGGCGATCGCGCCCAACAGCACGCCGATGGCGAGCCCGATGATGGTGGCGAGGACACCGACGAAGAGTGTCTGCCGGCTGCCGTAGACCAGGCGGGACAGCAGGTCCCGGCCCAGCTCGTCGGAACCGAGGGGGAAGCCGTCCATGGGCCCGGCGATGTTGTTCGGGGTGAGCTGGTCAGTCAGCGCGTCGAAGCGCTGCACCGGGTCGTGCGGGGCGATCAACGGCGCGAAGATCGCCACCAACACGAAGAGCGCGATGATGGTGGCGCCCACGATGGCCGCCGGGTTGCGGCGCAACCGACGGAACGCGTCGCGGAACAGACTCACGCCGCCCGGGGCGGCGGTCGACTGGGCCAACTCGTCCAGGCGAGCCTTCTTACGGTCACTGAGGCGGTTCCGGCCCGCGCCGGACGCCTGCTCCTTGCCGCTGCGGGGAGCCGGGGCGCCGGCCTGCGTGGTTGGTTCGGTCATCGCACACGCACCCTCGGGTCGATGAAGGCGTAGGAGAGGTCCACCAGCAGATTGACCACCACGAAGACCAGTGCGGACAGCAGGATCAGCGCCTGGAGGATCGGGTAGTCGCGGCTGCCCGTGATCGAGTCGGTGATCAGCGTGCCGAGACCACCCCAGTTGTAGACCTTCTCGGTGAGGACCGCGCCGGACAGCAGCGCGCCGGTCTGGAGGCCGATGGTGGTGACCACCGGCAGGAGCGCGTTGCGCAGGATGTGCCGGCCCCGGACCGTACGGTTCCGCAGGCCCTTGGCCTCGGCCGTGCGTACGTAGTCCTCGTTGAGCACGTCCAGCACGCTGGCGCGGGTCATCCGGACGATGACCGCCAGCGGGATCGTGGCGAGCGTGAACGCCGGGAGGATCAGGTGCCAGAGCGCGTCGGCGGTGGCGTCGAACTCCCGGGTGAGCAGGCTGTCCAGGACGAAGAAGCCGGTGATGTTGGTGTTGTCCAACCCGATGCCGACCCGGCCGGACGGCGGGAACCAGTGAATGTTCTGGGTGAAGACGTCCTTGAGCAGGTAGCCCAGGAAGAAGATCGGGATCGAGACGCCGAGCAGCGTGCCCACCACCGTCAGGTGGTCGAGGAGCCGGCCGCGCCAGCGGGCGGCGAGATAACCCAGTGGGACGCCCAGCCCGACCGCGATGAGCATCGCCGCGAGGGCGAGCTCCACGGTGGCCGGGAAGGCCCGGCTGATCACTTCGGTGACGGGGTCGCCGGTTCGGATCGAGTTGCCCAGGTCACCGGTGAGGATCCGCTGCATGAACTTGCCGTACTGCACGAGGATCGGCTGGTCGTAACCGAGCGCCTTGGTCAGCAGAGCACGGGTCTCGGGGGTCGCCCGTTCACCGAGCAGCGCGTCGACCGGGCCACCGGGCAGGTTCCGCAACCAGACGAAGATCAGCGCTGACAGTGCTATCAGCGTCACCACCAGCTGTAGCAGGCGGCGGACTATCACTCGCAACATCTCTCACACACCAGACTTTCGATAGTCGCGGAATCGGCCCGGGCGGGGGAAACCCCCAACCCGGGCCGATTCCGCCTACGGCGTCAGCCGATTGACGTCACTTCTTGACGCTGACGGTGTTGAACCGCTCGTCAGTCAGCGGGCTGGCCTTCAGGCCCTCGACGTCCTTGGTGACGACGATCGCCGGCGGCGCGTGCCAGACCGGCACGGCCGGCAGCCACTTGGCGGCGATGTCCCGGTTGACCTGCTCCCAGGCGGCCTTCTTGCCGGCGTCGTCGACGGTGCCGTCGGCCTTGGCGATCGCGTCGAACATCTCGGTCATGGCCTGGTCGCCGAACTCGGCCTTGCCCCGGCCGAAGAACGTGCCGACGAAGTTGCCCGGGTCGTTGTAGTCACCCGTCCAGCCGAGGATGTGCAGGTCCTGCTTGCCGAACGTCTGCACGTCGTCCTTGAAGCCGCCGTTCCACGGGCGAGGCACACCGTTGACCTTGATGCCGACGGCCTGGAGGTCGTTGGCGAGGATGGTGAAGATCTCCTGCGGGTTCGGCATGTACGGCCGGGTGACGTCCGGCGGGTAGTAGAAGTTCAGCGTCAGACCCTCGGCGCCGGCCTCCTTGAGGAGCTGCTTGGCCTTGTCCGGGTTGTACTCGTACTTCTGCACGTCCGGGGCGTAGCCGAGCACGGTGTCCGGCATGAACTCGTCGGCGACCTTCGCGCCGGCCGGGCCCTTGGTCTGCGCGAGCTGCTGGCGGTTGAGCGCGTAGGCGATCGCCTGCCGCACCCGCAGGTCCTTCAGCTTCGGGTTCTTCTGGTTGATGCCCAGGTAGAGGATGTTGAACGCCGGGCGGGCGACGACCTGGAAGCCCTCGTCGGAGAGCGCCTTGGTGTCGGCCGGGGCCGGGAAGTCGATGCCCTGGACGGTACCGGCGCGCAGCTCCTGCTTGCGGGTGTTCTCGTCCTTGATGATCTTGATGATCATCTTGTCGACCTTGGCCTTCTCACCGAAGTAGTCCGGGTTCCGGTTGAGGGTGATCTCGCCCTTGGTCTTGTCCCAGCCACCGAAGGTGAACGGGCCGGTGCCGACCGGGTGCTCGTTGGCGAACGCGCTGTACGCGAACGAGTCGCCGTTCTGCTTCACCGTGTTGGCGTCGTACTTCTTCAGCGCCTCGGGGCTCGCGATCGAGAGCGAGGTGAGCGCGAAGGCACCCGGGAAGGCACCCTTGTACTTCTTGAGCGAGAGGACGGCGGTGCCCTCGTCCTTGGCCTCGCACTTGTCGTAGATCGACTCGCTGGCGCCCTCGGCCTCGTTCTTCGCGAAGCCACCGAAGACGTCCATGTAATAGATCATGTTCGCCTGGGCCGCGGCGCCCTGCATGTTGTACCAGCGGTCGAAGTTGTAGCAGACCGCCGCCGCGTTGAAGGGGGTGCCGTCGTGGAACTTCACGCCCTGCCGCAGCTTGAAGGTCCAGACCTTGCCCGCCGGATCGTGCTCCCAGCTCTCCGCCAGGCCGCCGGTCAGATCAGCCGTACCCGGCTTGTGGCTCACCAGCGTGTCGAACATCTGCCGGACCGGCCGAAACGACTCACCGTCGTCGTTGAAGATCGGATCGAAGTTCTTCGGGTCACCGGCACCCGCGAAGATGAAGGTGCCGCCAGTCTTGGCCTCGCCACTGTCGCCGTCGCGCTCGCTCTCCGCGCAGCCGGCCGCGCCGACCGCCAGGGCGGCAACGGCCGCGATGGCCACGGCCGTTTTAAGCCTTCTCGCCTGCATCTCTCACCTCTGTCATGCGCATGACCACGCCGAGCTGTGGCTCGGTCCGTGTGCGGGAGGCTATGACATGTCACACGCGCAGCGGAACGGGCGTTAGGCAATCGCTACCAAGCCGACACCTTGCGCAGACGTCTGACAGTCGACGGCAAGGCGAACACATCGAGCGACACATCGATCCGTGCCCGGGCCGGACACCGGAACGGGGGCGGCACCGTCGACAACGGCACCACCTCCGCGCGGTACGACTCAGACGGCCCGGCGGCCCTCGAAGGCCCGGCCGAGGGTGATCTCGTCGGCGTACTCCAGGTCGCCGCCGACCGGCAGACCGCTGGCCAGCCGGGTCACCGCGATCCCCATCGGCTTCACCATCAGCGCCAGATAGGTGGCTGTCGCCTCGCCCTCGGTGTTCGGGTCGGTGGCCAGGATCAACTCCCGTACCCCGCCACCACCGAGGCGGATCAGCAACTCCCGGATGCGCAGATTGTCCGGACCGATCCCCTCCAGCGGATTGATCGCGCCACCCAGCACGTGGTAGCGACCGCGGAACTCACCGGTCCGCTCGATGGCCACCACGTCCTTGGGCTCCTCCACCACGCACAGCACCTCGTCGGTGCGGCGCGGGTCGCGGCAGATCCGGCACTGCTCAGACTCGGCCACGTTGTAGCAGGTGGTGCAGAACCGCACCAACTCCTTGACCTTGCGCAGTGCGCCGGCCAACCGGTTGACGTCGGCAGGATCCGCCGACAGGACGTGGAACGCGATCCGCTGAGCGCTCTTCGGACCCACGCCCGGCAACCGGCCCAACTCGTCGATCAGGTCCTGGATGGCACCTTCGTACATCTGCCGGCTCAGAAACCGGGCAGGCCGAGGCCGCCCATGCCACCGGCGACCGGGCCCATCTTGCGCTCGGTCAGCTCCCGGGCCGCCTCGGCGGCGTTGTGCACCGCCGCGACGACCAGATCCTCAAGCGTCTCCACGTCGTCCGGGTCGACGGCCTTCGGGTCGATCTTGATGGCCTTGAGCTCACCAGCGCCGGAGACGGTCGCGGTGACCAGCCCACCGCCGGCGGTGCCGGTCAGCTCGGCCTCGGCCAACTCGGCCTGAGCGGCGGCGATCTGCTGCTGCATCTTCTGCGCCTGCTTCAGCATCTGCTGCATGTTCGGCTGTCCACCTGGGCGCACGGATGGCTCCTTCTCGCACTCGTCTGCTCGGCCGCCGCCCAGCCTATCCGCTGGGACCGACCACACCCCGCCCGGGAACACCGTCCACCCCGTCGAAACACCTGCCCGGTACGGCTACCACTACCCCGAACCGGCCGCCTGGTGGTAGTGCGCCCACGCCCGCCGCACTGGTCTGCTCGTGGCATGAATCTCAACCGAACCGGCCGGATCGGCGCGCTGTGCTGGCTCGCGGCGGCGCCCATCTTCCTCGTCGCCAGCCTGATCACCGGGCTGCGGTGGCGGGAGCCGACCTACAGCTGGGCCACCCACAACATCAGCGACCTCGGCAACGCCCACTGCGGCGTCTGGGACACCACCAGACCCCGCTACGTCTGCTCGCCCTGGCACCCACTGATGAACGCCGCGATTCTGGCGACCGCCGTCCTGCTCGCCGCCGGGCTGGTGCTGACCTGGCGGCTCCTCGGCCAGGGTGGCGTGGTGCGCTCGGCGCAGGTCCTCCTGCTGCTGGCCGCCGGCGGTTACGCCCTCGCGGCCGTCTACCCGGCCGACGTCGACGAGAACCTGCACGTCCTCGGCGCATTCCTGATCATGGTGTTGGGCAACATCGGGCTACTCCTCGCCGGGTTCGCACCACCCGCCACGACGCTCGGACGATGGCGACGGCTCACCCTCACCGCCGGGCTCGTCGCACTTGCCGGGACCGTGCTGTTCGTCGCCCAGCAGGGCCTGGGCATCGGGGTGGGCGGCATGGAACGAGTCGCCGTGTTGCCCTTCCCCAGCTGGGCCTGCTGCCTCGGCGTCCTGCTCGCCGAGCGGCCTGTCGTCCAGGCGTCGCACGCCCGGTCGACAGTGGCGAACTAGCGGGCGTCGACCTCGTCGATCTTCTCGGCCCCGAACGTCTCGCGCAGCAGCCGTACCGCCTGCTCCTCGCTGGACTCCCGCGCCGTCTTCTCGTCGATGATCTCGTCCAGCGGCTCGTCGCCCGGGTCGAACCCCTCGTACACCGGGGTCGCCGCGCCACCCGGCCGACCGGCCCGCGCCGGGCCGTCGAAGTCCGGGTCGTAGGGCGGCTCGCCGGCCCACTCGGCGTCCGCGACGGGCCGGGCCGCCGCTCCGGTACGCGCACCGCGCCCCGCCGCCGCCGCGCGAGCCGCGGCGATGGCGCTGCTCACCGGGGCACCACCGGCTGCCGCCGGCTGCCGGGCCGCCGGTGTCGGGTTACCCCGCCCACCCGGGTTGCCGCCGCCGGCCGCCGGCTCGGGGCGACCCGAACCGCCCGGTCCACCACCGTTCTGGCCACTGCCATTGGCGTGACCGCCGATCGGGCCGCCGCCGTTCGCACCGCCACCCTGGCTGCCGCCGCCGTTCGGGCCGCCGCCGCTCGGGCTGGTCGGAATCGACGCCGAGCCGGGACCGCCCGGTCCGGCATCAGGGCCCGAGGCGTTCCCGGCCGACCCGCCACCCGGACGGGCGGCCTCCGGCCAGTCCTCGTCGTCGGTCGCCTCGGCGGCGGGTGCGCCACCGCCCGGGCGGGCCGCCTCCGGCCAGTCGTCCTCGTCGTTCGCCGACGCGACCGGCTGCGCTGCGCCCGGCCGGGACGAAGCGTGCGCGGCGGGCGGCGTTCCGCCCTGCCGACCCGAACCGGGCGCACCGGGGCCTGCCCCGCCCCCCTCGGCACGCGCCCCCACGCCTCCCGGCAGGCCACCACGGGCACCCGAGTCGGCAACACTCGTCGAGTTCGGCGCTGTCACCGGGCCGGCGGCGCTGCTCGGGTTCGGCGCGCTGGGCGTCGCTGTCACCGAACCAGCGGCGCTGCTCGGATTCGGCGCGGCGGACGGTGCGCTCGGCCGGCCGGCAGCGGCCGACGGGTTCGGCGCGGCGGACGGTGCGCTCGGCCGGCCGGCGGCGGCCGACGGGTTCGGCGCGGCGGACGGTGCGTTCGGCGGGCCGGCAGCGGCGTTTGCGTTCGGCGCGGCGGTGGGATTCGTCGCGGGAGCCGGCGCGGCGGACTGGGCGCGCTGGGGGCCGGACAACGACACGCCACCGCGCTCACCGGCGACCTCGCAGCGGATCTGCCAGCGCCCGCCCAACTCCTCGTAGAGCGCGTCGGTGAGCACCGCCGCATGATCGGCCATCATCTTGGCCAGCACCGTTGACTTCACTGTCAGCACCAGCATGTCGCCGTCGAGTTCACGCACCACGGCGTCGCGCATCAGGGCGGCGATCCGCTTGTTGGTCCGGTTTACCTTGCCGACCACGTCGGGCCAGACGCGGCGGACCGCGACGGCGTCCAACGCGGCGGCCGGCGCGCCCGGTCGGGGTGGCTGGGGCGTGGCCGGGTCGGGCAGCACCGCCGACGGTGGCACCACCCGACGGGGGGCCGGCCCAGCGGGCGAGACGGGTGCCGGCCCGGTGCCGGCCGACGCGCCCGGTGACGCCGGGATCGGCGAGTCGGCGGCCGAGCCGTGCCCGGCCGGTACGCCGGACGTCGGACCGTACGAGGCCGGTGCAGCGGACGTCGGACCGTGCGAGGCCGGTGCACCGGCGGTCGGGGCACCCGGGACCGGGCCGGGCGAGGCGGGTGCGCCGGGGACCACGGCAGCCGACGCGGGCGCACCCGGGACCGCAGCGCCGGGGGTCGGGGACGCGGCCGGTTCGACCGCCCAGGGCGGTGCGGAGGTCGGGGCGTTCACTGGTGCTGGATGTGCGGCAGCCGGGACCGGGGTGCCGGGCTGTGGGCGTACTCCCTGGTGGGTGGGCGGAGCGGAGCCGGCGGCGGCCGACGGCGCGTCGGTGCCGCCCAGGGTGAGCCGACGTTCCATCCGTTCGAGGCGTTGGAGCAGGCCGCCGGTGGAGTCGTCCACGCCGGGCAGCAGCATCCGGGCGCAGATCAGCTCCAGCAGCAGGCGGGGCGCTGTGGTGCCGCGCATCTCCACCAGGCCGTCGTGCACGATGTCGGCGCAGCGGGAGAGCGTGGCCGAGCCGAGTTGTGAAGCCTGGGCGGCCATCCGCTCGATCTGGTCGGCCGGGCCGTCGATCAGACCCTTCGCGGCGGCGTCCGGCACCTGCTGGATCACGATGAGGTCGCGGAGCCGCTCCAGCAGGTCGGAGGCGAACCGGCGCATGTCGTGCCCGGCCTCGGCGACCCTGTCGACTGTGGCGTACGCGGCGGCGCCGTCACCGGCGGCCAGCGCGTCGCACATCTCGTCGATCAGCGCCGAGTCGGTGACCCCGAGCAGCGAGACGGCCCGGGCGTAGCTGACCCCCTCCGGGCCGGCGCCGGCGATGAGCTGGTCGAGCACGGAGAGGCTGTCCCGCATGCTGCCACCACCGGCGCGCACCACGAGCGGAAAGACCGCCGGCTCGACGGCGACGCCCTCGGCCTGGGTGAGCTGCTCCAGGTATGGGCGGACCACCTTCGGCGGGAAGAGCCGGAACGGGTAGTGGTGGGTCCGCGACCGGATCGTGCCGAGGACCTTCTCCGGCTCGGTGGTGGCGAAGATGAACTTGACGTACTCCGGAGGCTCCTCGACCAGCTTGAGCAGGGCGTTGAAGCCCTGGGTCGAGACCATGTGCGCCTCGTCGATGATGTAGATCTTGAAGCGGCTGTTGGCCGGCGCGAAGAAGGCACGCTCGCGCAGCTCACGGGCGTCGTCGACACCACCGTGGCTGGCCGCGTCGATCTCGATCACGTCGATCGAGCCGGTGCCGTCGGCGGCCAGCGAGCGGCAGGACGCGCACTTGCCGCACGGCTCGGGAGTAGGGCCCTGCTCACAGTTGAGCGAGCGGGCCATGATCCGGGCGCTTGTGGTCTTGCCGCAGCCGCGAGGGCCGGAGAAGAGGTAGGCGTGGTTGAGCCGACCGCTACGCAGCGCCTGCGACAGCGGCTCGGTCACGTGTTCCTGGCCGATGACCTCAGCGAAGGTACGCGGCCGGTACTTGCGGTAGAGCGCCAGCGTCACTCGTCCCGCCTCCTCTCGACCGAGCCATTCTGCGCCGGTCGGGCGCGGGTGACCACCCACCCCGCCGGGGCGCCTGGGCCCTCGGGCTTGATCGACTCGGCTTCCTGGAAATCGGGGTGTCCGCATGCCCGGGATGCCCCGACATCAGGGATGTCGAGTGGATCAACCGGCCCACAGACAAAAAGGCCTCCCGTGCACCCGGCAGAGCTCGCTTATCCTTGCTGCCTTCCGGCCCTGGGGAGGTTCACGAGATACCGCCGCACGGGAGGTGCCGCCAAGCCTACCCGACCGCCCGTCGATCTTCAGGGGGTGGTGGGGTGGCCCGGCCGACGGGGGCCTGTATCCTGGCTCGCGGAGGATTCGCCTAGAGGCCTAGGGCGCACGCTTGGAAAGCGTGTTGGGTTTACACCCTCACGAGTTCGAATCTCGTATCCTCCGCTCGCCTCACCAGGCAAAGCATGAGGGTCGGCCCCGATCTGGGACCGGCCCTCACTCGTCTGTGGTGCCACGTCGTCTCAGTTGCCGTCTCAGTACGCGTCTGGAGGCCGCCCAATCCGACCACCGAAGCCAGGCGCAACCCACCTGGCGATCAGCCCACCACCTCCGCCATGGTGCAGCCGGAGCGGAGGGAGCTTGAGCGTAGGCACCAAGGCCGTTCGGCAGGGAAGCGCGATCGTTACTGCGGCGCGGTTGAGGAAGCCCTGCCTGGTCCGATTGCTCGCTCGGCGACTTGACTGCCAGTTCTTTGATCTCGTCCGGCAGATGGTGCATTAGTTCCAGGCTTCGAACGTGTTCATCGCCCACAATGTCGGTAACACGTAGCGAGAATTCAAGGCGTCGCAGTCGGCGTATCGTCCTGAGGTTCATCCTTACCAGACGTTTGCCCTCTCGCGGTCCGGCAGCTGGCACAAGAGGCGCGTTCTTCGCCAACCACAAGAGTTCAAAGTCAGACCCATGCGAAAGGCCGAGATCACCCAGGGCTCTACGTAACTCAAGGGGCGAAACCCAAGAGGAAGTGGAGAAAGTTCCGTCCGGGAGAACGAACTCGCCCCTATATGTAGCCGAGATCACCGTTGCGACGCCTGGGCCAGCGTTGAACATGTACGCCTCCCAGTAGTCGCTCTTCAACTCCTGCTCTTGGTCAGCACCCTCCACAGAGAAGCCTATCGACGGGCGGTGGGTTCTCGCGAACTGGGCACGAGCAAGAAGTAGACCGGCCAGAGCAGCGGCGATACTGGCCAGCGTCTCGGGTGGCAAGATCGTGAGGCGGTATGGCCACTCGGATCTCGTCTTGTCGCCAACATTTGCTCGAATCACCTCCCAAACGAGAAGGGTCAGCAGTAACAGCAGAACGGCCCAGGGAACGCCAACAAACAAAGGAGACCTTTTTAGCACCCGTTGTTGACTTGCTCCGCCGGTCCGCCCCTCCGGCCACCGTTCGCCCATGAACAGCACCGTACACAAGTCGGACCACTCGAGGACCCTTGAACAGGTAGCCGTGCAGGGAGATATCAGAAAAACGCAAGCGGGGCTAATCAAGGCCACCCTCGCCATTCGTCTTATTTGCCGCCTTCACCCCAGAAGAGGCCGCCGAACTGCTGGGCAATGTCGCGGCGCACTGGTCGGTTGAGTCGTCGCTGCGCCAGCCTCAGCCCAGCACCTGGACGCCCTGCGCGCCCTGCGCCGAGAGCCACCGTTCGAGTTCGGCACCGCCGAGGGACCGGGTCGCGGCCTCGTCGACGAAGACCGGGCCGACGACGGCCCCGGTCGCGCCGTCGAGCTGGCAGCCGAACATCCGCGCACCGCTGAGCACCGTCGGCATGCTCGGGCCGCCGAGGGTGCACCAGCGCAGGCTGGCGTACTCAAGGTTGGCGCCGCGCAGGTCCGTCTTGTAGAGCTTCGCGGAGTTGAGGATCGCGCGACTGAGATCGGCGTCAGCCAGCACCGCGTCGTCGAGGTGCGCCGCGAACAACCGCGCCGAACCGAACCGCGCCGCATCCGCCGCGCAGCCGACCAGGTCCGCCTTGGCCAGGTCGGCACCGGAGAAATCCGCGCCCTGCGCCTCGGCATTGCTCAGGTTGGCGTCGCCGAGGTTGGCGGCCTCGAACCGCACCCCGGCCAGCTGGGAACCGGCGAGGTAGGCGCCGGCCAGGTCGAGCCGGCTGAGGTCCGCGCCGCGAAAATCAAGAGAGTCACCCGACAGGTACGCCCCGACCGACGAGTCGGCGAACCAATCCGTAAGCGCTGCCCGAGCGTCGGGGCTGTCCGGCCACCGAAGAACGTCGCCGCTGGTCCGCATGTACGTACTCATCCGTCGAACACCACCCTGCCGTCCTACGCCGGAGAAAGGGTCCGCGACCCACTGCCGCACATCGGCAAACGCGCTCGCCGACCGGCCGGCGTTCACCACTGGCCACGCCGATCGCACCGCCCGAATCCAGCAGCCCGCCCGCGGGTGGCACCTCGGCAGTCATGTGTCCCCTCGGTCGCTCAAGGTGATCATGTGAGCGGACGGAGATTAACATGAGCCGCCCGTCGCAACTGTCCAGGCGAGACGCTGCTGTGGTCTCATCGACGTCGTGACCGAGGCGACGTGGCAGTGGGACGAGACCCTGTACGCGGGCAGCGCCCGCCACTACAGCGTCGGACGGATGCCCTACCCGCCAGGTCTCGCCGACGCCATCCGTACCGCGCTCAACCTCGACGGCACCGGTCGACTGCTGGACGTGGGCTGCGGACCCGGATCGTTGACGCTGCTGCTCGCGCCCCTGTTCGAGGCGGCGGTGGGCGTCGACGCCGACCAGGACATGCTCGCGGAGGGGCGGCGCAGAGCTGACGGCGTCGGGGTGACGAACGTCGAGTGGCGACACCTGCGCGCCGAGGCCCTGCCCGCCGACCTGGGTACCTTCCGGGTGGCCACATTCGCCCAGGCGTTCCACTGGATGGACCGCCCGCTCGTGGCGCGTCAGGTCCGCGACATGCTCACGCCCGACGGGGCCTGGGTGCACGTCGGCGCCACCACACATCAGGGCGTCATGGGAGACGACCCGTTGCCGTACCCCCGGGCACCCTGGCCACAGATCGACGAGCTGGTCGCCAGTTACCTGGGGCCGATCCGCCGGGCCGGGCAGGGCTTGCTCCCGGCGGGCACCCCCTCCGGCGAGGCCGAGATCATGCGCGGGGCGGGCTACGCCGGCCCTACCCGGATCACCATCGAACAGGGGATCGTGGTGGAACGCTCGGTGGACGAGGTCACCTCGGCGGTGTTCTCGCTGTCCAGTTCGGCACCGCACCTGTTCGGCGACCGACTCCCGGCCTTCTCGGCGGATCTGCGCCAGCTCCTGACGACGGCAGCACGGGACGGCCGCTTCGCCGAGCGGCGACAGGACATCGGCGTGACGATCTGGCGACCCTGACAGTCGCCCGCGCACGGCACCGGGCCCAGCGGCGCCGACGTCAGCTCAGCCACGGAAGCGGCCTCAGAAGGCAACCACCGGGGCCAGGGGACAACGTCAGCTCAGCCACGGCAACGGGCCCAGGAGAGGAAGCGTTCGCTCAGCCGGGCGGGGTCCACCTCGGGTAACTGTTCGCCGGCTTCGGCCTGGAGCGTCGCCAGGTAGACGGTCAACGCCAGCCGGTCGTGCCGATACTCGCCGAGCAGCCGTAGCTTCGCCGCCGAGCACGGCCAGGCGATGCCGCACGCCGCGCAGCGCCAGGTGGGTCGGGTCGGTAGGTGGTTCCGGTGGCGACGGCGGGGCATGGGCGGGCTCCTTCGCTGTGGAAGCGGGTCGCCCCGCCCTCCCCGCCGGGGCGACCCGCTGACTGACGCCCACCGCCGGGCTGCTGCGCCTCCACCGGTCGCGCCGTCTTCTCCAAACCACTCTCGGGTGCGTCACGGGACAGATACACCGCGTAGCGATATGGTCCTCAGATATTCGAAACATCTCGATGGAGGGGCCGTGAACGACGCGTTGCGGGTGGCGCTCAGCGACACCGGGCACACCACCGAATCTCTCGCCGAGACCGTCGGCGTCGACCCGAAGACCGTGGGGCGGTGGTTGACCGAGGGGCGCATCCCGCATCCCCGGCACCGCCTGGCGGCGGCCGAGGCCCTTCGCAAGGACGTGTCGGACATCTGGCCGGACACTTCAAGACGTCGTGACCCCATTTGGTTTCGTCCGTGGCAGGAGATCGAGCGGGAGGCGGTGTCGCTGCGGTGGTTCGAGTCGACCGTCCTGCCGGGGTTGTTGCAGACCGAGGCGTACGCCAGGGCGGTGCTGAGCGGCGCGGGCCTGATCCCTCGCGGCGAGATCGAGCGGCATCTCACGGTCCGGCTCGGCCGACAGGGCGTGCTCAAGCGCGACGACCCGCCGCAGTTCACGGCGGTCGTCGACGAGGCGGTCATCCGTCGCCCGGTGGGCGGCGGGTCGACGATGCGCGAGCAACTGCTGGCCGTCGTCGCCGCGTGCGCCGAGCCGCACATCCGGGTGCACGTCGTGCCCAGCACGGTCGGCGCGTACGCCGGGCTGAACGGGCCGTTCGTGATCGCGCACAGCCACGACCACCGGATGGCCGGCTACCTCGACAACCAACTCCAGGGACAAGTGGCTAGCGACCCCGAGGACATCGCGGCCATGATGGCGGCATGGGAGAACGTGCGCGGGGAGGCGCTGTCCCACTGGCAGTCGGTCGACCTGATGAGGGAAGTGGCGGAGTCATGGAGCTGAACGACGCCCGGTGGCGTAAGAGCAGCCGCAGCAGCGGCAACGGCGGCGCGTGTGTCGAGGTCGCCGACAACCTGCCCGGCGTGGTCGGCGTACGGGATTCCAAGGACCCGAACGGCCCGGCGCTCACCTTCGCGCCGACGGCCTGGCGGGCGTTCGTGAGCCGGCTCGCCACGCGAAGCTGACCGAGCCCCGACCCGTCGTACACATGTTCTATCCACAGGCTGTGGACGGCGGTGTCGGGCCTGCGTCAGGAGCCGTCGCGGAGGTCGGCGAGGCGTTCCGGTCGGAAGCTGACCTCCTCGAAGGTCACGCTGCATCCGTCGCCGGTCGGCGACTGGCCGGCGAAGCCGATCCGATCGCCTGACGTCTCGCCGTCGAAGCCGAACACGCGGATCAACTGCCAGGTCCGCCCGTCGACCGAGGCGTGGTAGGCGTAGACCCGACCGATCCGCGAGACCCGCAGCCACACCGTGCGGTCGGCCACCACGAAGGCGTTCGCGTCGTCGGCGACGCCTCGGCAGATGACGGACACGATCATGGGCTCACCCTTGGGTGAGAACTCGAAGCACAACTTGCCCCAGCACCGCTCGTCGCGCCAGAGCAGGAGCACCCCGGCGTCGAAGGTCGCGGCGAAGGCCACGCTGACCCGGGCGCTGAACTGGAAGTCGCCCTCCGGCGGCAGGTCGGCGAGCAGTGTCGCCGCGTTGAGGACGGGTGCCGCGTCGTCGCCGCCGCTGGGGTCGATGAAGATGTCAGTACGCGGCTGCGCCGACACCGTCACCGCCCCGGAAGTCTCGTCCACCCGCCAGAGCCCCTCGGGCGAGGGCACGAGCGGCGACGGCATACCGGGGACTGTCAGTTGGTCGACCATGACCAGGACGGTACAACGGGTCCCGGCAGCGAATCCGCCGCCGCCGGCCGGGTACGGTCCGGGAATCGACGACGACCAGCCCCGCTGGCGTCGTACACATGTTCTATCCACAGGCTGTGGACGGCGGAGGGTTCGATGACTTACCAGCTCAGCGCGGTGGTCGCGGACGTCGAACTGCTCCGTGAGCAGACCGCCGAGCTGGATCACGCGGTCCTCGGCGAGCTGCGCCAGGATTTCGGGCTGTTGCCGGTCACGCCGCAGTTGGTGGTGGAGCTGACCGGGTCGTTGCCGGATTTCGCGACGGACGACCGGAGCGCCGAGCACCCGTTCGGTCTGGTGCTGTCGCCGACGCTTGCCGAGTTATTGACCCGCTGGTCAGAGGCGGGGCCGGTGGCGTACCTGGAGGCGGAGTTCGGCGGTGGCGTCGGCTGCCAGTCGGCGGCGGTGTGGCTGGGTGGAGCGCTGTCGTGGGGTCCACACTTCGACGACGTGCTGGACGCGCCGCGTGGGCAGTGGCCGATAAACGCGGCGCTGACCCGGCTCGGTGTCGAGCCCGGCGAGTGGATCGACCCGTTCGCCGAACTGGGGTTGCACCTGGAACGGAACACCGACGGCTGGTTGGCGCACGGACGGCGTCGCCTCAGCGCCGACTACTGGGACGACCTGGTCGAGCAGTGGGAAAATCAGTAATCCGCCGACTGGCAGCAACCTGAACGCCCGCGTTCCGTTGGGGACTGGGGGATTCCATGAAATTGCGACAATTTGCGTTTATTGCCACGCTGATGACGGCTGCCACGATTGCTGGCAGTGGAGTGCCGCCGACCGGGGCGATCCCGGACGGCCGGCCCGCCGGCAACGTGGAGATCATTGACCTGAACGGCCTGCGCAACATCGAGTTCGGCGACACCGAGGAGGAGCTGACCCGACGCGGCATCCTGCTCACCAATCTGGACGCCTGCGGGCCGACGCTCGCCGGCCATGACACGGTCAGCCCGGTCTTCGTTGAGGACAAACTGGTGCTGCTCTGGGTCGGCGACCCGATGCGGACACCGGAGGGCATCACCGCCGGCTCGCCCATCGGCCAGGTCTGGGCCCGCTACCCGCTGGTCACCCGACTGCCCGCTCCACAGGGGACACACCGCCTCGACGGGCTGCTCGCCCGCCGCGGCGACCGCGCGTACCTCTTCCTGCACGACGGGCGCACGGTCCAGAAAACCATCGCCGGGTACGCCGACTGGGCCCGCCGCCTCTTCGAGGAGGGAGCGGGCCCGTGCTGACCAACCGGCCGCCGCATCCAGTCGGGCGACGACATCAGCGCAACGACTCCGCGGCCGCGTAACCGGACCACGTCGGCCAGTGCGCCCACCACCGCCACATCACGGCTGAGGCCGTTCCCGGCGCTCAAGCGGGGGAACCTTGACGGCGTGTACGGCATATCCGCCGACGAGGATCGGATACCGGGGCCTCACTTGCGAGCCCGGAGGAAGGTCCGTCTCGGGATCGATGCAGCCGGTGGGCGGTGGCTCGCTGCCGTTCGTCGCCTGGGCGTCGACGATCTGATCCGGCCCCCGCCCGCCGTCGATGATCTTCACGTAGAAGCCGTGGTTCTTCACACTGCCCTGCGCCTCCGGGACGATCGCGGTGAACACCGCGACGTTTCCGGTGACCCGCAGACACGTCACGTCGGCCCATCCCTGCGCCACGAGCGTGCCGTCCGCCCGTTCGTGCCGGTACCGAAACCGACCGTGCGCCGATCCCTCGGAGGCCGATACGGCGTGGACGCCGAACCAGATCCGGTGCCCCTCGGTGTTCGGCTCGTCGTACACGAAATGTCCCAACCCGACGACAGCCGACCGCCCCGCGGCAGCGTTGCTCGTGCCGGGCCGGGCCTGGGCGGTGGTGGGCGCTGCCAACAGCCCCGCCACCGCAACCGCCGTCAGTGTCGTCGCCCGCAAACCAGATCTGAACACGTCGTTCCTTCCGCCCACCCGTCGCTGACGCGATTCAGCATCACCACCTGCGGAACCGACCAGATCCCTCCGATGAGCCAGCCGCGTCCCCTCCGCAAGGGAGCCGGCGCGGGTACGCGCTCAACCGAGGTGCCCCCCGGCCAGCGGCGGCGCTCGATAGATTGCCCGCCATGGCATCGCTGCACGAGCTCGACTGGTGGGAGTCGCTGTCGCCGGAGTTGCGGGACCGGCTGGCCAGCGTCGACCTGCCGGAATCACTGCGGCTCGACGAGTACTACCTGTTTCTCCTCGGCCCGGATCTGACCTTCCGGGACGGCCTGCTGCGATTCGGCTACGCCACCGCCGGGTTGAGCGGCGAATTCTGCCTCGATCCGGGCACCGGTGCCGTGCTGATCATCGACGACCTCCCGTCGCGGACGTTCGTGAACTCGTCGCTCGACCTCTACGCCCGCTCGCTACGCCTGGTCGCCGATCTCGCGCCAGCGATCGTCGGTGGCGACCCGGACCGCTGGGAAGACGCCAAGAACGAGATGCAGCGACTCATTGAGGAGTGGGACGCGCCGGCGATGATCGTGGACAGCTACTGGGACTTCATCTCGTGGGACGTCGCCGCCGGCAACTTCGCCGACCAGTCAGACCTCTGAACCGGGCCAACCTACCGAGAACGCCCGGCAGATCCGCGAGGGTCGGCCGGGCGTTCTCGCACTTCAGAGCGGTGGCGGAGGGATTTGAACCCTCGGAGGGCGTTAACCCTCACACGCTTTCGAGGCGTGCTCCTTAGGCCGCTCGGACACGCCACCGCCGACGAGGGTACAGGACCGCCGGTTCGGACGCCGAACCGGTATCGCCCGGGCCGGCCTGGCAGGATCTTTGCCATGAGTACGCACATCGGCGCGAAGCCGGGCGAGATCGCCGAGCGGGTCCTGATGCCGGGTGACCCCCTGCGGGCCAAGTGGATCGCGGAGACCTACCTCGAGGGCGCCACCTGCTACTCGACGGTTCGGGGCATGCTGGGTTTCACCGGCCGCTGGAACGGCGTCGAGGTTTCCGTCCAGGGCTCCGGCATGGGCATGCCGTCCGCCTCCATCTACGCGCACGAGTTGATCAACGAGTACGGCGTGAAGACGCTGATCCGGGTTGGCTCCTGCGGTGCCCTCAGCACCGACCTGCAACTGCGCGACGTGGTGGCCGCGATCGGGTCGTCCACCGACTCGAACATGAACCGGATGCGCTTCGACGGGTTGATCGACTACGCGCCGGTGGCTGACTTCGGGCTGCTGCGTACCTCGGTCGAGGTGGCCGAGCGGCGCGGCATCAGCATGCACGTCGGGCCGATCCTGGCGGCGGACGCCTTCTACACCGACCGGCCGGACCTCTACGACACCCTCGCCGACTACGGCGTGCTGGCGGTGGAGATGGAGTCGGCGGCGCTCTACACGATCGCCGCCCGGTTCAAGGCCCGGGCGCTCACCGTGCTGACCGTCAGCGACCACATCAAGACCGGCGAGAAGACCACCTCGGAGGAGCGGGAGCAGACGTTCAGCCAGATGGTCGAGATCGCCCTGGACACGATCATCGCCTGACCCGTGCCGAGAGCGGCATGACTCATTCGGTATAAGAATACCCCTGGGTCATGCCGCTCTTTCGGCTCATGCCAGCCAGACCGCCACACGCGCCGTCAGACAGCGGCCAGCGCCTCCGTCGGCGCTAGGCGGGCGGCGCGCACCGCCGGGTAGAGGCCCGCGAAACCGCCGATGACCAGTGTCGCGCCCACTCCGCCGAGTATCGCCCCGGCCGGGACCACAGTCGGCCAGTCCTGGGAGAACGCGTACCCCGAGGTGACAAGCACACCCAGCACCACCCCGCCGATCCCGCCGAGCGCGGAGAGCAGCAGCGATTCGGCGAGGAACTGGGTCCGTACCTGGCCACGGGTCGCGCCGAGCGAACGGCGTAGGCCGATCTCGGCCCGCCGTTCCAGCACGGAGATCACCATGGTGTTCGCCACGCCGACACCGCCGACCAGCAGGGCGACCGCGCCCAGACCCAGCAGCAGTCCGGTGAACGCGTCGTCGGTCGCCTCGGCGGCGGCGAGCGCGTCGGAGGGCCGGGACACCTCGACCTCGTTCGGCGCCTCCGGGTTGGCTGTCGCGCCGAGCACCGAGCGGACCGCCTCGACCTGTGCCTCCCGCGCCCTCGTGTAGATGGTGGTGGGGTGCCCGTCGAAGCCCAGGTAGTCGGCCGCCGCCGGCCAGCCGACAAGCGCCGAGGTGTCCAGCTCCGGCGCGAGTGGCGCGGCGGCGAGGACGCCCACCACCGTGAACGACCGCCCGCCCACCCACACCTGCACCTGCGGGTCGGCCGCGACGATCCCGAGCCGTTGTGCCGCGCCGGCGCCCAGCACCACCGCCGGATAGTGTTCGGTCGCCTCGTTGAGCCAGGTACCGCTTGTCAGCTCGGCCCCGACGGTGCCGAGCAGGTCCAGCCGGGCGGCCCGGGTGGCGATGCCTCCGGTCTCCGCGGCCGGGATCCGATCCGAACGGTAGACCTTGGCGTCGGTGACCTCCCCGGTTGCGGACACCTCGGTCACCGGGCCGATCCGCCCGATCATGGCGATCGACTCGTCGGGCAGTTGGGCGTCCGCCCCGAACAGGGTGTTGCCCGGCTCGACGGTGAGCAGGTTGGTGCCGAGGGCGTCGAGCGCGCGGTCCAACTCCGCCCGGGACGACGACGAGATCCCGACGACCGCGATCATCGCGGCGATACCGATGGCGATGCCCAGGGCGGAGAGGAACGCCCGGAGCGGACGGGTCCGTAGCCCCACCCCGCCGACCCGCAGGATGTCCGCCGGTCCCAGCCGGGCCGGGGTCAACGTCGCCATCAGCCGACCCCGCCTGGCGTACCGGCCGAGTCGTGCCGCACCGCGCCGTCGCGCATCCGCACCTGCCGGGGCAGCCCCGCCGCGATCTCCCGGTCGTGGGTGATCACCACGACGGTGGTACCGGCCCGGTGCAGCTCGTGCAGCAGCTCCAGCACCCCGGCACCGGACGCGGAGTCCAGGTTGCCGGTCGGCTCGTCGGCGAGCAGCACCGCCGGCTCGCCGACCACCGCCCGCGCCACTGCCACCCGCTGCCGTTCCCCGCCGGACAGTTCGTGCGGCCGGTGCCCGAGCCGGTGGCCCAGGCCGACCCGGACCAGCGCGGCCCGCGCGCGTTCGCGCCGCCGCCGCAGGGGTACGCCGGAGTAGAGCAACCCGTCCGCCACGTTGTCCACTATCGGAACGCCGGGGGCCAGGTGGAACTGCTGGAAGACGAAGCCGATCCGGGTGGCCCGCAGGGCTGACAACTCCCGGTCGGTCAGCTTCGCCGCGTCGTACCCGTCGATCAGCACGCTGCCCGACGACGGCCGGTCCAGGGTGCCGATCAGGTGCAGCATCGTCGACTTGCCCGACCCGGACGGGCCGACGATCGCCACCAGCTCGCCGTGGCCGATCCGCAGTGACACGTCGTTCAACGCCACGACGTCGCCGGCGTACCGTTTGCTGACCCGGTCGAGCACTATCACCTCGCCGGTCATCCCGGCACCGCCACCAGCGTGCCCTCGGTGACGTCCGCGCCGGTGATTTCCACCCGGCCGTCGGCGAACAACCCGGTGGTCACCGCGACGACCCGGCTCGCCTCCCCCTCGGCGAGCTGGACGCCGTAGCCGCCCTCGGCGAGCGCGAGAAGCGCCGACACCGGCACGGTGAGGACGTCCTTGCGCTCCGCGGCGGTGAAGACGACGTCGGCGCTGGCCTGGTCGAAGCCGGCGAGCGCCTTCGGGTCGGCGACCGCGACCGTCACCTCGATCTTCGTCTCGGCCTCGCCGGACTGCCCGTTGGCTCCGGCGGCGCCGGCCTGGATGACGGTCTCGACAGTGCTGACCGTGCCCGCCACCGTCCGACCGTCCGGCAGCCGCACGGTGACCTTCGCGTTCCGCTTCGCCAGCCGCTGGTCGTCCACGTCCAACTCGACGGTGACCAGGCGGCTGGTGCCGGTGTAGGCGAGCACCGCCTGACCGGGTTGGGTGAGATCACCGACGTCCGCCTGGTGGCTCTCCACCCGGACCTCCCGGTCGGCGTAGATGATCCGCCCCGGCTCGACCCGACCGGTCTCGGCCAGGCCCAGGTCCTCCTGCCAGTCCCGGACCGCGTCGGCGGTGGCGCCGGTGTACTCGTCGTCGACCGTGAAGCCGGTGTAGCCCAACGCCTTGAGGTTCCGCTCGAACTGCGCGACGTCGGCACCCGCCAGCCCGGGGGCGAGGGTCCGGTACGCGGGCAACCCGCCGTAGAGGAGCACCACCTCCTCGTTGTCGACCGAGTAGAGCGCCCGCCCCCGCTGCACAGTCGACCCGGTCGGCGGCAACGCGGTGACAGTGCCGCTGAGCTTCGCCGTGGCGGTACGCGTAGCGCCGTACCCCAACTCGCCCTCGGCGGTCTCCGCATCGGCGAGGGTCTGCCGGGTGACAGGCGCGGTGGCCGGTGGCGCGCTGCCGGCCTCGGCCCGGTCCCCGCCGCCGAAGCCCACCGCGGCGCTCACGCCCACGGCGGCGACCAGCAGCACGACTCCGCCGATGACGGCGGCGCGCAGCCGGGCACGTCGGGAAACGCCGCTCACCGGCCACCCCCGACCTGTGGTGCGTGCTGCCGGCACTTCTCCAGCGCGGCCTTCATGGCCGGATCGCCGATGTCGATCGCGTTGTCGCCCACCCCGATCCGGACCCGTCCGTCGGCGTCCGGATCCGGGAAGTCCGGCACCCCGTTCTCCCGCATGCACTTGGCCAGCGTGCGCATCTGCTCGGCCTGCTCAGGGTTGAGCTGCGGCCCCTGCCCACCGTTCGGCAGTTTGTCCTGGCACTTCTCCATGGCCGCCTGGACCTTCTGCCGGTCCACGTCCGCGCCGAACCGGAAGTTGGGACGGCCGCCCGGCTCCGGGTCGGGCAGGTCGACGCCGTTCTCCCGCATACAGCGGGCAAAGGCGAGCTGTTTGTCCGAATCGCTTACCGGCGCGCCGCTGGCCGTGGCGCTTGTCGTCGCCCCGCCGGCGGTCGCCACCCCGCCGCCGTCGTCGCCTCCCGCGCCGCACCCGGCCAGCGCCAGGGTGAGCAGGACAGGTACCGCGAGCAGTTGCCGCCGCATGGTGTCCACCTCCGCTGTGGGTCCGACGCGACTCGTCGGACGTCGACACCCAGTGCACGGCAGCGGGCGTATCCCCGGCGTTACCGTCGGCGGTTATGCCGCAGTTACCGCACCCCGGGGACCATGGAGGGGTGAGAGTGCTGGTGGTCGAGGACGAGACGGTGCTGGCGGACGCCATCGCGGAGTGGCTGCGTCGGGAGTCGTTCGCTGTGGACGTGGCGTACGACGGCGACGCCGCACTGGAGCGGCTCGGCGTCAACGAGTACGCGGTGGTGGTGCTGGACCGGGACCTGCCGGTGGTGCACGGCGACGACGTGTGCCGGGCGATCGTGGACGCGGGCGGGGAGACCCGGGTGCTGATGCTGACCGCGGCGGCAGCGGTCCGGGAGCGGGTGGCGGGGTTGGCGATCGGTGCCGACGACTACCTGACCAAGCCGTTCGCCCTCGTCGAGTTGTCGGCGCGGGTGCACGCGCTGACCCGGCGGGCCCGCCCGGCGGCTCCGCCGACGCTGCGCCGCGCGGGCATCCAGCTCGACCCGGCACGGCACGAGGTACGCCGCGACGACCGGCACGTGGCGCTGTCCCGCAAGGAGTTCGCGGTGCTCGTCGAGTTGCTGCGCGCCGACGGAGCGGTGGTCTCCGCCGAGGATCTGCTGGAACGCGCCTGGGACGAGCACATCGACCCGTTCACAAATGTCGTCCGGGTCACCGTGATGAAGCTGCGCCGCAAGCTCGGCGACCCGCCGGTGATCGAGACGGTGCCCGGCGCGGGGTATCAGATCCGATGAAGCGGCTGACCATCCGCGCCCGACTCACCCTGATCTACGGCGGGCTCTTCCTGCTGGCCGGGGTGGTCCTGCTGGCCGTCACGTACGTGCTCGTGGATCAGCGCACGGCGCAGCCGTTCGGGGTGAGCCTGCGCGACCTGCCGAGGACCTCCCCCACGACACCCAGCGGCCAGAACGTCGACAACCTGCGCAACCTGTTGCAGGAGGTGCAGGACGAGGCGAAACGCAACGCGTTGGAGTCGCTGCTCACCCAGGGCGGCATCGCGTTGATCGTGGTGTCGACGGTGGCGATCGCCTTCGGCTGGTTGCTCGCCGGCCGGGCGTTGCAGCCCCTGCACCAGATCACCGGAACGGCCCGACGGATCGCCGGCGCGGACACCGCCGGCCGGGGCCTGCACGAGCGGATCGCGCTCACCGGCCCCCGCGACGAGGTACGCGAACTCGCCGACACGTTCGACGAGATGCTGGAACGGTTGGACAGGTCCTTCGACGGGCAGCGCCGGTTCGTGGCGAACGCCTCGCACGAGCTGCGTACCCCACTGGCGCTCAACCGGGCCCTGGTGGAGCTGGCGGTCAGCCGGCCGGACGCGTCGGCGGAGACACGCCGGCTGGGTGAGTCGCTGCTGGCGATCAACGAGCGGCACGAGCGGCTCATCGACGGCCTGCTGACCCTTGCCGACTCGGAGAACGAGCTGACCGAGCGTACGCCGATCGACCTGGCCGAGGTCTGCGCGCACGTCATCGATCAGGCCGAGAAGCAGGCACCTGACGTCCCGGTGCGCCGATCGCTGGCGCCGGCCCCGGTCAGCGGCGACCCGGTGCTTGTGGAACGACTCACCGTCAACCTGGTGGAGAACGCGGTGCGGCACAACCTGCCCGCCGACGGTTGGGTCGAGGTTCGCACCGGCCGGACCGACGGCCAGGCCACCCTGACGGTGACGAACACCGGTCCGCCGATCGCCGGCTACGACATCGAAACGATGTTCCAGCCGTTCCGCCGGCTGTCGCGGGAACGGGTCGCCGGTGCGCGGGGCTTCGGGTTGGGGTTGTCCATCGTGCGCGCGGTGGCCCGCGCACACGGTGGCACGGTTGAGGCGCAGCCCCGCCCGGCGGGCGGCTTGATCGTCACGGTCACCCTGCCGGCGGCCGGACCGCCGGCCTGACCGGGTCGGGTGTCCCTCAGCGGAAGAAGGCGCGCAGGACCGCTGCGGTCTCGGCTTCCAGGACGCCGCCGTAGACCTCTGGTCGGTGGTTGAGCCGGCGGTCGCGGAGCACGTCCCAGAGCGAGCCGGCCGCGCCGGTCTTGGGTTCCCACGCCCCGAAGACGACTGTGGAGACCCGGGCCAGCACCAGCGCCCCCGCGCACATGGTGCACGGTTCCAACGTGACCACCAGGGTGCAGCCGTCCAGCCGCCACCGGCCAGACCGCTCGGCCCCCCGACGCAGGGCCAGCACCTCGGCGTGCGCGGTCGGGTCGCCGGTCAACTCCCGCTCGTTGCGTCCGCTTGCCAGCTCGGTCCCGTCCGGCCCGTAGAGCACCGCGCCCACCGGCACGTCGTCCACGTCACCGGCACCTGCCGCGACACCGCCGGTGCCGGTGACGGCGACCTCCAGGGCACGGCGCATCCACAGTTCGTGCCGCTGCCTCCGGCCGAGCTCACCCGGGTCGGCCAGGCCCTCGTGCGCGCCCGGCCCGGCCCGGCCCACCACACCGGGAGTCGGCTGCCCCGGTCGGATCGTCTCCAGTGCCGGGTCGGTGGCGTCGGCCGGCTCAGACCTCACGCAACTCCTCGACCTCGTCGGCGCAGCCGAGCACCTGGCAGATCTCGGCGGTGACATCCGCCGGCAGCATCCCCTCGTGCGTACACAGGGCGAGCAGCTTCTGCGCGGAGATGCCCAGGTTGGCCAGCAGGTCGGCCTCACCCACCGGATCGGCCTCCGGGTCGACGGCGGGCTGCTCGCTCTCCTCGTCACCGGTGGTCGCCGGGCGGGCCTCCTCGTCGCCGTCGAGGCCGGTGACCGAGGTCTTCAGGTCACCGACGAGCAGTGCGCCCAGCGGGGACTCCTCGGCGTACGCGGAATCCGAACCGAACACCCGCAGATCCTCGCCCTCGTCGAGACGCAGGATCACCAGGTACGCGTCATCTGCCTCGACGAAGAGCAGCGACACGTCGGCCTCCTGGTCGACGTCACGCAGCCGCTCGGCGACCTCGTCGATGTCGGTGGCGCCACGCAGGCTGACCTCGGCGGCGGTCCAGCCACTGTCGTCGCGCACAACGGCCGCAGCGAAGTACGACACGGTCCCCCCAATAGCCCTCGACACAGCGTCGACTCGTTACGCGTGCACGTTAGCCGGTCGGGTCGGCAGGCGACTCGTCAACGCCCCGAAGGGTCGGTCATTCCTGACAAAGTCGAATCAGCCGGCTACCCGACGGCGGGTAGCGATGAGCTGGCGCAGACGCTCGGTGCGCTGCCGCTGCGGTCGGCTGCGCTGGCGGACCGCACGGGCGCCCGCCAACTCGGCAAGCAACTGCAGGCGGCGGCGACAGCGATCGGGGTCCTGTCGCGGAGTGGTCCAGGCCATAGTGCCGAGCGTGCCGAGTCTCGGCGGCCACGTCAAGACGGCGTTCGCTACGCAGCCAACCGGGCACGCGGCGCAGTCGTCGGCGCCCCTCTGATCACCACAGCGGCCAGTCACCGCTGGTGGCCCAGCGGACCGCCACCACGGCGGCGGCGATGCTCCAGCCACCCGCCGTGACGATGGCCACCCCGGCGGCGACCCCGCGATCGCCGTAGCGGACCAGCACCAACGCGGTAAGCCACGCCAGCAGACCCGCCAGCACCGTCCACCACGCGTAGCTCATCACATCGGTGCCCAGCAGGCCGAACAGCAGCAGCCAGGTGGTCGCCGCGCCACCACCGGCGGCGACGCCACCACCGGTGACCGGGTGCGGCTCGCGGTAGGTGGGGCGGGACGGGGGCCCGGCCGGGAAGAGTCCGGACGGGATCCGCGCCACCTGAGGTGCGGCGGCACCGGGATCCGGGCCGGGGTCGGGTCGGGTGATCGCCACCGTCGCTGCCCTCCCTCACGCGCGCCGCTCGTGCTCACGGTACCGGCTCTGCCAGGATGACCGGATGCCCTCGCCGACGATCAGCCAACGCGTGCGCCCGGCGTACCCGATCCTGCTGCTTCTCGTCCCGGTGCTGGCCGCCGGCTGCGCGACCACCCGGCCGGGAGTGCCGCCCGAGGGAGCACCACAGACGCCGTCGGCGGTCTGGGCGACCGCCGACCAGCCGGCGTCGCCGACGGCCGCGCCGACGCCGACCGGCCCGGCCCGCCCGAAGCCGTCGCCGGCCAGCCCGTCGGCGACGGCACCGCGCAGCGGGCTGCGGCATGTCTTTCCGGTACGCGCCGGCAACGTCGACTATCACCCGACCCACGGGGCGTACCCCGCCACGGATCTCTTCGCCAACTGCGGTGAACCGTTCGTCGCGGTGACCGACGGGACGGTGCTGGAGGTCAGCCGCGTCGACAAGTACCGCAAGGGTGGGCCGCAGGGTCCGGACAACGGCGGCCTGTCGGTCTCCCTGCTCGGCGACGACGGCGTGCGTTACTACGGCTCGCACCTGAGCGTCGTGTCCAGCGGCGTCGACGCCGGGGTGCGGGTCCGTGCCGGGCAGCAGCTCGGCAAGGTGGGCCGCACCGGCAACGCCAACAACGTCTGCCACGTGCACTTCGGCATCTCGCCGCCCTGTGCCGGCAAGGACGGCTGGTGGATCCGGCGCGGCGTGCTCTGGCCGGCGCGGTACCTGGATTCGTGGCGCGCCGGCGGCAATCGGGAACCGGCCGCCGAGGTCGTCGCGTGGCAGCGTAAACACGGCTGTCCGAAGGCTCCCTGACCGGTCCCGCAGGGACTAGGTTCGGTGGGATGAAGGCCCGGGACCCCATCGCCGACCTGCGCCGCATCGCGTTCCTGTTGGAGCGGGCGAACGAGGCGACATACCGCGTCCGGGCGTTCCGGTCGGCGGCGACGGCGTTGGCGGGTCTGCCGGCGACCGAGGTGGCCGCGCGGGCCGGCAACGGCACGCTCACCGAGTTGGCCGGTGTTGGCGACGTGACGGCCCGGTGCGTGGCGGAGTCGCTTGCCGGCGAGGAGCCGGTCTACCTGCGCCGGCTGCTGGCGACCGAGGGCAGTGACCTGGATGCCGAGGCCACGGCGCTGCGCGCCGCCCTGCGGGGCGACTGCCACACCCACTCGGACTGGTCCGACGGCGGCTCGCCGATCGAGGAGATGGCGCTGGCCGCTGTCGAGTTGGGCCACGAATATCTGGTGCTTACCGACCACTCGCCGCGACTGACGGTGGCCCGAGGGCTGACCGCCGAGCGCCTACGCCGGCAGCTCGACCACGTGGCGCAGGTGAACGCGGCGCTGCCCGAGGGCTTCCGGATCCTCACCGGCATCGAGGTGGACATCCTCGCCGACGGTTCCCTCGACCAGGACGACGAACTGCTGGCCCGGCTGGACGTGGTGGTCGGCTCGGTGCACAGCGGCCTGAAGGACGAACGGTCGAAGATGACCCGTCGCATGCTGAGGGCTGTCGCCAACCCGCACCTGGACATCCTCGGTCACGTCACCGGCCGGATGGTCTCGTCCCGCCCGGCCGGGGTGACCGGCCCGGGCGACCGGGGGCACCGCGCCCGGACCAGGGCGGAGAGTGACTTCGACGCGGACGCCGTCTTCGCCGCCTGCGCCGAGCACGACACCGCCGTCGAAATCAACTCGCGGCCGGAGCGGCAGGATCCGCCGAAGCGCCTGATCCGCCGGGCGCTGGAGGCCGGCTGCCGGTTCGCCATCAACACCGACGCGCACGCGCCCGGCCAACTCGACTGGCAACGGTTCGGCTGTGAGCGGGCCGCCCGCTGCGGCGTCCCCGCCGATCTGGTGGTCAACACCTGGCCGGCGGAGCAACTGGTGGCCTGGACGCACAACCGCGGCTGACCTACCCACCCCGCCAGGTGGGCGCCGGCCGCCGGGGCGGTGATCCACTCGGGTTTCTTGACGTCGGGGTATCCCGGTCCGCCGGATACCCCGATTTTCAGGAAGTCGAGTCGATCAGCTGGTCGGTCAGCGGCGGGCCGGTTCGGCGGCGGGTGCGGCGGGAACGCCGACGCCGACCACCGGACGAGGCTTGCGGCGACCGAACACACCCTGCGCGACAGCGACCCCCAGCAGCACGATGAGCGCGCCGACCGGCTGGTGCCAGTTGAGCCGCTCGTCGAGCGCCACCGCCCCGATCAGCACCGCGAAGATCGGGATCAGGTACGTGACGGTGGACGCGGTACTCGCGCCAGCCACCCGGATGTTGCGCATGTTGATCACGAAGGCAAGCCCCGTGCCGAGCGCGCCGAGCGCCAGCACGCTGGCGACCACCCCCGCCGACAACTCGGTGGGCAGCGGCGGCAGGCCGGCGACGAACGGGGTGACGACTGCCAGTTGCGCGGCGGCGAGCAGCAGTTGCGCCGCGGAGAGCGACAGGCCGGAGTGCGTGCTACCGGCGACGAACCGCTTCTGGTACGGGATGGCGACGCCGTAGCAGGCGGCCGCGCCGAAGCACATCAACTGCCCGGTGAAGTGCGCCCCGCCGATGCCCTCCCAGACCCCCAACACCACAAGCACCCCGAGGAAACCGAGCCCGAGCCCGATCGCGCGACGCACTGTCAACTTTTCGGTGCGGAAGACCAGCACCGCCAGCGGCAGCACGATCAGGGGCGTGGTGGCGTTCCAGATGCCGGCGAGCATCGACTCGACCCGCTGCTCGCCGTAGCCGAAGAGGGTGAACGGCACGGCCACACCGAACGCGGCGACGACGGTCAGGTGCGCCCAGATCCGCGGCTCGCGGGGCAGCCGGTCGCGCACCACGGCGAGGACGACCAGGAGCGTCAACGCGCCGGCGACGACCCGGTAGAGGGTGAGCTGGACCGGGTGCAACTCGGCCACCCCGACCTTGATGAACAGAAAGCTGGAACCCCAGATCGCGGCGAGGGCGACGAAGCCTGGCAGCCAGGCGCGAGCCGGCGCCTTGTCAGGAGTGGTATCGGCAGTCACCCCTGACACTCTGCCGGAGCCCACCGACAAAGTCGCGTGCCTTTTCACTGTTGCGCCGCGAGTCACGTCACCGGCCTGATCACGACAAACGTCGTCGACACGAAGGCGGGGGGGTCACGTAGGGTCGCACCGTGGGACGAATCGATGAAATCGCCAACCGTTATGTGGCCGAGTGGGCGCCGTTGAGCCCGACCGGCGCGACCTTCGTCGGCATCGCCGGCCATGACGATCAGCTCGACGACCTCTCGCCGGAGGGTTACCGGGCGCGTGCGGACCTCACCCGCCGCACGCTCGCCGAACTCGAGGTGACCGAACCGCAGGATGAGTCCGAGCGGATCGCCAAGGAGGCCATGCAGGAACGGCTCGGCCTGGACCTGGCCCTGTACGACGCCGGTGAGACGACAAGCGGCGTCAGCGTGATCGCGAGCGGGCTGCACGAGATCCGTATGGTGTTCGACCTGATGCCGACCGCGACAAGCGACGAGCAGGCGAACATCGCGGCCCGGCTCAACGGCTTCGCCGGCGCGCTGGAGAACTACAAGGTCACCCTCCGGGAGGCCCTCGCCGCCGGTCAGGTCAGCTCGAAGGTGCAGCTGGTCGAGGTGGCCAAGCAGTGCGACATCTGGGTCGACCCGAGCGGGGACAACTTCTTCCACGGGCTGGTCGAGCGGCTGGGCGCAGCGGGCTCGCTCGACGCGGAGCTGCGGCGGGGCGCGGCGGCGGCGACCGCGGCGACAGCGGAGTTCGGTCAGTTCCTGCGTACCGAGCTGGCCCCGCACGGGCGGGACAAGCAGGCCGCCGGCCGGGAGCGCTACGAGCTCGCCTCGCAGTACTTCCTCGGTGCCAAGATCGACCTGGACGAGACGTACGCCTGGGGCTTCGCGGAGCTGGCCCGCCTGGAGGCGGAGATGCGGACCGTCGCGGGGCGCATCGCCGGCTCCGGGGCCACCGTCGACGAGGCCGTGGCCAAGCTGGACGCCGACCCGACGCGGACCATCCAGGGCAAGGAGGCGTTCCGGGACTGGATGCAGGCCCTCGCCGACAAGGCGATCGCCGAGCTGCACGGCACCCACTTCGACATCCCGGAGCAGGTCCGCCGGATCGAGTGCTGCCTCGCCCCGACGAGTGACGGGGCCATCTACTACACCGGCCCGAGCGAGGACTTCTCCCGGCCGGGCCGGATGTGGTGGGCGGTGCCGCAGAGCATCACCGACTTCTCCACCTGGCGGGAGGTGACGACGGTGTACCACGAGGGCGTGCCCGGTCACCACCTCCAGGTGGCGCAGACCGCCGTCCGAGCCGACCTGCTCAACCGCTGGCAGCGACTGCTCTGCTGGGTCTCCGGGCACGGCGAGGGCTGGGCGCTCTACTCGGAGCGGCTGATGGACGAGCTGGGCTACCTGGAGGACCCGGGCGACAAGCTGGGCATGCTCGACGGCCAGGCGATGCGTGCCGCCCGGGTGATCGTCGACATCGGCATGCACCTGGAGTTGGAGATCCCCAAGGACAATCCGTTCGGCTTCCACCCGGGCGAGCGGTGGACACCCGAGTTGGGTTGGGAGTTCATGCGGGCGCACTGCCGGGTGCCGGACGAGAATCTGCGCTTCGAACTGAACCGCTACCTCGGCTGGCCGGGGCAGGCGCCGTCGTACAAGGTGGGTGAGCGGATCTGGCTCCAGGCCCGCGAGGACGCCAAGGCCCGCAAGGGTGCGGATTTCAACCTGCGGGAGTTCCACCGGCAGGCGCTGGACCTGGGCGGGCTGGGCCTCGACCCGCTGCGTCGGGCGCTGGCTCGACTCTGAGTTCATCGGCGGTTCGAGCGCCGGCGGTACGCCAACCGCCGGCGCTCGGACCATACGGCGGGTGCGGTTCAGCCGAGGGTCAGCGCCAACGCCGGTCGGGCGGTAAGCGTGTTACTTGTGACGTATGCCAGGTCGATGACCGGGTCGGTGAACGTGATCGGGATCGGCGAGGTGATCGGCACACCGTCCGGCAGCGGCAGATCCGGCGTCAGTGTGATCTTGATGCCAACGAGCCGGCCGACGAACCGGGTGGCGTAGAACGCCACGTCTCCGCTGACGGTCAACCGGTCCGTCGCGTACCGCTGGTTGCGCCCGGCGGGGCCGTCGGCGCTGAGCAGGAAGTCGTCGGTCACCGCCTCACTCATGCTGAACTTCAGCACCTTGAGGTCGCCCCGCTCGGTACGCAGGTCGGTGACCCCGTCGAACCGCAGGCCGGTCATCCGGACCGACGATCCGGTGAGCTTGGACGGCGTCTGCGCCACCTTCGGCAGGGTCGGATCGGCGGCGATGCGCGGCAGCGGCGTGCCCGGCTCGACCTTGCCCGGCTCGTCGGGCGTCGGCGTACCCGGCTGGCCCGGGGTTGGGGTGCCCGGCTTGCCGGGGGTCGCCGGGCTGGACCCGTCCGGTGCCGGCGTCGAACAGTCGCCAGGCCCGTCCGTCGGCGTACCGGTCGGTCCCGCTATGGGCGTGGCGGCCAGGCTCGGCAACGGTTCCGGGGCCTGCGCGCGACGCCCACCATCAAGCAGATCGCCGATTCCGTCCAGGATGTCGGTGACCACGTTGCCATCCGGTTCCGGGCTCGGGGTCGGCGCGGCCGGGCTGTCGCTGGGCGACGGGCTGGCATCCCGGGACGGGGTGGGGCAGTCGGTCGAGGCGACCCGGATCGGGGCTGCCCGTACCCCTTGGGGTTGGATGGCCAGCCCACCGGCGGCCAGGCCGAGCACCACGAGAACGACGCCGAACGCCCGGTGCGGGTCGGTCGGTCGTTCCGTCCTGGTGGGCGGCTCGCCGTCGTCGGACGTCTGGGACGCGGTCGGGAGGACGCCCCACCCGCCGTCGTCGGACGCCCGGGCCGCCGGGAGGACGCCCCGCTCGACGGTGGCCGGCTCGGCATCCGACCACGCATCGCCGGCCTGCTCCGCACCGGCAGGCCCGGCGGCAGTCGGCTCGGCATCCGACTGCTCACCGCCGGCCGGTTCGACGCCAGCGAGCTCACCGTCAGTTTGTGGCGGGCCCGGCGTCCACGCGAAGGCGAGCGCACTGCCGACAATGCCGAGCAGCAGACCGACGAAGAAGCCGCCGAGGTTGAGCCCGATCAGCGAGTAGACCGCGGTGACCGCCGCGACTATCGAATAGAACAGGCGCTGCGCCGGGGTGATCCACAGCAGCAGCCCGCAGGTGACCAGAATGATCGGGATCAGCAGCGAGAGCAGGCCGCTCGCCCCACTGTGGAAGCTGAGACCGTTGAGGGTCATCCGGGTGGACGCAAACATCTCCAGCCCGGCCAGTGCGGTGAACAGGCCACCGAGGAACGGTCGACTGCGCCGCCAGCGGCGGAAGAGCCGCCACGCCTGCGCCAGACCGCCGGGCCGGGCGTGGGACGGGTTCGCGGTTGTCACGTACTCCTCCTGGCCACGCGGGGAAGGGGACACGGGCCGGACCCGCGGCGTTGGCGCGCCGCGGGCCACGGCTCACCTTAGAAGCACTCCTTGCCCTTGGCGTCCTCGCCCACGTTGACCTTCAGCCGAAGCCCAACCAGGTTGAACGTGGCCGCCGTGGTGTAGCGGGACACCTGCTGCAGGTTGGTGATGGTCACGTGGTCGGAGTTCTGGCCGAACGAGCCGGCCTGCGCCGTCGGGTTCAGGTCGGTGGCGTCCCGACCGATCTTGATGTTGGTGAAGGTCGCGTTGCCGTTCAGCGAGTCCATGGCGATCAGCAGGTCCTTGGCCCGTGCGGGCTCCTTGCCCTCGCCGGCGTTGATGGTGAGCACCACCGGCAGGCCCGGCAGGTCGGCGCGGACGGACTGGCAGAGGCTGTACAACTCGGCGTCGCTGATCTCGGAGAGCGCGACCGGGTGGACCTGGCCGGGCTTGCCGTCCTTGCCCTTCTCCCGGACGATGCCGCCGTACTGCTTGAAGCCGTCGCCCTCAAGGCGTTCGGCGCCGATCTTGAAGGTCTGGCCGGAGACCGTGATGTCGGAGGCGATCGCGCCCGTCGACATTCCGAAAAGGATGGCCCCGGCGGCGGCCGTAGCGGGCACCGCCATGGCGGCGAACCGCCGCCACCGGGTGCGACCCTGATTCTTCAACCGATCCTGCACGGGGTTCCTCCTCGAGGTGGATGCGCGCGGCTTGCCGGTGACGAACTGGCGGCCCTACACCGGGCTCGGCATCTGTTACCGGCGGGTAACGATCGGGGTTGATGGTGCACCCGTTGGGGCGTAGCTCACAACCCCCCGATTACTCGGCAGTAATAGGGGGCCACCTGGAGGCCAGCGCCGCGTCACGATGGGTTGCGGCATATGCCGGCTAAAAAACGGCAAAAGTGACGGCGATTGGGGCGATTTCTCGGAATCGCTGCGGAGCGTGACCAGTCATGGCCCGATCACAATAATGTAACGACGACACGGCGGTGGTTTGGCTGCGGCTGGGGTCCCTATCGGACAAGGTCAGACCTCGGTCAACCAGTCCTCGAGCAGGCGGTGGTCGATCGCGTCCACCCGACCGAGCGTACGGCCGGAAGCCACCCGATCCCGCAGCTCCGCTCGGGTGAACCAGCGCGCCTCCAGCAACTCCTCGCCGTCGACGCGTACCTCGTCGGACGTGGCGGTGGCCCGGAAACCAACCATCAGGCCGGCGGGGAACGGCCACGCCTGCGACCCCTGATATGTCACGTCGGTGACGGCCACGCCCGCCTCCTCGGCCATCTCCCGACGGACCGCGTCCTCCAGGCTTTCGCCGACCTCCACGAAGCCGGCAAGCGTCGAGAACGCGTCCTCGGCCGCACCGGCGTGCCGGGCCAGCAGGCACCGGCCCGGCGGGCCGGGCGCCTCGACCAGCACGATGATCGCCGGTTCGATCCGGGGAAAGAGGAGACGGCCACAGCCAGCGCCGGTGCAGGTGCGCATGTGTCCGCCGCCCGCCGCTTCGGCCGGCGCCCCGCACGCCCCGCAGTACCGCTGCTGCCGATGCCAGTGCAGCAGACCCCTGGCGTACGCCTGAACGGCCGCGGCACCCGGTTCGAGCTGCCCGACCAGGGCGCGCACGTCGACGGAACGTGCCGCACCGGCCATCTCGACGGCGGCCCGTTCAGAAAGTGCGGACAGGTCAACGGCGAACATCGCCACCGCACCGTCGAGCCCCAGGAAGACCGTCTCACCCGCAGCGGACCGGACGAGCGACGCCCGCTCCGCAGTGAGCCGGACCGGCCCGTCCGCGTCGACGAGGCAGCGGTCCCGCCACAACGCCAGCACCACGGTGCTCGACCCGCAGAGCAGTGCGCTCAACCGGGCCGGATCGGTGCGCAGGGCAGCCGCCCGGTCCAGCCAATCGCCGCCGTACGCCAACACCCGCTCCGCAGTGTCCACCCGGTCACCGTGCCACGCGCGTGCTCCGCCGTTGGCACCGCCCCCATGCCCCAACGAAACGCCGGGCGACACGCGGTGGCAGCACCGGATGGGCGCAGCCGGCGGACGGCCCGGCATTCGTTACCGTAGGTGCCTCCGGGAGGGCGTACCTCCCGCGGCACCCTGGCGATCGAGGTTGCAGTGACGCTGTACGGCGAAAAGAATCCCCCCGCCGACGACCGGCCCACCGTGCAGGTCACCGCGGTCACCTGGCCGGAAGACGAACCGGCGACCACCTCAGCTGCGGGTGAGCCCGAGGGTGGCCCGAGCCGTCCCCGCCGGGTACGAATGCTGCTCGCCACCGGCGTCACCGGCGGCGTCCTCGCCGCCGTGGCGGGTGCCGGCGCCTGGGCGTACGCCGGGGACGTCCCCCGAGGCACCAACGTGCTCGGCACCGAACTGGGCGGCCGGAGCCGCGCGGACGCCGACCGGGAACTACGCGCCGAGCTGGACCGGCGGGCGGCGGCTCTCGCCGGCCCGCTGACGATCACCGTCAACGGGCGGACCGCCGAGATCAACCCGGCCGAGGTGGGCTTGGCCGTCGACGTGCCGGCGACCGTCGCGGCAGCGGCTGCCGCCGACGCGCACCCGGTCAGCCGCCTGGTCGGCTCCCGCACCGTCGACCCGGTGGTCACCGTCGACGTGGACCGGCTGGACGACGCGCTCCGCAAGGTACTCGGCGACCAGGTCCAGGGCATGACGATGCCGGCGATCACCTACCAGGGCACCACACCGAAGGTCGTACCGCCCAAACCCGGGTTGGCCTTGGCACCGCAACGCTCGGCCGAGGTGGTGCGGGCCGGCTGGCTGGCCGGCACCCCGATCACCGTGCCGCTTGTGGAGAGCCACCCGGCAACCACCCCGGAAGAGTTGGACCGGTTGGTCACCGAGCTGGCCAAGCCCGCGGTCGCCGCGCCGGTCACCCTGCGTACCGACAAGGGTTCGATGCAGGTCCCGCCCGCCGCCATCGCGAAGAGCCTGCGGTTCGCCGCAGACAAGACCGGCAAGCTGACCCCCTCGGTGGACGTCAAACGGCTCCGGGCGGCGCTCGGCGACGACCTGGCCGCCATCGAGGTACCGCCCCAGAACGCCACGATGACCATCGTCGGTGGCCGGCCCACCACCAAGGACGGGCGACCCGGTCAGCAACTGGACACCACGACGCTGAGTCAGGACCTGCTGGCCGTACTGCCCAGGACGGACGGCCGCGAGGTGAGCGGCGAACTGAAGCCGACGCCACCCGAACTGACCGCCGAGAAGCTGACCGGACTCGGCATCAAGGAGCGGGTGTCCACCTTCACCACCCGCTTCACCGGCGGCCTGGCCTCCTCGCGCAGCCAGAACATCGCGACAATCGCGAAGCAGGTGGACGGCACGGTGGTCCTGCCGGGGAAGACGTTCTCGCTGAACGGTCACACCGGCGAGCGCGGCTACGCCCAGGGCTACCGGGACGCACCCGTCATCCTCGGCGGAAAGCTCGTGCCGGGCGTCGGCGGCGGCACCTCACAGTTCACCACCACGCTGTTCAACGCGACGTACTACGCCGGGCTGGAAGACGTCGAGCACAAGCCCCACTCGTACTGGTTCGACCGCTACCCGGCGGTCATCGAGTCGACGATCTTCTGGCCGGACCTGGACTTCAAATTCCGCAACAACACCGAGTACGGCGTTCTCATCGACACGTCGTACACGTCGAGCACTATCACCGTGTCGATCTGGAGCACGAAGATCTACGACAGCGTGAAGACGGAGTACGGGCCGCGTCGCAACATCACCACACCGAAGCTGATCCACCTGGAGCCCGGCCCGTCCTGCATCGCGACCAATGGCATAAACGGCTTCACCCAGGACGCCTTCCGGGTCATCAAGAAGAACGGCGCTGTGGTCAAGCGGGAGAAGTTCACCTGGCGCTACGACGCGGAGCCCCGTTACGTCTGCGGGCCGAAGCCCTCCTGATCCGGTCTTGTGGTTCTGGGGTCCGGCGGGGCCCGGGTCCGGTCGGGCTCCGAGGCCGGCAAGGGCTCTGGGATCCGGTCGGGGCTTCGGGGCTCCGGGCCGGCGGGGCTCCGGGCCGGCGGGGCTCCGGGTCGGCCCGTTACGCGACCTGCGCGAGTGCCCCGGCGGTGACCTGGGCGGGGTGCTGAAGTGCGGCAGCACCAGTGGCGACGGTGGCGAATTCGCGGTGTGGCTGGGCCGACCACGGCAGCGTCGTGATGGTGTTCCCCGGCCGTTCGATCGCCGACGCCAGCGGGCTGATGCGTAACCCTCCGCCAGGAGATGCAGACCCGGGGGGGTGATCCACGCCCGCCCTACCCCTTGATCGACTCCTCGCCGCCGGCTGATCGACTCGGTTTCCTGATACCCGGGGTGTCACCCGGTCGCGGATACCGCGGTTTCCGGGAACCCGAGTCGATCAGGTAACACGCGTCGACCGACCCCGGCCGGGAACCCCGCCCGGGGGGGGAATGCAGATAGGGCCACCCCGCATGGGGTGGCCCTATCTGGAAGATTGTCCGGCGGCGTCCTACTCTCCCACACCCTCACGAGTGCAG